>QBLV01000115.1:0-5814 GCA_003241815.1 Hyphomicrobiales bacterium | reverse complement strand
TTGAAATTCTTGGCGATCTCGGCCTCGCGTTTGGCCTTGGCTTCGGCCTCCTGCTTGGCCTTGGCGGCAGCGGCGATCTTGGCCTTCGCCTCGGCTTCGGCTTTCGCCTTGGCGAGCGCCTCGGCCTTTTCCCGTGCGGCTTCGGCAGCCTCGGCCTTGGCCTGGGCTTCCACCTTCGCCTTGGCGGCAGCCTCCAGCCTCGCCTGCGCCTCGGCTTCGCTCTTGGCCTTGGCCGCGGCCTTCGCGGCTTCCTCGGCCTGCTTCGCCTTGGAAGCGATCTCGGCTTCCTCGGCAAGCTTCGCCAGCTCTTCGCGCTTCTGCTCGGCGATCTCGGCGGCGCTGGGACCGGTCTTCTGCGGCGGCTGCTTCACCGGCTCGGGCAAGGGCGGCTTCGGCTCGGTCTTGGGCAGATTGACGGCACGCGGAGGCGGCAGCGGGGCCGAGGCATTATCGTCGGCGAGCTTCAGCTCGGCCGGGCGGGTCGGCGGCGCGGGCGTGTCCTGCTTGGCCTCGCCCTCTTCCTTGCGCTCGACGATCTCGGACTTGCGTTCCGCGCGTTGGATCGGCTGCTCCTGCACCTTTTCGGCCTTGCGCTCGCCGCGCGTGACCTGGTTCAGCGCACTGGCATCGACCATTTCAACGGCGATCGCTTCCTCATTGTCCGGCAACGGCGCAGGCGACGAAAACGCCAGCAGCCCCGCGACGAGAAACGTCGCGTGGCCGAGCGCCGACATCACCATGCCCGGTTCGGAGGAAAGCTTCACAGCCGCTGGGTCCTCGCTTTCATTGTGCTCAGCGCGCCGGCTCGGTGACGAGCGCGACCCGCTTGAAACCTGCTGAGGTAATCGTCGACATCACCGACGCCACCCGCCCATAATCGACCATCCGGTCGCCGCGCACATAGATCCGCTCGTCGAAACCCTGCTTGGCGAGGCCCTGCAGCCTCATCACCAGATCGGGCTCCAGCGTCGGCTGGTCCTGCAGGAAGATCTGGCCCTTGCCGTCGATCGCGATCGTGATCGGCTTCTGGTCGACATTGATCGGCTTTGCGCCGGTCTGCGGCAGGTCGAGCGGCACGCCGGTGGCGATCAGCGGCGCCGCGACCATGAAGATGATCAGCAAAACCAGCATGACGTCGATGAACGGCGTCATGTTGATCTCGGCGATGGCGCCGTGCCGACGGCCGCGACGGCCTCGTCGTCCCCCGCCCTTGCCGACGGATGCTGCGGACATGCCCATGTCAGTGATCCCTCAAGCCGCCAGCCGCTCGTCGATCTGCCGCGACAGGATCGCGGAGAACTCGTCGGCAAAGGCTTCCAGCCGGCTCGAGGCCTTGGCGACCTCGGACTGCAGCTTGTTGTAGGCCATCAGCGCGGGAATCGCGGCAAACAGGCCGATGGCGGTGGCAAACAGCGCCTCGGCGATGCCGGGCGCTACCACGGCGAGCGAAGAATTCTTGGACACAGCAATCGCGGTGAAGGAGTTCATGATACCCCAGACGGTGCCGAACAGGCCAATGAAGGGGGCAGCCGAAGCGACGGTGGACAGCACCAGCAGCTTGGACTCGAGCCGCTCGATCTCGCGCTGGATCGTCACGTCGAGCACCTTGTCGATGCGTTGCGACAGGCTGGCAACGGAGCGTCCGCCATTCTCGAAAGAGCGCTTCCACTCGCGCATCGCGGCGACGAAAACGGCCGACATATCGGACACCGGCTTGGCTGCAAGTTCGCGGTAGAGTTCTTCGAGCGAGCGGCCCGACCAGAACACCTCCTCGAAGGCATCCATCTCCTTGCGGGTGCGACGATAGAGCAGCGTCTTGTCGATGATGATCGACCAGCACCAGACCGAGGCGCCGAGCAATCCGATCATGACAAGCTTCACCACGATATGGGCGTGCCAGAACAGGGTCCAGAACGACATATCGATCTGCGGCGCAGCCTGCGCGACGTCGGCGGGATTCATCTAGGTCGTCCTTTTGCCCTGGCGATGCGGACCGGTTCTCCGGCCAACGCCCCGCCATACGCGCCGCAGGTGACCCCGCGACGCCGCCCGATCCGCGATCCGGGGAATGCCGTGTCCCTCAATCGCCTTTGAATCCGGCGAAAGATGGGCGCAAAACCGGGTTCCTGCGAACCGCATGCTCGCGATCGAGTTAAGCCTCCAGCAAGGTTAATGCCGGGTATACGCAAGGCGACCTTGAGGTCGGGTGATCGTGTCCAAACATGAAAACGCCCGCCCTGGTGTCCCGGGGCGGGCGCTGACGATTGTCACGGCAGACTGCGGAGTGCTCAGCCGGCGCTGGCCTGCGGCTCTGCGCCGTTGCTACGCCGGTCGGCCATGAACTGGTCAAACTCGGCCTTGTCGCGCGCCATCCGCAGACGGCCGAGGAAGTCCTGGAACTCCTTCTGCTCGTCCTCGAGGCGCCGCAGCGTCTCCTGACGATACTCGTCGAAGGCGCGGTTGCCACTGGACGGGCCGCGGCCCCAGCCGCCGAAACCGCCCTCGCGGCCGCCCATCCGTTCCTTCAGGCGCTCCATCTTGCTTTGCAGACGGTTCATCCTGTGTTCGTAGCGGTCAGCGCCGCCCATTCCGCAACCCATGCGTCCACTCCAGAAAAGAAAGGCCAGGGTCGCCAGACCCAAGGGCCAGAACACGATGAAGCCGAGAACCGCGAAGGCGATCCAGGCTCCCTTCCCATATTCGTCAAGCTTCTCGACGATCGGCATTGATCCCTCACCATGACAGAGCGTGAATGTAAATCACATTTACATAAATGGCCCCGACACTGCTCCGTGTCAAGCATGGGGCGTACAATTGCTTAGTCGCGGGGCGCCGAACCGGCGTCGCGGCCGATGCCGAGGCCCTGCAGATAGATCAGCATGCCGGCCTCCAGCAGCTCGGCCGCCGACATCGGAAGCGGGCGGCGCCCGCCGTCGGCCCGGCCGAACAGCGCGGCGACGCCATGCGACATCGACCACACATGCAGCGCCATCATCAGCGCCGGCGGACGCTTGCCCGCTGGCAGCAGCGCGATCAGCGCCTCGGACGCCGCGCGCAGGTTCTGGAAGGCACGGTCCGCCGCCGCGCGCAGCTCGGGGCTGGCATCAAGCGGCACGCCGGCCTCGAACATGGCGGAATAGTAGGCGGGTTCGTCATGGGCAAAAGCGAGATAGGCTCGACCCAAACGGTGGAAGGCCGTCTCCGGGTCGGGCCGTCCCTGGTCCCAGGCCCGCGCCAGCGCCGCCTCGAATACGGCAAATCCCCGCGCCGCAACATCGGCCAGCAGATCGTCGCGGTCGCGGAAATGCCGGTAGGGCGCGGCCGGACTGACGCCTGCGACGCGGGCGGCCTCGGCGAAGGTGAAGCCGTTGGGGCCCTTCTCGCCGATCAGTCCAAGCGCCGCGCGCACCAGCTCCTCCTTGAGGTTGCCATGGTGGTAGCCGCGCGGCGGCGGCTCGGGCTTGTCGCGTTTCCAGCTCATGTGACGAGCGCTAACATGGCGCTGCACGGTCGTCGATCAAGTCTCAGTCCGCGATCCCCAGCCGCTGCCGGAGCCCATCAGGAATCCGCCGCGCCCGCCCGCCGCCGACGCAGGCGACCTTGACCTTGGCCGTGACCAGCACCTCCTCGCCGCGCAGCACGCGCTGCTCGACATCCATGGTCGCCCCGCGTGCCGCCACCGACCGGGTCTCGACCGTCAGGAGATCGTCCATCACGGCCGGCCGCAGGAACTCGATCGTCATGGTCCGGACAGCGAAACCCAGCGCGGTTTCGCCATCGAACAACTCGCGCTGCCCGATGCCGAGCGCCCGGATCAGCTCGGTGCGCCCGCGCTCCATGAAACGCAGATAGGAGGCGTGATAGACGACGCCGGAAAAATCCGTGTCCTCGTAATAGACGCGGACGGGCAGGCTGTGGAAAGCGGTCATGGCTCGAGCAGGCAAAGCGACGGGAGGCGGAGCTTTAGACCGCAGCGAAGCGGCGGCATAGTGGCCTGGACAGACCGCCGCACGGGGGAGCCGCGCGGGGGAACAGGACCGCGCGGGGAGTGTTGACCCAGGGAGAACACCACCACAAGAAAAGGAAACGCCTCATGTCGCTCTCCACAAAACAACTCGAACGCGTTCTCGACAAGGACGAGTGGGACCTTGTCTCCCGCACCCGCAGCCGCGCGATCGGTGACGTGCCCGACGGCGACTTGCGTGATCTGGCAAAACACCTGCGCGACCGGCGCGACAAGGCCCGCGATGTCGCCCGCCGCCAACGCCGCGAGCTGCGCGGCAAGGTCGCGCCGCAGGGCGCCACCGCATCCTCGGACAACACCGGCACCAAGGCCAAAGCCGATGCACTGACGGTCGCCCTCAAGCGCGTCGGTGCCGAGCAAACCCGCCGGACGGAAAAGCTGCGTCAGCCGAGCCAACGCTCGATCGCCCGCAAGGCCCTGGCGATGAAGATGCGCAAGCAGGCGCTGGCGCGTCCGCCGAGCCGCACCGGCGACGAGGGCATGCAGCCGATCGTCAACCGCAAATCGGCAAAGTCCGGCGCGCTCGACCATGCTGGCCAGCGCTCGGCCATGCACCGTTCCAAATTCGCGCGCTGACCCAGCCGCTCGACACGGACGGCCTGCGGGCGCTCAGCGCTTGCAGGGCTTCTTCATGAAGGACCCGCACGCATAGGGCTGCGAGAGCTCGGCACGAACCGGATAATCCTTGCCCTCGACGCGGTTGACGATGTCGTCGATCCGCCATGCGCCACCCTCCTCGACCATGCGAAAGCGCACGCTGACCGGCTGCTTGAAGCTGCGGAAGGAGGCGGTCACGAGTGCCCTCCCGTTGGCAGGCGGTTCGGTGACCGTGACCTTCAGGTTCTTCACCTCACCATCCTGCCCGCTGAGGAACGGATCGGCGCCGACATGGCCGATCTCGCCGGCTTCCTGCTGATAGAGTTCATCACGCGCAAACAGTGCGGCGAGCGACTTGCTCATCAGTCTGCCACGGTTGGGCGGCTGCCAAGGCGCCGGAACCGCATAGGCGCCGGAACCGGCGAGTTGCCGCACCGTGATCGCATAGGCCTCGCGAATGGGGGCCTCGGGGCCCGTTCCAGCGGATAACGCGGGGCTTGTCGCGAAGGCCAGCACACCCACGGCGATACATCGCATCGGGCTCATGAACCGCATGGTCACATCTCCATCAGGGCGGAATAGTTCTGACCGCCATAAAACACCCGGATGATCCTGATGCGCGTCATCTGAATGCGGTAGGCGATGAAAGCGGCTGAGCGGCCTGCGTGGAGCGCAGCCAGAGACTGGTCATTCAGCGGCGGATAGCGAGCGGGTCGGCGCCGGAATCTCTCGTCCCAAGGCCCTGGCGGCGTCCATCCAACCAACGATCGCGTCCTGCACGTTGACGGTAGCCTCCTCGGGGGTCTCGCCATCCAAGATGCATCCTGGCAGATCGGGAACGGTTACGACGTACCCCCCGCCATCCTGCTCGGCGAGCGGCTCGATGATGATGCGATAATCGAGTTTCGGCATGCTCACCTCCGTTCCCGTAACTCTAGCACGCGCTGGATGAATCTCACGAGAAGCCGGACATAAACCGGCTTGATCGGCCTGCGCGCCGGTATGGTCAGGATATCTGCCAGAATTGCGTCGTGAACCTTGAAATGCGAGCCCCGCCGGACGGCGGCTGGCAGGCGATGCCATGACGGCGGCAGACACGTTCGACGTCCGCGACCGTCCAGTCGCCCGCGGAATTTCGCCTCATCTGGTCGAGGAGATCGTCGCGAAACTAGACCTCCTCCCCATCCCCGAAC
>QBLV01000114.1 GCA_003241815.1 Hyphomicrobiales bacterium | reverse complement strand
GCGCTGCAACAAAACGCGGCGCTTCATTGGATGGTTTTGTCACCGCCCTACACAGTCCGGTGCTCATCTCACTTCTCCGGTCAGGGATTGAAGAGCCAGGTCGATGCCGGTTGCACTGTGCAGTGCGCCACATCGGCCGGCAGTGCCGCTGTGCCTTGTGCACGCAGACGGACGCTCCCCCGCTTCAGGCGGTACTCCCACTTGTCACCGAGGTAGATGCAGCCTTCGACATCCAGTGGCTGGCTTGTCTCTGTGGGCTCCGGAGTGACTGTGACGGTCTCGACCCTGACGACGGCCCGGATGTCGGAAGGATCACGCGGCGGTTCGGCGTCCTGCCAGACGCCCGGAAGGCTCCAGCCGTCACATCGGATGATGCCTGTACCGTCCGGCTGAGGCTCATAGGCGCCGGCGAGCACGTTGTTGGTCCCCATGAAGTCGGCGGCATAGAAGCTGTTGGGCCGGCCATAGATCTGCATGGGTGTGCCGTCCTGAACGATACTTCCGCCCTTGAGCAGCAAGACGTGATCTGCAATCGCGAGAGCCTCGCCCTGATCGTGGGTGACCATGATGGCGCAGATGCCCAGTTCGAGGATGAGCTTGCGAATCCAGAACCGAGCCTCCTCACGCAGCTTGGCGTCGAGGTTCGACAAGGGCTCGTCCAGCAGCAGAACCTTGGGCTCGTAGACGAGCGCGCGACAGATCGCGACGCGCTGCTGCTGCCCTCCCGAAAGCTGGTCGGGATAGCGCGCCGCGAGATGCGCAAGACCGAGCTTGTCGAGGATCGCCTCGACGCGTGTCTTGATCTCTTCGGTCGGCCGCTTACGCAGCTTGAGTCCGTAGGCGACGTTTTCGAACACCGTCCGGTGCGGCCAGAGCGCATAGGACTGGAAGACGAGCCCGATTTCTCGTTCCTCGGGCGCAAGAGCCACGCCGGCCTTGTCGTCGAGGGCGGTCTTGCCGCCGATGACGATCTTGCCGATCTCTGGTTGCTCCAGGCCGGCAATGCAGCGCAGCAGGGTGGTCTTGCCGCTGCCCGATGCGCCCAGCAGGGCGACGATACGACCCTTATGGGCCTTGAAAGAGGCGCCTGACAGGATCTTCAGGCCGCCAAGCCACTTTTCGACATTTTCGACAACGAGTTCAGTCATGGATTTTCGCTCCCAGCCGCAGGGCGAGTGTCAGGCCGACGGCCGTCAATGCGATGGAGATGAAGGAGAGAGCAGCGATCTGATCCATCGCGCCGGAAGTCAGCAGCGACACCATCAGCGAACCGATGACTTCGGTGCCCGACGACATCAGGTAGACGCCGGTGGCGTATTCTCGCAGGAAGACGATCATGATCATCGCCCAAGCGCCGGCAAGACCGGGCTTGACCAGGGGGATCACGACGTCGCGCCAGCTGCGGTAGACGTTCGCACCGGTGATGCGGGCCGATTCCTCGAGTTCAGGGGCGACCTGCAGCAGCGTCGACTGGATGATCCGCAGACCATAAGAAAGCCCGACGATGATGTAGGCGATCAGCAGGC
This sequence comes from Hyphomicrobiales bacterium, assembly GCA_003241815.1. Taxonomy (GTDB): domain Bacteria; phylum Pseudomonadota; class Alphaproteobacteria; order Rhizobiales; family Beijerinckiaceae; genus Allobosea. The sequence continues at coordinate 12,849 of QBLV01000114.1, read as the reverse complement.
TGATCAGTGTTGTCCGCAGCGGGATCAAGAAAGGGACGAAGAGGAACAACCAGAAGAAGGTCAGACCGACGATCAGCCCCGGCAAGGCTCGCGGAAGCAGCACGGAATAATCGAGCAGGGTTCCGCTCATGCCGCGGTTGCGGTGGCCGGCGAGGCCCACCAGCAGGTAGAAGGCGACAGCGATCGCTCCCCCGAACCCAGCGAGCAAAATCGTATTCAGGATGCCGCGCGACAGGCTCGGGATCTCGAAGACCGCTCTGAAGTTGGCCAGCGTCAACTGCTCCGTCAGCTTGATGCCCTCGCCCCAGGTCTCGACGAAGGCGCGCAGCACGATGCCGCCGACGGGGAAGAAGACCGAGACCAACAGCCAGAGCCCGATGAGACTGAGCGCGATCGCTTGGCCGGTCGTGCCAAGCTTCAGCAGGTTGGTGCGCGCCCCTTTGCCACCCACGGCAGCAAAACGCCGGGCGTGGCGGAGCAGGCGCCGCTGGATGAACACGAGCGGCAAAGTGATCAGGATGAGGAACACCGTGACGGCCGCCATGACCTGATAAGTCGGTGCGCCGAAGATGGTGTTGACCTTGTAGATATAGGTGGTCAGCACGAGGATGCCGTTTGGATCGCCCAGCACCAGCGGGATGCCGAAGGTTTCGAACCCGAGCAGGAGATTGAGTGCCGCGCTGAAGACCAGGGCCGGCAGGACCATAGGCAGGGTGACGTCGAGCGAAACACGCCAGATTCCGGCCCCCGCGGTGCGCGCGGCCTCCTCAAGGTCGGACGGCAGGCGCCGCATCGCCGATGCCACGTAGAGATAGACCGTGGGGACGTGGCTGAGGCCGCCGATGAGGATGATCCCCGGCAGCGTGTAGATGCTCCACGGCGCCGAGCCGAAAATGCTCTTGAAAGCAATCGTGACGAAGCCGGACGGCCCGACCGAGACGGTATAGCCGAACGCCAGCACGATCGAGGACAGGAACATGGGCACGAGCACGATCGGCTCGAGCCATTTGCGCCCCTTCAGATCCGTCCGGGTGATGAGGAACGCGAGGATGCCCCCAAGCGGCACCGCGACCAAAACCATCCCGAACGCATAGAGCGTCGTCGTCCAGAATGCCCGGTAGAACTCGGGATCGGTAAGGACGAAACGGAACGCCTCAAGGCTGAAGCGGACGTTGTCATCGAAGAACGGAGCGTCGAGAACACTCTGATAGATTACGAGCAGCGCGGGGGCTGCCACCATCACGAACAGGGCGAGAATGACTCCCGCCCTGAAACGCGGCGCGTCGTTAGAAAGCGACATGGCGATGCTTTCAGACTGGGCGGTTTCAGCCGCGCAGCGCCTGCTTCCATTTCTGGAAGAACTCGGCACGGTTCTTCGGATCGGCGCCTTCGAGGAGAGCCGCCGAGACGGGGATCGGCTTCAGCTTGCCGCCGGCCATTTCGTTGAGCTTGGCGATGTTGAGGCCTTCGGTCACGTCTGTCCGGATGGCCGGCGCTCCGCTGCCGGCCATCGCGGTCTGACCCTTCTGAGACAAGAGGAAGTCCAGGAAGATGCGGGCGGCTGCAGGGTGAGGTGCGCCCTTCGAGATGTTGGCTACGCGCGAGAACGCGGCAGCGTGATCGGGTGTCAGGATGACACCGAGATTGCTGTTCTTCTTGGCCCACTCGATGGCGTAGGATCCGATGACGTTGAACGCGATCCAGTGCTCGCCGGAGGAGATCTTTTCGCGCATCGCTCCCGAGCTTCCATAGACTTTGGGATCGGTCCCACCGAAGGCTTTCACCAAGTCCCAGGTGTCCTTGGTCGTCCGGGCATCGTTGTTGAAGAACAGGAAGCCCGTCCCGCTCTTCTCAGGATCGAACGAGGCTACCCTCCCCTTGAGCGCGTCCTTGTTGGTGTTGAGGAAGGCGATCAGTTCGGCCCGGGTCTGCGGAGGCTTCAACGCGCCCAGTTGGCTCTTGTTGTACATGATCGCGACCGGCTCGACCGACGTCGCGTAAAGCGAGTCGTTGTAATTGGCCCAAGCCGGCAGATGTGCGATCTCAGGCGACTTGTAGGTCTCCGCCTGCCCCTTCGAGACGAGGACCATCTGCAGGTCCATCGCGGAGGTCCAGACGATATCGGAACCGACCTGCTTTGCGGCCGACTCGGAGATGACGCGGTTGTAGGCGCCGTTCGTGCCGAGGTCGTTGTAGTCGACCCGAATGCCTGGGAATGCCGCCTTGAACGCTTCGATCAGCGGCCGCCCCTGCACGTCGTCGGTCGACGTGTAGATCGAGACGGCGCCTTCCTTAACAGCCTTCTCGACGAGGTCCTTGTAATCGGCGGGATAGCCGGAGGGCACGCCTTGTGACCAGGACGGCGCCACGCCTGCGGCCGTTGCAGAAACCAAGGCGCCGGTGGCGGCGAGAAAATGCCTGCGTGTGAGCATCGTAACCTCCCAAGATGTTGTTCTTGGGGGGAATGCTAATCCGTCATAATGGATTTGACAACATATAAAACCAAATTGGGTCAAGGTCAGGTTTTGGCGACGCGGGATCTCGGTGCTGCCAACTCAGCCCTTTGGGTGGACGACTGGCGACTTCACGGCGAGAGCGCCGCTGAGGTGCCGGCGCATGAAATGCGCTGCTTCGAGGTTGTCGCCACGTTCGAGCAGATCAAGTATCGCAAGATGCTCAGTGCTTTGCGCGACGATCCGCTCAGGATTCACCTTCAAGCGATATTCGACGAGGCGCCTGAGCTGGTTTGCGCGCTCGAGAGCAAACAGGAACATCGGGTTATCCGACATCTTGATGAGCTCCTCGTGGAAAAGCGCTCCGGCGCTCGTCATGGCGTCCGGTGAAAAACCTGAAAGCTGCCCCTTGGCCAGTCTCTCCTGCGTTCGGCGAAGTGAGGATGCCGCTGCCTTGTTGAAGCGGAAGGTCGGCTCCATGATTGCAGCGGGCTCGATGATCGCCCTGAAGCGATAGATCTGCTCGAAGGCCTCGGACGTCTTAGCGACCTGCCGCAGGCGCCATCCATAACCAGGCTTCGGCTCCGCCCACCCCTCCCGCACCGCGCGAATGAAGAGCTCCTGAGCCTGCGATCGCGTGAGACCGTAGCGGTCCCTGACTGCCTGCTCGGTCAGTTCGCCCTCGATTCGATCGTGCAGCCAGTCTTCGGCGAAAGTGAAATAGGGGTCAGCGTCCTCAACGCGGCCCACGATCGGGGGAATCGCTCCATCAGCCGCGTCTGCAACCGTTCGGACATAGAAGCACGGGTGATCGGGAGACCTGATATTGCTTGGCCAAAGCTTCCGTGGCGAGGCGAACGCCAGCGCCAAGATCGCCCGAATTGATCCGCGTGACGATGTCGCCTGCAATGCGGAGTGCGAGCTGACTGTTAGACATACCTTGATCTCGCGGCCTGGACAGGAAACTTGGGAAAAGGAGAGATATCACTACGGACCCAGTTTTTCACGTCATGCGACCTTGACCTTGATTTGGTTTTATAAGATTGAATAACCAAAGATTCAAACGGCTTTGGTCCCGATGTCGGGACCCTTGGGAGATACGCCATGAAATTGCTGGTCCTGCCCTGCGACGGCATCGGTCCTGAGATCGTTTCCGCCTCGATTGAAGTCCTCGAGGCTGCGAGTGGCCGGTTCGGTCTCGATCTCTCCTTCGACTATGACGAAGTCGGGTTCGTGAGTCTCGACAAGCACGGCACAACGCTTCGGGACAGCGTCTTGGAAAAGGCGCGTGAGGACTACGATGGCGTGATTCTCGGAACGCAATCACATGCCGACTACCCCGCCCCGGAGAAGGGCGGGAGAAACGTTTCAGCCGGGTTCCGCATCGGCCTCGACCTCTATGCGAACGTGCGCCCCGCACGCACCCGGTCGTTCATTCCCTCAAATATGAAGCCCGGGAAGACCATGGACCTCGTCATCATGCGCGAGGCGACGGAAGGGTTTTATCCCGACCGCAACATGCATCTTGGCTGGGCGGAGCTCATGCCCTCCCCCGACATGGCGATCTCGCTGCGCAAGATCACGGCGCACTGCTCGAACCGCATCGCGCGCCGTGCCTTCGAGCTGGCGATGAAGCGCCGCAAGAAGGTCACCGCGGTCCATAAGGTCAACAGCTTCCACCAGACGGACGGACTGTTCCTTCGGGAGGTCAGAAAGGTTGCGACCGAGTTTCCGGAGGTGGAGCTCGATGACCTGCTCATCGACGCGTCGACCGCGCACCTGGTCCGGAACCCCGAGCGCTTCGACGTGATTTGCGCGACGAACTTCTATGGTGACATCATCTCCGACTTGGCGAGCGAGCTTTCGGGCAGCCTCGGCCTGGCTGGCTCGATGATGGCCAGCGACACTCACTGCTGTGCTCAGGCGCAGCACGGCTCGGCGCCCGACCTCCAGAAGCTCGACAAGGCCAATCCCGTTTCCATGATCCTGTCGTGCGGCATGCTGCTTCAGTGGCTGGGCGAGAAGCGTGGCCTTCCGAAGTTTGAACAGGCCTTCCAGGCCATCGACGCTGCGATCGACACCGTGCTGACTGATCCGGCCTCCCGTACGCCAGACCTCGGCGGTAAGGTCGGAACAAAGAAGTTTGGTTCGCTTGTCGCTGAGGTTCTTGCTTCCCAGTGATCAAACGCCGCTGGTTTGGAGGACCGGTATCAAGATGACGCTGCTGGCGCATGCGGGTGCACCACCTGCCGAACTGGTGCGCATGCTGGCGCCGACCGGCGTGCTGAGAGCCGGCATCAATCTATCGAATTTCTTGCTGGTTTCTGGCAGGAATTCTGACGGTGAACCGGCCGGCGTGTCGCCAGACATGGCGCGCGCGCTGGCCGAACGTCTCGGCGTCGGCCTCGAATACGTCACCTATGAATCGCCCGGAAAGCTCGCAGATGCGGCGGAGCGCGACGAATGGGACGTCGCGCTTCTTGGCGCGGAACCCCAGCGGGCCGAGGTCATCAGCTTCACGCCCGCCTATAGCGAGATCGAGGCGACGTACCTGCTACCCGCAGGATCTCCGGTCGGGACGATCGCCGAGGTCGATCAGCCCGGCCGTAGGATCGCCGTCACAGCGCGCACGGCCTATGGACTTTGGCTCGATCGCAACATTCAGCATGCCGAATTGGTCAGCACGAAGACGTTCGATGAAGCTATCGAGGTGTTTCTGAACCAGAATCTTGATGCCCTGGCAGGGTTGCGACCGAGGCTTGTGAACGATGCGAAAGAAATTGCCGGATCTCGCCTGCTACCCGGGCGATACACGGCAGTTCAGCAGGCGCTGGGAACACCGAAGCGCAGCGATGCAGCGATTGGCTATCTGGCCCGCTTCGTCCAGTCCGCCATCGTCTCGGGACACGTCGCGGGATTGATCGCGAAGCACGGCGTCGAGGGACTAACCGTCGCTCCTCCTGCGACGTGATGGCCTTGCGAGACGTTCGGGTCCAGACGCATCCGCCGCACTCCGTAGCGAGATGTACCCGCCCAAAATCTAGGCGAATGATCCAAGCCCGTTCCGGTGCTGCCTAAAGTTCTCTGAGTTCATCGGGAGGCGGATATGACCCTTACTGAGAAGTCCTCGCGAAACGAACTCGTGCGACTGGCGAAATCTCTCTTCGACCGCGGTTATTCCGTCGGATCATCGGGCAATATCAGCGTAGCGATCGACGACAGCATATTGATCACGCCCACCAACTCCTGTCTGGGCAACCTGGAACCAAGCCGAATTTCCAAGATCGACTTGGCGGGTACGCATGTTGGCGGAGACCCGCCATCCAAAGAGATTTTCCTCCATCAGGCGTTCTATGAAACGATGCCCGCAGCCCGCGCCGTGGTTCATCTGCATTCGACCTACGCCACCGCGATCTCCTGCCGTTCCGATATCGATCCCGACGACTGCATCCCGGCCCTGACGCCCTATGTCGTCATGCGCGTAGGACGAGTGAGACTCCTTCCCTACATGCGCCCCGGTGATCCGGCCATGGGGCAGATGATCCGCGACCTCCAAGGACAAAAGGCAGCAGTTTTGCTGGCGAACCATGGGCTCGTGCTGGCTGCGAAGGATCTTGAGAGCGCCGTCTATGCGTCCGAGGAACTGGAGGAGACGGCGAAGCTCCTCATGCTCCTTGCTACCCATCCGCATCGGATGCTCAGCAGTCCCCAAGTTCAAGAACTCGTCGACGTGTTTGGACGCTGACGGCCATGCCGCTCACGATCGGGATGGTCGCCCATGACCGCAAGAAGACCGCGCTTGCAAGATGGGCTGAGGACCACGCCCTCGTAATCGGGCGCCATCGCATCGTCGCGACGGCGACGACGGGTTCGGTCTTGCAGGCCGCCCGCCCGGATCTCGCCATCACCCTGGTCAAGAGTGGCCCGCTGGGTGGCGATCAGCAGATCGGCGCCATGATCGCCCAAGGTGAACTCGACGTCCTGATCTTCTTCCCAGACCCGCTTGAGGCCCAGCCCCACGACGTGGATGTGAAGGCACTCCTTCGGCTTGTGCTGGTCTACGATATCCCCGCGGCCTTCAGCCCGAGCACCGCTGACGCGCTGGCTGCTTCGGGCCTTCTCGACGCAGATCTGGAGCTCATTCATGCGACGCCATAGGCACGCGAAAATTGTCGCCACCGTTGGACCGGCGAGCGCAACGCCCGCGAAGCTGCGGGAACTATACCTCGCTGGAGTCGACACCTTTCGACTTAACTTCAGCCATGGCACGCACGCCGACCACGCCACCGTTCATGCTTCTATACGCGCGCTCGAAGCGGAGATCGCCCGTCCGATCGGCATCCTGCAGGATCTGCAGGGACCAAAAATTCGGATCGGCACCCTTGCTGGGGGCTCCTTTGAGATCGCAGCGGGCGAGACCATCCGTTTCGTCCTGACGGGACAGGACGGGGATCGGAATTCCATCCCTCTGCCGCACCCTGAGATCTTCGAGGCGATCTTGCCTAGGCAGCACCTGCTGATCGACGATGGCCGGCTGCGGGTCGAGGTGACTTCGCTCGACGGTGAGTCGATCGAGGCGAAAGTTCTCGTCGGCGGCATGCTCAGCAATCGAAAGGGTGTGAACCTGCCTGGCACGGTGCTGAAGCTATCGCCCTTGACGGCGAAGGACCGGCGCGACCTCGCTTTCGGGCTGGAGCTTGGGGTCGATTGGATTGCCTTGTCCTTCGTCCAGACGCCAGGTGACGTCATCGAAGCACGCGCACTCGTGGGCGATCAGGCCGGCATCGTTTCCAAGATCGAGAAGCCCTCGGCGCTGGATGCCATCGACGACATCGTGCGCCTGTCGGATGCCATCATGATCGCGCGTGGCGATCTGGGCGTGGAACTCCCCCACGAGGACGTGCCCGGGCGTCAGAAGGAACTGGTTCGCATTTGCCGAAATTTGGCGAAGCCGGTGATCGTGGCCACGCAGATGCTGGAATCGATGATCTCGACCCCCACGCCGACGCGCGCCGAGGCCTCGGATGTCGCGACCGCGATCTATGATGGGGCAGATGCCGTCATGCTGTCGGCGGAATCGGCGGCTGGCCATTATCCCGTCGAGGCCGTCAGCATGATGGATCGCATCATCAGCCGAACAGAACAGCACAAGTTCTACCAGTCGATCCTACATGCCGTCGAACCTCAGATCGACCAGACCCCATCGCACGCTGTGGCTGGCGCAGCGGCCGACCTGGCGGAGACATTGCAGGCTGCTGGCATCGTCGCGTTCACAGCGACTGGCACGACAGCTATGCGGGTCGCGCGTCAGCGTCCCTCGAGCCCTATCCTCGCGCTGACGCCGAGCGAAAAGGTGTCGCGCCAACTCTGCCTCGTGTGGGGCACGCACAGCGTGCAGTCCGACAATGTCACGACGTTCGGAGAGATGGTCGACCAGTCCCTCTTGCATGCCGGGCACGAGGGATTTGCCAAAGGCGATGATCGGCTCGTCGTAGTGGCGGGAGTGCCCTTCGGATCAAGCGGCCATACCAACAACATTCGCGTCATAAGCATGTCCGAACAGCGATGACCTACGAGCCTGCCTCACGGCGGTCCAGTATCTCTGTCACACATCGCCGCCTCACCAGTCAGGATTTGCCGCAGTGCGCGCGATGTCGAACCTAAGCCACTCAACTTAGGGGGCTTCGGCTCCTTGGCCGTGATCGTTCGTGAGTATGATCATCGACGACGTGCTGAATTGGCCCAGGCCATTCGGGACGGGCAATATTGCCCGCCGATTGACATGATCGCGACGATCTGCGCGAACCGACACAGAAAAAGGGGTCGTGCGTGGACTCAACGAACTTCTTCCAAAGCCGTTCAATCGCAGGCCGGGCTATGTATTCGCTATGTTCATGATACGTCTTCACTCAAACTCACGGAGATCTCCTTGATTTTCAGTGGAATCCTCCTGCGGAACGTCGTTGACATCGTAGGGGTCACAGGTTCGATCCCTGTCGGGCCCACCATACAAGCCCTTGAAATACACGGACAAAAGGCCACCCTCACGGGTGTCCTTTTTGCTTTGTTCGGGAACCGGCGCGGGAGCGACGCAATGGGGCCCGGCGAGCGGGGCTCCCCAACGGCCCTGTCCGCATGAGAGCACGGCGAGGGCTGCCCTTGTCATAGGGGCGCTCACTATCGGCAAGCGCCGCCAAGTCCGGGCCGCGATCGAATTCATCCCGCCCCCCCTTGCGCCGGGGCCTCGCGTTTAGATGCCAGCGCCGGCGGGCGTTCCAGCATCGCCATCTGCCGGGCATGACTGGAAGTTGATCGTTATACCCCTTCGCGCGACGGGCGCAGCTCCCCGCCTCGCGGGCGAAGAGGCTTGCCTCATATTAGATCTGCGAACGCATCAGGTTGGCCAGCCAATCGGACAGCTTTTCACCCATGGGCCGGTCACGCCACCTGGCCAGGGTATAGGGCTTGCTGCGCTTCAGGTCGGCGTCGAAGATCGCGACCTGTTCGCGAGCGAAACGCGGTTCGTATGAGTTGAGATTGGCCTCGTCGTTCAGCCGCAAGGCGCGGTCGTCGATGTTCGTCGATCCCACCGAGGCCCAGACCTCGTCGACCACGACAAGCTTGCAGTGGTACATCGTCGGCTCGAATTCGTGGATCTTGATGCCCGCTTCGAGAAGCTCGCCCCAGTCATGCCGGGACGCTTTCTGAACGATGCGTGCATCCGTTTTCTCGCCGGGGACGAGGATCTCGACCTCCACTCCCCGCTTCCGCGCGTCCAGCAACTGGCGGCGAGTGATGGCATCGGGTACGAAATAGGGCGTCCCGATCCGGATAGTTTTCTCGGCGGCGGCAAACGCCGTCATCAACATCAGATGCATGGCGTTGCGCTGGTGAGTCGAACTCACCACGACCTGGGCAACCTGATCGCCTGCGGATTCAAGAGCAGGAAAGAAGCGGTCCCCCATCAGCAACTCGCCCGTGGCCTCGATCCAGTGCTCGGCGAAGGCGGCCTGGAGTTCCGCGACCACGGGACCTTCGAGCCGGTAATGCGTGTCGCGCCATTTGGCGGCGGTCCGGGCATCGCCATTCCACTCGTCGCCGATTCCCACGCCGCCGGTGAAGCCGACGCGTCCGTCGACGACAAGGAGCTTCCGGTGCGTGCGGTTGTTGACCTTGTCGATCGTGCTCCATTTGACGGGGCGGAACCGCACCACCTCCACGCCCGCAGTCTGCATGCGCTCGACCAGTTTTTCATCCATCGGGATGCTGCCGACCCAGTCGAGCAGGACCTTCACGCTCACCCCATCGCGGGCCTTTTGCGCCAGCACCTCGGCGAACTGATCCGCGATGGCGCCCCGCCAATAGATGTAGGTCTCGAAGGTGATGGTGTTGCGGGCATCGCGGACGGCCTGCAGCATCGATGGGAAAATATCGTTGCCATTGACCAGGGTGTCGATCCGGTTGCCGGGCAGCGCATTCGACCCGAACAGCGCGGCCATCGATGTCTTGAACTGCGGATCGGAGGCGGAGAGATGATGCGGCAACGGCTGGTCCAGATCACGTCGCTCCGGAACCAGGTTCGCAATGATCAGCCAGACCGCGATCCCCGCCATGGCTGAAAGGATCGCGATTGCGAGCCGATGCCTGAAGAATGTCATGATGGCCCCCGCCAGCGTCGTGCCTTGCCCAACACGCGCGCCCTCGCAAGGTTCCAGTCAGCGTCGCGTCGGCAGAGCCGGATGGAGGGCGTCCCAGACGATCGATCCAGCGCTCGGCCGACACGTGACAAGCTGCGCCATCACGGCTTCGTGCGGCCAGGGCATGGCTGCAATGACGGGATGCCGCAGCTGCGAAGATTGACATGGAAGCGGCTTTGCGACAAATATAACAACAATATCAGTAGTTTAGACGTTTTCTAAACTACGAGCCGGTTGCCCCGGCAGAGTGGAAGGCGTTGTCGATGAGCGTTTCGTCCCTGAAGGAACAGGACCCGCAGCGGGCCACGGCGGACCATATCCCGTGGCCGCAGAAAAGCCCTGCATCCTGCCCGATCAGCGCCGTGAAGGCGCGGCTGCGGACCGCCGGCCTGCGGCCGACGCGGCAGCGCATGGCGCTCGGCTGGCTGCTCTTCGCCAAGGGCGACCGGCATGTCAGCGCCGAGATGCTCTATGAGGAGGCGCTGCGCGCCCGCGAGCCGCTTTCGCTCGCGACCGTCTACAACACGCTGCGCCAGTTCTCGGAAGCGGGCCTGCTGCGCCAGGTCTCGGTCTCGGGACCGAAGACCTTCTTCGACACCAACGTCTCCGAGCACCATCATTTCTACAATGAGGACGACGAGACCGTCGTCGACATCCCTGGTTCGACGATTCAGGTCGCGGGCCTGCCGCAGGCGCCGGACGGGATGGTGATTTCCTCGGTCGAGGTGATCGTGAGGCTGCGTCGCGCCGATGGCCAGGAGATCGAGAATCGCGCGATCGAGAGCCGCATCCCTCTGGGCCACCACGCGTAGTCTTCCGCTCATGATCGTCTGTTCCTGCAACGTCATCTCCTGCCGGCAGATCAAGGGCACGATCGCCCCCGACGGCACCGGACCGAGGACGGCCGGGGAAGCCTACGACTGCCTCGGTTGCAGCCCCAATTGCGGGCGCTGTGCCCGCGAGGTTCGCGCCATCCTGGCCGAGGCCCGCGCTGCCTGCATGACGCAGTGCGGCTCATGTTCGGCTCGTGACATCGAATGCGCAGTCCAGATCTCTGTCGGGCAGATGATGGACGGGCTCGTCATGGACAATGACCGCGCCGCTGCCTGAGCACCGCTCCGAATATCCCGGCCCATTCGCCTTTTTTGCTTTCCTTCTGAAAAGGCCCGGCCTACATTAGCATCATTCTAATGTACCGCTCGGGAGCGCGCCATGAAGGGTGACAAGAAGGTCATCGAATATCTCAATAAGGGGCTTCGCTCGGAGCTCACCGCGATCAACCAGTACTGGCTGCATTACCGCATGCTGGACAACTGGGGCTTGAAGGAGATGGCCAAGACCTGGAAGAAGGAATCGATCGAGGAGATGGTCCATGCCGACCGCTTCGTCGATCGTATTCTCTTCCTCGAAGGCTTCCCGAACCTGCAGACCCTCGACGCTCTGCGCATCGGCGAGAACGTCAAGGAGGTCATCGAATGCGACCTCAAGGCCGAACTCGAGGCGCGTGCGCTCTATCAGGAAGCCGCTGGCTACAGCCGCGAGGTCGGCGACTACCCCTCCGAGGACCTGTTCAAGGCGCTGATGAAGGACGAGGAAGGCCATATCGACTTCCTCGAGACGCAACTTGAGCTGATCGCGCGCATCGGCATCGAACTCTACACGCAGAAGCATGTGGGCTCGCTCGACGAGGGCCACTAAGGCGCGACGCTCGTCAGGGCAGATTGCAAAAGCCGGCCTCGCCATGCGGGGCCGGCTTTTCGTTCGGGCGGCTCGTCTGCAAGACTCGATCATGCCAGAAGCCGCATAGGCAAGGAGCGGGCTGCTACATGGTGGGGACAGTGATCACGGTGAGTGGTGCTCAGGGGCATGGCTTCAGCAAGCCGGTGCGGGGCTCGATCCGCCTGCAGAAGGGCCTGGGCGTCGAGGGCGACGCCCATTGCGGCGAGACGGTGAAGCACCGTTCGCGTGTCGCGGTCGATCCGAACCAGCCGAATCTTCGCCAGGTCCATCTGCTGCACGCCGAACTGCTGGACGAGCTCAACGCCGCCGGCTTCGAGGTCGCGCCCGGACAGATGGGCGAAAACGTCCTGACCCGTGGCATCGACCTGCTGGCGCTGCCAGTCGGCACAAAGTTGCGATTGGGAGCCGACGCGCTGGTCGAGATCACCGGCCTGCGCAACCCCTGCGCCCAGATCGAGGCGTTCCGGCCGGGCCTGCTGGCGGCCGTGCTTGGCCGCGATGCTCAAGGCCGGGTCGTCCGCAAGGCGGGCATCATGGGCATCGTGCTGGAGAGCGGCGAGATCACGCCCGGCAACCCGATCGTGGTCACGCTTCCGGCCCTGCCGCACCGGGCGCTGGAGCGGGTCTGAAGCCTGGCCAAAGAAAGGCACAAAAAAGCCCGCCGGAACAGCCGGCGGGCCTGCTGATCTATGGCGTTAAGGTGTCAGACGTAGCTGACATCGGCCGCTTCCGGGCCCTTTTTGCCAGCGCGAATCGAGAAGCGCACGCGCTGCCCGTCCATCGGCGGCTGCAGGCCGCTGCGGCCGAGCGACGAGACGTGCAGGAACACGTCAGGACCGCCCTTGTCTGGCGCGATGAAGCCGAAGCCACGCTCTGCGTTGAAAAATTTCACGGCGCCGTCATAGGGGCCGTCCGTCGCGCCGCTGTCACGGCTACCGACCCCACCGCGATCGGCATAG
>QBLV01000113.1:1334-14391 GCA_003241815.1 Hyphomicrobiales bacterium | reverse complement strand
GTTATGGGTTTAAATCCTCTTCTCACGCGAGCCCTCATCCTGAGGAGCGCCGCCAAGCGCGTCTCGAAGGATGCTCGCGGAGGCTCCGGAACCCACTGGACCCTCCTTCGAGACGGCCGCTTGCGCGGCCTCCTCAGGATAGGGGCTGGGGGAATGCACCAGCCCGCTCGCCGTCGCATCGCCCAGCATCGTGCCGCGATGACCGGCCTCGCGGCGCGTCTCGCAATGATGGCTGTCGGAGCAGACGAACATGCGCGAGCCCTGATCGTCGATGACGACTTCGTCGAGATAGCTGTCGGTCGCCGCGCAAAGCGCGCAGGGCTCGTTCCAGCTCTGGGTGCGGAAAGGGTGGTCCTCGAAATCCAGGCTGCGGACGGATGTATGCGGCGGCAGCGCGTAGATCCGCTTCTCGCGGCCGGCTCCGAAGAGCTGCAGCGCCGGCGACATGTGCATCTTGGGATTGTCGAATTTGGGGATCGGCGACGGCGCCATGATGTAGCGCCCATTGATCATGACCGGGTAATCATAAGTCGTCGTCACCTCGCCGAAGCGGGCGATGTTCTCGTAGAGCTTGACCTGCATCAGCCCGTATTCGGCCCAGGCGTGCATCTTCCGGGTCTCTGCCTCGCGCGGCTCGAGCTTGCGCAAGGGTTCGGGCTGCGGAACCTGATAGACCATGATCTGGCCTGCCCGGAGCGGGGCTTCGGGAATGCGGTGGCGGGTCTGGATGATCGTGGCATCGGCCGTTGCCTCCGTGGTGCGGGCGTTGGCGGTTTTCTCGAAGAAGCGGCGGATCGAGACCGCGTTGGTGGTGTCGTCGGCGCCCTGGTCGATGACCTTCAGCGTGTCTTCGGGGCCGATGATCGCGGCCGTGACCTGAATGCCGCCCGTGCCCCAGCCGCGTGCGAGGGGCATCTCGCGCGAGCCGAAGGGAACCTGGTAGCCCGGCACAGCGACGGCCTTCAGGAGAGCGCGGCGGATCATCCGCTTCGTCTGTTCGTCGAGATAGGCGTAGTTGTAGGCCGGTGTGGTGTCGTCGCCCGGCAGGGTCTGATGCGCGTTCATTCCGCAGCCTCCGGCAGGGTCAGATTTTCGTTGGCAAGACGCTGCTCGCGCTCGGCCCGAATGCGACGGATCAGCTCCAGTTCGCCCTGGAAATCGACGTAATGCGGCAGCTTCAGGTGCTCGACGAAGCCGGCCGCCTCGACATTGTCGGAGTGGTAGAGGACGAACTCGTCCTGCTGGGCGGGGTACTGCGCCGCCTCGCCGAATTCGCGGCATTTCAGTGCGCGATCGACCAGCGACATCGACATCGCCTTGCGCTCGCTATGGCCGAAGCTCAGGCCATAGCCGCGGGTGAACTGGGGCGCGACATCCTTCGAGCCGGCAAACTGGTTGACCATCTGACATTCGGTCAGCGTGATCTCGCCGAGATCGACCGCGAAGCCGAGTTCCTCGGGGACGAATTCGACCGACACTTCGCCGACGCGGATTTCGCCGACAAAGGGGTGGTTGCCGCCGAAGCCGCGCTGGACCGAATAGCCCAGCCCGAGCAGGAAGCCCTCGTCGCCGCGCGCCATCGCCTGCAGCCGGACATCGCGATCGGCCGGGAAGGAGACCGGCTCGCGGGTGAGGTCGAAGGGGCGGGGGTCGCCCTCGGGTGCGACTTCCGGCTCCATCAGGCCTTCGGCGCCGAGGATGTCGGGCACGCGGGGCATGTGGGCGTCGAGGGGGCAGGTCGCTGGCTGGGCAGACCCGTCATGCTCGGGCTCGACCCGAGCATCTCCAGTCGCGCTGGCGCCTTCGTGTCCCGAGATGGTCGGGTCAAGCCCGACCATGACGCTTCCATTGTCCATCAGCGCAAAATCAAACAGCCGGTGCGTGTAGTCATAGGTCGCCCCCAGCACCTGCCCGCCCGGCAGATCCTTGTAGGTCGCCGAGACACGGCGGCGGATCGCCATGGACGCGGTATCGACCGGCTCCGACGAGCCGAACCGCGGCAGGGTCGTGCGGTAGGCGCGCATCAGGAAGGCGGCCTCGATGACGTCGCCCTGGGATTGCTTGAGCGCCAGCGCCGCGAGATCAGCGTCATAGAGCGAGCCCTCGTTCATGACGCGGGCGCAGGCGAGGCCCTGCTGCTCGCGGATCTGCGCCACCGAAATCTCAGGCACGGCCTCGTCGCCGCGCCGCGCCTCGGCAACCAGATCATGCGTGGCGAGGATGGCGGCCTCGCCGCCTTTGACGGCGACATACATCAGATGGCCTCCCCGATCCGGGTCGAGCGGGGCAGCCCGAGGACGGCGTCGCCATGGCTGAGCAGGAGATCGACGCCCAGCGGATAGGCGCCGTTGTTGGCGGCGACCTCGGCCCAGAAGCCGGGGCGCAGGCCGGCGGGCTCGACAAGGCGGGAGCCGGCGATGCCCGGACCCGTCAGCGTGACAGCCTCGCCGCCCTCGAGCGCGGCGCATTGCACGATGATCGTGGTCGAGCGGTCGGGAAACTGGTCGGTGCCGGGGTTGAACGCCGACAGCGCGGGTTCGACCGAGCCGCTGTCCATTACCGCGAAGGCGGCCTGGCCGGGTTCGCTGACGAGTGCCGCGCCGCAATGGAAGCGCAACCAGGCACCGGCCGGGCCGTCGCGTAGCGCCGGTGGCAGCCATATCGGCGTCTCGTAGTCGGCCAGCGTCAGTAAGGCGGTCGCCGTCGCGGCATGGAGACCTTCGGGGGGAACGATGCCCCCCGTGACGACCTGCTGCGTGCCCGGCTCGGACAAGGCCGCAAGCAGAGCGCGGAAGGCGCTCTGCGACTGAAAGATCGGGTCCGTGAAGCCGGCGCCGATGAGTGTCGTCGTCATCACGCGCCTCTGACCAGAGTGAAGAAATCGACCTTGGTGGCGGCCGCCTTGCGCGAGGCGAGGTCGCGTGCCGCGTTCTGGCGGTCGGACAGAGCGTCGATGTCGCGGTGCAGGGCGCCGTCCGGCGCCTCGACCTGCAGTCTTGCATCGAGGATGGCGGCGAGGCGGGCCTTTCGGGCGTCGCGGCCGAGCGCATAGGAGAACCCCATCGCGCCGTCATGGAGCCGCACGACGCAGCGCGTCATCGTCGCCTCGCCGAGGTTGAAGCGCCGCCCGGCCCCTCCGGCGCGACCCTCGACCATCACCGTTCCCGTCTCGGGCGCCTTGAGCACTTCGTGGTCTGGCATGTGTGGCCCGACCAGTTCCACGATTTCGGCTCGCGAGGCGCGGGCGAGGATCGCCATCCAGCGCTGCCTTGGGGTGTGCTCTGCGGTCATCGTCATCCGCCGTCTGGTGGTTCGCTAATGTCTAGACTATGATAGTCCGGCTTCGAAGAAAGGTCTATACATTTTGCATGACGCTTTGGTGACCGCGCTGGACGATGCAGCCCCGCCCGATGCAGCCCCGCCCGATGCGGCCACGGCCTGGCGGCGGATCGCCGACGAACTCGCCTGCGCCATCGGCAAGGGCGACTACGTGGCGGGCGATACGCTGCCGGCCGCCACCGCGCTGGCGGAGCGCTACGGCGTTCACCGCCACACGGTGCGGCAGGCCTTCCGGCATCTGGCGGAGCAAGGGCTGGTCACGGTCTCGCGCGGGCGCGGCACGCAGGTCAGCGCGCGCCGCGTGCCCTATCCGCTCGGCCGGCGGGTGAGCATGCGCGCCAATCTCGGCCGGATCGGCATGGTCGGGTCGAGCACGGTCCTCTCGCAGGAGCAGACCATCGGCGAGGCGGAGACCTGCGAGGTACTGGGGCTGGAGACCGGCGCGGCGCTGTGGCGGCTGGAAGGCCTGAGCCTCGCCGACGGCACGCCAATGGGCACCGGCACGCATTGGCTGTCGGTCGAACGCTTTCCCGGGTTCGATGCCGCCTATCGCGTGGCGGAAGGGTCGATGACGGCGGCGTTGAAGGCCTACGGCATCGGCGATTATGTCCGCCTCTCGACGCGGCTCACCGCCCGGCTTGCCAGCGAGCGCGAAGCCGCGCTGCTCAAGATCGAGCCCGGCGCGCCGGTGATGGTCTCGGTCGCGGTCGATGCGCTGTCGGACCTGACGCCGATCCACCTCGTCAACAGCGTCTTTGCCGGCGAGCGCATGGAGATGGTGGTCGAGCCGTTTGCGGAGTGAGATGAGCCGTTCGCGTCATTCTCGGCCGAAGCGCAGCGGAGAGCCGATAATCTCAATGGCGTGATGCACCGGCAAGAGATGCTCCGGTCTTCGCTCGCGCATGACGTGGGTCCTCACACGGCGCGCTTGCCGATGATCGCGAAGCGCAGCCTGGCCGAGATGAAGTCGATCGCGGTGACGGCGGCGAGGATCAGCAGGATCAGGAAGGAGACCTGCTGCCATTCCAGCGTGCGGATGGTCTCGGCGAGGTAAAGGCCGATGCCGCCGGCGCCGACGATGCCGATGATCGTCGAGGAGCGGGTGTTGGATTCGATATAGTAGAGCACCTGGCTCGCGATCACCGGCAGCACCTGCGGAATCAGGCCGAAGCGGATTTCGTGCAGCTTGTTGCCGCCCATCGAGGTGACGCCCTCGACCGGCTTGCGGTCGGCGGATTCGATGGCTTCCGAATAGAGCTTGCCGAAGGCGCCGAGGTCGCTGGTCATGATCGCGAGCATGCCGGCGAAGGGCCCGAGGCCCACGACATTGACCCAGATCAGCGCCCAGATCAGCGCATCGACGCCGCGCACCGTGTCGAGCGAGCGACGCGCGAAGAAATGGACGACGCGGTTGGCCACAACGTTCTTGGCGGCGAGGAAGCCGAGCGGGAAAGCGAGGATCGCCGCCAGGATCGTACCGAGGAAGGCGATCGCGATGGTCTCGAACAGGGCCTTAGTGAACAGGATGGCGCGCGCGAGCGAACCCGGATCGGGCGGCAGCATCAGGACCACGAAGGTGCCGAGATTGCCGAGCCCCGCGATCACGCGCCAGAACGAAACCTCCAGCGTGGACAGGCCGTGGAGAAACAGGCCGACGAGACCGACCACGATCGCGATCGTCGTCAGGCGCGTGCGCAGCGAGCCGTCGATCGCCGCTTTGTGGCGTGCGACCAGCGCCGACTGTTCGGTGAGGGAGAGGGCCAGCGTCATTTGCCTTGCTCCAGGCTCAGCAGCGCATGGCGCAGGCGCTCGGTGCCGTAGTCGATCAGCATCACGGTGACGATGATCAGCAGGAGGATGGCGCTGACATCGGTGAAGTAGAATTTGCGGATGGCCTCGATCAAATCCTGTCCGATGCCGCCCGCGCCGACGAAGCCCATGATCGAGGCGCCGCGTACATTGATCTCGAAGCGCAGCAGCGAGTAGCTGGCGAAGTTGGACAGAACCTGCGGCACGATGGCGTAGCGAATGACCTGCCACCAGCCGGCGCCGGTCGCGGTCAGGCCGTCCACCGGCTTCATGTCGATGTTCTCGACGACCTCCGAGAACAGCTTGCCCATCGCGCCGGTGGTGTGGATGGCAATGGCGAGCACGCCGGGCAAGGGGCCCAGCCCAAAGGCGATGACGAAGATCAGCGCGAAGACGAGTTCGGGCACCGTGCGGCAGAATTCGAGATAGCGTTTGGTGGCGAAGCGCAGCCAGCCGGCGCCGCCGAGATTGGCGGCCGCGACGAAGCAGAGCAGGAAGCCGCCGACGACGCCGATGATGGTGCCGGTGTAGGCGATCAGAACCGTCTGCCAGAGCAGTTTCAGCCAGCCGTTCAGGCCCCAGAACCACTCGGCCATATCGGCGCCAAGCGTCGCGAAGCGCAGCGTCGGCATGGTATCGACGATGTATTTCGGGAAACGCCAGAAATTCTCGAGAAACTTGATCGGATTGACCTCGGAGCCTAGCGCGGCGAGCCAGACAAGGGCTGCCAGCACGGCCACGCCGATCAGGGTCTGTCGGCGCTTGGCCGCCATGGCGCTCGCATACGCCTTGGCATGGGCGCTGATCGCTGCGTCGTTGCGGTCGATTGCGAGGGTCATGGAAGTGTGAATCCGTTGCCGGTGAGGCGCGGGGAGTCCCTCCCCGGTAAGGAGAGGGACAGGGGTGAGGTGAAGGCGGCTTGACCAGTCGAGCGGCCAGTCGACAAGCGGGGCAATGGCGAGGTGGCGGCCAAAAAGCGGCGAAGGACCTACCCCCTCACCTTGCCCTCCCCCTACGAGAGAGTTTCTCGCGTCAGGATCGTTCGACGTCCCGCAGTCCTTACGAGGACTTCTTCTTGCGAAGCGCGTCGATGAAATTCTGCAGCTCGATCGTCACCTGGTAGTCCGTATGCTTCACCGCCGCGAAACCAGGCGATTTGCCGTCGGAGAGCTTGTCGAAGACGGCCTTGTCCTTGGTCGGGGCCTCGAAGAACGCCTTCGCGATAGCCGCCTTCAGGTCGGTGGGCAGCGAGGTCAGTACGGCATAGGGAGACCCCGGGATCTTGTCGGATTTGAAGATGATCTTGAAATCATCCTTCTTGACCATCTTCTTCGCGTCCATCCGCGACAGATTCGAATCCTTGTCCGAGTTCCACCAGTTGAAGCCGATGTCGCAGGTGCCCTGCTGAACGCCCATGACCGCATTTTCATGGCTGCCGGCATTGACGACATTGGCGAAGTACGTAGCCGGCTCGATCTTCATTTTGTTCATCGAGAAGAGCGGCACATTGTTGCCCGAGGTCGAGTTGGGATCGACGAGGCAGAGGTTCTTGCCTTTGAAGTCTTCGAGCTTGGAGCCGGGGGCACTCGATTTGGCGTAGGCCACGGAATAATAGCCGGTCGAGCCATCGTCCGCCCGCATTGTCGCGAAAGCTTCGACGCCACCGTTCGAGACTGTGTGAGCGCGAATATAGGACGACGGACCGTAGTCGCCGATATGGATGTTTCCGGCGCGCTGTCCTTCGATCACGGCTGCGTAGTCGTTAGCCACCCGCAGGGTGACCTTCACGCCGAGCTCCCTGGAGAGATAGGCAATAAAGGGGGCAAAGCGCTCGGTCACGCCGGAGGCGTTCTCGGCCGGCACGGTGGCGTAAACGATCTCGGGATACTTCGCCTTCCAGTCCTGCGCGAAAGCGGGAGTCGCGAGCGAGGCGGCGAGGCCGGCAGCGGCGAGCGTGAGGGTATGACGACGGGTCAGCATGGTGTGCTCCTGGCGTTGAGAAGATCTTTGTTGGGAAGGCCTGGGCGGTGTCGGATGCTCGCGGTGGACCGGGGGCGGGTTCAGGCGACGTTCTGCTTGGCCCGCACGGCTTCTTGGCTGGCGATGGCGTCGAGCTGGTGCAGCGCCTCGGCACCGGCATCCTTCGCCTCGATGCCGTAGAGCTTGGCCGCGATCTCGCTGGTGAGCTGGTGGGGCGGCCCGTCGAAGACGACCTTGCCGGCGGCCATGCCGATCAGCCGGTCGCAATATTTCGACGCGATATCGAGGTGATGCAGGTTGGAGACGACGGTGATGCCGTCCTCGCGGTTGATCCGGAACAGCGCGTCCATCACGACCTGGGTGTTGCGCGGGTCGAGCGAGGCGATCGGCTCGTCGGCGAGGATGACCGTCGGCTCCTGGACCAGAGCGCGCGCGATGGCGACGCGCTGCTGCTGGCCGCCGGACAGCGTCTCGGCGCGCTGGGCGAGGAGGTGGCCCATGTCGAGCCGCTCCAGCGCGGCGATGGCGCGGATCTTGTCGTCGCGGGAGAAGCTTTTGACCAGCGTCAGCGCGGCGGAGCGGTGGTTCAGCCGGCCGAGCAGGACGTTGGTCAGAACGTCGAGCCGGCCGACCAGGTTGAACTGCTGGAAGATCATCGCCGTGTCGCGGCGCCAGCCGCGCAGGGCCGCACCGTTGAGCGCGGTGACGTCACGCTCGCCGGAGACGATGCGGCCCTCGCTGGGATCGGTGAGGCGGTTGAGCATCCGCAGCAGCGTCGATTTGCCGGCTCCGGACCGCCCGATGATGCCGACCATCTCGCCCCGGGGAATGGAGAGCGTGACGGTGTCGACGGCGGCGTTGCCGCCGAAGCGCTTGGTCAGGCCTTCGATGCGCAGCATGACGGCTTTCTCGCTTGGGTGACGACCATGAACTGGGCCGGCGGCAGCGGGCCGACGTCGGGTTCATGTCCTGTTGAGCGAGACAGCTATCGAGTGCAGATGACGGGCCGGTGACATCGCCCGCGCAGGGAGGTGAAGGGTCGTGGAGCCGCTTTGGGGGCCTGACTCACGCGGGCTCAGGCGCCGCGCAGCAACAGCTCGACGCAGGCCCGGACATAGGAACGGCGCGCCGCCGTACTCGCCGGCTTGACGTTCAGAAGGCCGCGGACCTGATGGAAGCCACGCAGCATTCCGACGAATTGCTCTGCGAGGATCCGGGCCTGTTCCTCATTGAGCGGCCTGGTGAGACCATCACCGATTTGTGAACGGTGCATCAGGAGCGTCGACAGGTCCTGAATCATGCGCATGGCGCCCGCCTCATAGGCCACATGACCGAGCTCTGGAAAGCGCACCGCAGCGCTCATCACGAGGCGGTGGAGATCGAGCGAGGCCGGGTGCAGCATCATCGCCAGGGTGTCTTCGCCCAGCCGGTTCAAGGTGGCGCGAAGATCGCTTCCTTCCGCTGGTTCACGCAACGGAATCGTAAGCCTTTCAGTGAGTTCCGTGCAGATCGCCTTGAACAGCGCCTCCTTGTCGGCAAAGTGGCTGTAGATGGTTTGCTTGGACACGCCGGCACGCTGGGCGATCTGGTCCAGGCTGACCCGCTCGAAGCCCTCTGCAAGGAACATGTCCGAGGCGGCCTTCGTGATGGCATCATGCTTGGCGGGCCGAACCTTGTCGGACGGCAAGCGTCTTGCATCGCCCGTCGCTGTCGTGAAAGTTCCCGCTGCGGTCGTCACCGTCATGTTTCCGCCCATCGGACCCCTTATCAAACTGGACCGTCCAGTCTAAGATATTCAAGCAACGCCGGAGCGTCCAGTTCTATGAAGCGGTTCGTCTATCTGCTCCTGATCATCGGCCTCGCGGGCGGTGGCTATTACGGTTATCGCCACTACAAGCAGGCCAGTGCGCCCGCGCAGGCTGCCGCTCCTGCGGCGCGCGCGGCGGGCGTCCCCGTCGAGGTCGTGAAGATCGAGCGGGCGACGGTCAACGAGGAGGTCGAGGCGCTCGGTACGCTGGCCGCCGACGAGTCCGTCGTGATCGCTCCCGAAATCGCGGGCCGTGTCATCGCGCTCGGCTTCAAGGAGGGTGAGCGCGTCGAGAAGGGCCAGCTCCTGGTCAAGCTGGATACGGCGATCCTGGATGCCGAACTCAAGCAGTTCCAGGCCGATCTCAGCCTCGCGAAGGACACCTTCCAGCGCAACCAGTCGCTGGTTCAGCGCGGAGCCGGTACGCAGGTCGCGCTCGAGCAGGCGACCGCCCAGCTCGCTTCCAACGAAGCCAAGGTGCAGCTGTCCCAGGCGAAACTGGCGCAGTCGGCGATGCTGGCGCCTTTTAACGGCGTGGTCGGCCTGCGCTCGGTCAGCGTCGGCGACTATGTGTCGGTGGGCAAGCAACTGATCACCCTGACCAATATCGATCCGATCAAGGTCGACTTCCGCGTGCCGGAGATCTTCCTGTCCCAGGTCAAGCTCGGCCAGCCGATCAATCTCAAGGTCGATGCGGTGCCGGGCAAGGATTTTCAGGGCAGGATTTTCGCCGTCGATCCGGTGGTCGACGTCAACGGGCGCGCGATCAGGCTGCGGGCCACGGTGCCCAATGCCGATCTCGTCCTGAAGCCGGGCCTGTTCGCCCGCATCACCATCGTCGTCGATCGGCGCGAAAACGCGATGCTGATCCCTGAGTCGGCCGTGGTGCCCGACGGCATCGGCAAGATCGTCTACATCGTCGAGGGCGGCAAGGCCAAGCGCGTCGCGGTCGATCTCGGCAAGCGCCTGCCGGGCAAGGTCGAGGTCGTGAAGGGCCTCACCCCGCAAATGCAGGTGGTCAGCTCGGGGCAGATGCGGTTGCGCGAAGGCTCGACCGTGTCGGTCAAGAACGCGCCGCCTCCGGTGCAGACAAGCGCATTGCCCGCCACCTCACCGAGCCCGCGTCAATGAGCCTGTTCGAACTCTTCGTTCGCCGGCCCGTTCTCTCGACGGTGCTGAGCCTGCTCGTGCTGCTGATCGGCGCGGTCTCCTACACACGCCTGACGGTGCGGGAATATCCCAATATCGACGAGCCGATCGTCTCGGTGCGGACCGACTACACCGGCGCCAGCGCCGAGATCATCGAGACCCAGGTCACCCAGGTCCTGGAAAACTCGATCGCCGGTATCGAGGGCATCGAGATCATCTCATCGACCAGCCGTCAGGAACGCAGCTTCATCTCGGTCCGCTTCCGGCCGGATGTCGATCCCGACGTTGCGGCCTCCGACGTGCGCGACCGCGTCAGCCGCGTGCGCGGCCGCATGCCGACCGAGATCGAAGAGCCGATCATCGCCAAGGTCGAGGCGGACGCCCAGCCGATCCTGTTCCTCTCGCTGATCAGTTCGCGGCACAACCCGCTGGAACTGACCGATTTCGCCGACCGGTTCATCACGGACCGCGTGCAGAACATCACCGGCGTCGCCGAGGTGCAGATCCGTGGCGAGCGGCGCTATGCCATGCGCGTCTGGCTCGATCGCGCCCGGATGTCGGCCTACAACATCACGGTGCAGGAGATCGAGGCGGCGGTTCGCGCCCAGAACGTCGAGATCCCCTCCGGTCGGATCGAGAGCAACAACCGCGAGTTCACGGTGCTTTCGCAGACCGGGTTGACCACGCCCGAGCAGTTCCAGCAGATCGTCGTCAAGGACGTCAACGGCTTCCCAGTGAAGCTTCAGGATATCGCCAAGGTCGAGCTCGGTGCGCTGGCCGAGCGCAATGCCGCCTGGTTCTCGGGCAAATCGTCGGTCACGATCGGCATCGTCAAACAGGCCACCGCCAATCCGCTCGATGTTTCCACTGGCGTGCGTGCCGCCCTGCCGGAGATCATCGAGGACCTGCCCGACGGCATGACCATTGCGACGTCTTACGACAGCTCGGTCTTCATCGACCGTTCGATCCAGGCCGTCTACACCACGATCCTAGAAGCGGTCGTGCTCGTCGTCCTGATCATCTTCATCTTCCTGCGCTCGGCTCGCGCGACGCTGATTCCGCTGGTGACGATCCCGGTCTCGCTCGTCGGCTCGTTTGCGCTGATGTATGCGTTGGGCTTCACTGTCAACACGCTGACGCTGCTCTCGATGGTGCTGGCGATCGGGCTTGTCGTCGACGACGCCATCGTGGTGCTTGAGAACGTCCACCGTCATATCGAGGACGGGATGGAGTCGAATGCCGCTGCGATCCGCGGCATCAACGAGATCGCGTTCGCCGTCATCGCGATGACGCTGACGCTGGTCGCGGTCTATGCGCCGATGGCGTTCTCAACGGGGCGAACGGGCAAGCTCTTCATCGAATTCGCGCTGACGCTGGCGGGAGCTGTTCTGGTCTCGGGGTTCGTCGCGCTGACGCTGACGCCGATGATGTGCGCCAAGCTGCTCAAGCATGAGAGTTCGCATAGCTGGCTCTACAATGTCATGGAACGCGGCTTCAACGCGATGTCGCGCGGCTATCGGGCCTCGCTGCGCGGGGCGCTGTCGATGCGTCCGGTGATCGTCATCCTGGCCCTCGTTGTCGCCGGGGCCAGCTACTTCTTCTTCACCGGCCTGCGCTCCGAACTGGCCCCGGTCGAGGATCGCGGCACGATCACGGCGATCGGCGTGGCGCCGGAAGGCGCGACGATCAGCTTCACGGCCGAATATGCCCGCCGCGTCGAGGAGGTCTTCAGCAAGATCCCCGAAGTGCAGACCTATCTCGTCATCGTCGGTTTCCCCGACGTGACCCGCGCCATCGCCTTCGCCCGGCTCAAACCCTGGGAGGAGCGCACGCGCAAGCAGCAGGACATCGTGACCGAGATCAACCGCAGCCTGTCGCAGATTCCCGGGATCCGGCTGTTTGCGACCAATCCACCGTCGCTGGGCCAGGGCGGCGCCAGCAGCAAGCCGGTCGAGTTCGTGCTGCGATCGTCGGAATCCTATGTGCAGATCAAGGACTATGTCGATGCCGTCATCGCCGAGGTGTCGGGCTCGCCGGCGCTGACGAACGTCGAATCCAACCTCATTCTCGACAAGCCGCAGATCAAGGTTTCGATCGACCGGCAACGGGCGGCGGATCTCGGCGTCGGCGTCGATGTCATCGGCCGGACGATGGAGACGCTGCTCGGCGGGCGGCAGGTCACGCGCTTCAACATGAATGGCGAGCAGTACGACGTCGTCATCCAGGTCGCGGGCGAGGATCGCAACACGCCCCAGGCGCTGCAGTCGATCTATCTGATGGGGCGCGGCGGCGCGGTCGTGCAGCTGTCGAGCCTGGTCAAGGTCGAGGAGGGCGTCGCGCCAAAGGAACTGATCCGGTTCAACCAGTTGCGTTCGGCGTCGATCACGGCCGTGCCCGGTCCCGGCTATTCGCTGGGCGATGCGTTGACCGTGCTGGAACAGGCCGCAGCCAAGGTGCTGCCGAAGACGGTGCAGATCGACTATGGCGGCCAGAGCCGCGAGTTCAAGCAGTCGGGCGCCTCGATCGCGATCGTCTTCCTGCTGGCGCTGGGCTTCATCTATCTCGTGCTGGCGGCCCAGTTCGAGAGCTTCATCGACCCGGTCGTCATCATGGTCTCGGTGCCGCTGTCGCTGACGGGCGCGCTGGCCGCGCTCTACTTCACGGGCGGCACGATGAACGTCTACAGCCAGATCGGTCTGATCACGCTCGTCGGCCTCATCACCAAGCACGGCATCCTGATCCTGGAGTTCACCAACCAGCTTCGGGAGGAGGGCAAGGAGATGATCGACGCGCTGGTCGAGGCGGCGGAACTGCGGCTGCGCCCGATCCTGATGACGACGGGTGCGATGGTGCTCGGCGCCGTGCCGCTCGCGCTCGCGACGGGTGCCGGCGCCGAAAGCCGTTCGCAGATCGGCTGGGTCATCGTCGGCGGCATGACCTTCGGTACGCTGCTGACGCTCTATGTGGTGCCGG
>QBLV01000113.1:818-1324 GCA_003241815.1 Hyphomicrobiales bacterium | reverse complement strand
GGTCGCCTATTCCTATCTCGCCAGCAAGACGCGGGCGGTGCACGGCCATGCGGCGCATGAGGCGCCGACGGTACACCCGCAGCCGGCGGAGTAGGTCCTGATCCGCGTCATTCTCGGGCGAAGCGAAGCGCAGAACCGAGAATCCCCGGCCGTGATGGCGCCGCAGGGTCGATCACGGGTCCTGAGATGCTCGGGTCAAGCCCGAGCATGATGCGCGGCTGTCATTGCAGCCTGACCGATACGCTTTCGCTGGCGCCTGTGCCGTCGATCACCGAAATTCGCATGAAGCCCTTGCCCGATGGCTGCCAGGCGGCCTCGCGACGCCGCGTCGGGCTGAGCACGGGCGCGCCATCGACAAGCCAGGTGTAGGGAGCGACGCCGCCCGCGACCTTGAGGTTGAGCTGGGCTGGGCCATCCATCCCCGAGGCGGCGAGGTCGATCCTCGCGCCCTCCGGCGGGAAGGCGAGCCGGAGCGTGGGCGTCGTCATGGCGGTAACGGTCTTCGG
>QBLV01000113.1:0-808 GCA_003241815.1 Hyphomicrobiales bacterium | reverse complement strand
CTTCGGCACATCCTGGCGCAGGTGGCGCAACGGCGGCGGCAGATGCGCCGATGTCGCGACGATGGTGTCGGGAGGCTGCGGAAAAGGGCGCGGATCAAGCCCGAGCCGGGCGAAGGCGTCGAACAGGATCGGCGCCGCCACGACGCGCCCGACGAGGCCGGGCACGGCGCCGTTATCGGCGCGCCCGACCCAGACGCCGATCGTGTGCTTGCGGTCGAAGCCTACAGCCCAGGCATCGCGATAGCCATAGGAGGTGCCGGTCTTGTAGGCGATGCGGCCGGGCACCGCGTTGAGCGGCGGCGGGGCGCCGAGCAGGGTGTCTGCGACATACCAGGCCGCGACGGGCTCGATGAGGCGGGGGGACGGAGAAGCCACTGCATCGCCCAGCACTCGCAGTTCCGGAACCGCGCCGCCGCGCGCGAGCCCGACATAAAGCCGCGTCAGATCCTGCAGGGTGATGCCGAGGCCGCCGAGCCCGACGGCGAGGCCAGGCGCACCGCCCTCCTTGGGCATGGCGACCGCGACGCCCGCATCGCGCAGGCGCGACAGGAAGCGCTGCGGGCCGAGCGCCGAGAGCAGTTCGACGGCCGGCACGTTGAGCGAAAGCTGCAGCGCCTTGCGGGCCGAGACCATGCCCTGGAAGGTCATGTCGAAATTCTCGGGGATGTAGATGCCGTAGCGCGCCGGGCGGTCCTCCAGCATCGTTTCGGGGTGGGCGATGCCGTTGTCGAAGGCGAGCGCGTAGATGAAGGGCTTTAGCGCCGAACCCGGCGAGCGCAGCGCCCGCGTCAGGTCGAGCGAGCCGGCG
>QBLV01000112.1 GCA_003241815.1 Hyphomicrobiales bacterium | reverse complement strand
CACGGCGGCGACGCCGATGATGATGCCGAGCATGGTCAGCGCCGCCGTCCGGCCCGATCCCCTCCCGGAGACCGTCGCATGAGCATCTTTGAGGCGGTCCGCTCGGCTTTGTCAGCGATCGGCGCCAACGCGCTGCGCTCGGCGCTGACCATGCTCGGCATCATCATCGGCGTCGCCGCCGTGATCGCCATGGTCGCCATCGGCTCCGGCGCGCGCGAGCGCGTGACCTCGCAGATCAAGTCGCTGGGCGCCAACCTCGCCATCATCCAGTCCGGCAACGTCACGCAGGGCGGCGCGAGGCTCGGCGCCGGCGCCTCCTCGACGCTGACAGATGAGGATGCGACCGCGATCTCCAAGGAGATCGAGGATGTCGTGGCGGCTGCCCCCGTCATCATCACCCGCGCCCAGGCGGTCTATGCTGGCAGCAACTGGTCGACCCAGATCACCGCGACCGATCTCGACTTCTTTTCCGCACGCGAATGGGATGTCGCGGAGGGCCGGCTGTTCGAGCCGGAGGAGCTGCGCAAGGGCGAGATCGTCGCCATCATCGGCCAGACGGTGGCGCGCAATCTCTTTGGTGAGCAGAACCCGCTCGAACAGCAGTTCCGCATCCGCAATGTCCCGTTCAAGGTCATCGGCGTGATGGCGGCCAAAGGCCAATCGGCGCTGGGCCAGGATCAGGACGACGTCATCTTCGTGCCGCTCGACACCGGCCGGCGCCGGATCGTCGGCCGCAACTACGCCCGCGACCGCTCGGTCCAGACCATCATGGTGAAGTTCGCCAGCGAGAATGCGATCGCGCCCGGCATCGAGCAGACCAGCGCGCTCCTGCGCCAGCGCCACCGCCTGATGGCCGACCAGGACGACGATTTCATCGTCAGGAACCTGACCGAGATCGCCAACACCGCAACCCAGGCCGCGACCACCCTGTCCTGGCTGCTGGCGGCGGTCGCGGGCGTCTCGCTGCTGGTCGGCGGTATCGGCATCATGAACATCATGCTGGTCTCGGTGACCGAGCGCACGCGTGAGATCGGGCTCCGTCTCGCGGTCGGGGCCAGGCAGCGGGACGTTCTGGCGCAGTTCCTGATCGAAGCGACGACGCTCGCCACCATCGGCGGCGCGGTCGGGATCGCGCTCGGTGTCGGCTCGGCGCTCACGATTGCGCGAATAGCCGGTTGGCCCTCCGTGGTCTCGATCGAAACGATTCTGGTCGCAGTCGGCGTTTCCGGCCTGATCGGCGTATTTTTCGGCTTTTATCCCGCCAGACAGGCCGCGCGGCTGGATCCGATAGAGGCGCTGAGGCGGGAATGACACGCTCATCGACAGCGGTCGGCAAGGATCGATTAACCGATGGCGCCTAACCTTTGAGCACCATGCCGACATCTCCTCCTCGGGGAAGCCTACCTTGAACCAAGCGCTGCCCGCGGCCCTCACAGGCGAAAGCCTCTACGAGCAGGCATTACTCGGCTCGGGTGGTTCCTGGTCCTGCAATCTGGCGACCGAGGTGCTCTCCTGGACTGACGGGGTCTATGATCTCTTCGGACTGAAGCGCGGCTCGACGCTCAAGCGCGCCGCAACGCTCGACGCGTATCAAAGCCAGAGCCGCAGCGAAATGGAGCAGCGACGGGCTGCTGCCATCAAGACGGGTAAGGGCTTCTCCCTCGACTGCCAGCTCCGGACGGCCGGACAAACCCGCTGGATGCGCCTGCGCGTCGGCGTGAGTTTCGAACACGGACGACCCATCCGTATTTTCGGCTCGAAGCAGGACGTCACAGCCGAGAAGAAGATGTGGGACGGGCTCGTGACCATCGCCGGGCAGGACCCGCTGACCGGGCTGGCCAACCGCCGCGCCTTCGAGATGGCCGCTCGCGAACTCAGTCGCCATGCCGACGGGCCGCATGGCTTTGCGCTGGCGGTGCTGGCCATCGATGATTTCGAGACGATCGAGGATGTCCATGACCATGCGGGCGCGCATGGATGCCTCCGCTGCATCGGGGAGCGGCTCGCCCGGCTGTTCCCTGATGCCATTCTGGTCTCGCGTATCGGCGGCTGCGAATTCGCGCTCTTGCTGCGAATCCCCGGCGGGCAGGCCGTCTTGGCCGCGACGCTGGAAGGTGCACACAGGCTGCTCGCCCGCCCGATCCTTCGTGCCACGCAGGCAATCGAGATCGGCATTTCCATCGGAGCGGCCCTGCTGAAATCCACGCACCACGACCAACCCAAAAAGCTGTTCGCCGAGGCCGATTCCGCGCTTTATGTCGCCAGGGCCGCTGGCCGGAACCGGGTTCGCGTCTTCGACGGCATGGTAGCAAGGCCTGTGATGGCCCCGACAGCGGGGACTTGACCGCGATCACCACCGTCGGCAAGGCCGCGACCCTGCCCGGATTGCGGCACCCGGGAGACCTGGGGTGCTATGCCGGCCGTCAGCCCTTCTCGCTCTCGACGACCTCGGCGACATTCCGGCCGAAGACTTCCGCCGTCTTCAGGTCCCCGGCGATCATCTCATCGACGCCGGCATCCGACGGTGGGTTACGAGCAGGCCCTGATAGCCTCCGAGATTGTTGAGGTCGTCACGCTTGCTCGGCCGAGCGCTTTCACGAAGACGATCTGCCCATCCCGCGCGCGGCCCATATCGTGCCAGCCATGATGGCGATAGAAGCGCTCGGCGCGTGTTCCCGCCCCGGTTTCGAGCCACGCCTGGACGTGGCCGGCTGCCTCCAATCCCGCCAGCGCCGCATCCAGCAGCGCGCGGCCGACGCCGCGCCCCTCATGCGCCTTGTCCATGAACAGCGCCCAGATCAGCCCGGTCTGGTGATTGGCGCAGGTGAAGCCCACGACATCGCCCTCGATATCCGCGACCAGGAAGATCGCCTGCTCGCGATACCAGGCGACCTCTTCATCCGTGACCTTTGAGGGATCGGAGAGCACGTTCTCGGTCACGCCCATCCGGATGGCATGGATACGGGGCTGGTCGGCCGGGGTCGCCTTGCGAATGAGGGCAGGCATCGTCGCCATCTCAGCGCTTGCGGACGAATTCCGTGCGCAGCACGAGCCCCTTGATCGTCTCATGCCGGCAGTCGATCTCCTCGGGGTCATCCGTCAGCCGGATGGTCTTGATCACTGTGCCCTGCTTGAGCGTCTGGCCGGCGCCCTTGACCTTGAGGTCCTTGATCAGGACGACCGAGTCGCCATCGGCGAGGACATTCCCGGCGGCATCGCGGACTTCGGCCCGACCAGGCGCAGCCACCGCCGCCATCTCGGAGGCCGGACGCCACTCGCCCGTCACCTCGTCATAAACATAATCGTCGTCGGCCATGGCTGCCTCGTACCGGAAGGAGCCGGAGCGCCCGGCCACGAACGGCTATACGACCCGCACGCCCAATTCAACAGGCGCGCGATGTATGAAGCGGAGAGCGCGGCCGGGCCATTGTCGCGCGGAGAAGGCCCCTACTCGGCCGCCTCCAGCCGATAGCTTGCCGGTTCGTAGTTAAGAATCGGCGCAAGCCAGCGCTCGACCTCGTGCAAAGGCATAGCCTTGCGCGCAGCATAATCCTCGGCCTGATCGCGCTCGACCTTGGCGACGCCGAAATAATAGGCGTCGGGATGGGAGAGGTAGATTCCTGAGACCGACGAGCCCGGCCACATCGCGAAGCTTTCGGTCAGCTTCACGCCGACGCGGCGCTCCGCCTGCAGAAGCTCGAACAGGGTCGCCTTCTCCGTGTGGTCGGGCTGAGCCGGATAGCCCGGTGCCGGGCGGATGCCGCGATACTCCTCGCGGATGAGATCCTCGTTGGCGAGGTTCTCGTCGGCCGCATAGCCCCAGAACTCGGTGCGGACCCTCTGGTGCATGCGTTCGGCGAAGGCCTCGGCGAAACGATCCGCCAGCGCCTTGACCATGATCGAGCGGTAATCGTCATTGTCGCGCGCGAACTTCTCGGAGATGCGCTCTTCTTCTGCCCCGGCCGTCACCACGAAGGCGCCGACATAATCGGGCCGCTCGATGCCTTCCGGCGCGACGAAGTCGGAAATGCACATATTGGGCTTGCCGTCGCGCTTGGAAAGCTGCTGACGCAGGCCATGGAAGGTCGCCAGCCGCTCCTGACGGCTCTCCCCGGTGTAGAGACGGATGTCGTCGCCGACCGCATTGGCCGGCCAGAAGCCGATGACGGCCTTGGGGTTGAACCAGCGTTCGTCGACGATTCGCTTGAGCATCGCCTGCGCATCGTCCCAGAGCGCGCGCGCCGCCTCACCCTGCTTCTCATCCTCGAGGATGGCCGGGAAACGGCCCTTCATCTCCCAGGTCTGGAAGAACGGAGTCCAGTCGATCAGCGGCACCAGATCGGACAAATCATAGGTGCGGAAGGTCCGGGTGCCGAGGAAGCCTGGCTTAGGCGGCTGATATCCGCTCCAGTCCGCCTTGAAGGAATTGGCGCGCGCCTTCGCCAGCGCCAGGCGCTGCTTGTCGGCCTCGGAGCGGCGATGCGCGGCGGACACCTTGGCGTATTCTGCGCGAATGCCATCGACATAGGCCGGCTTCTGGTCCTGCGAGAGCAGTGCAGAGACCACGCCCACCGCGCGCGAGGCGTCGGTGACATAGATCGTGTGCCCCTTTTCATAGGCCGGATGGATCTTCACGGCCGTGTGCACGCGGCTCGTCGTCGCTCCGCCGATCAGCAGGGGAATGTCGAAGCCCTCGCGCTCCATCTCGGAGGCGACCGTCACCATCTCGTCGAGCGAGGGCGTAATCAGCCCCGACAGCCCGATGATGTCGACCTTCTCCTTGCGGGCGACGTCGAGAATTTTCTGCGTCGGCACCATCACGCCGAGGTCGATGACCTCGTAATTGTTGCACTGGAGCACGACGCCGACGATGTTCTTGCCGATGTCGTGGACATCGCCCTTCACCGTCGCCATCAGCACCTTGCCGGCGGCCGAGCGCTCGCCGCCGCCGTTGAGGCGCTTCTCCTCGTCCATGAAGGGCATGAGATAGGCGACCGCCTGCTTCATCACGCGGGCCGACTTCACCACCTGCGGCAGGAACATCTTGCCGGCGCCGAACAGGTCTCCGACGACGTTCATGCCGGCCATTAGCGGCCCTTCGATGACATGCAGCGGCTTATCGGCCTTGACCCGGGCCTCTTCGGTATCGACGTCGATAAAGGCCGTGATGCCGTTGACCAGCGCATATTCCAGCCGCTTCTCGACCGGCTCCTCGCGCCAGGCCATATCCTTGCCCGAAAAGGCGACCGAGCCGTCACCCTTGAAGCGCGGCGCCGCGTCGAGCAGGCGCTCGGTGGCATCCTTGCGGCGGTTGAGGACGACGTCCTCGCAGAGCTCGCGCAGCTCCGGGTCGAGCCCGTCATAGGAGCCGAGCTGGCCCGCATTGACGATGCCCATATCCATGCCGACCTTGATGGCGTGGTACAGGAAGACCGAGTGCATCGCCTCGCGGACCTTCTCGTTGCCGCGGAACGAGAAGGACAGGTTCGAGACGCCGCCCGAGATATGGGCATGGGGCAGGGTCTCGCGGATCGTCTTGGTGGCTTCAATGAAATCGTTGCCGTAATTGTCATGCTCCTCGATACCCGTCGCCACGGCGAAGACGTTGGGGTCGAAGATGATGTCCTCAGGCGGGAAGCCGATGGTCTCGGTCAGCAGCTTGTAGGCCCGCGCGCAGATCTCGATCTTGCGCTGGTAGGTGTCGGCCTGGCCGGTCTCGTCGAAGGCCATCACGACGACGGCAGCGCCGTAATTGCGACAGATCCGGGCCTGTTCGAGGAAAGCGGCTTCGCCCTCCTTCATCGAGATCGAGTTGACGATCGGCTTTCCCTGGATCGTCTTGAGACCGGCCTCGATGACGTGGAACTTCGAGGAGTCGACCATGATCGGCACGCGGGAGATATCCGGCTCCGAGGCGATCAGGTTGCAGAACTCGGTCATCGCCGCTTGGCTGTCCAGCAGGCCCTCATCCATGTTGATGTCAATGACCTGCGCGCCATTGGCGACCTGATCGCGCGCGACATCGAGCGCCGCCGCATAATCGCCCGCCGTGACCAGCTTCCTGAACTTGGCAGAGCCGGTGACGTTGGTGCGCTCGCCGATGTTCACGAACGGAATGGTCTCGTCGAGCGTGAAGGGCTCAAGTCCCGCCAGCCGCAGATAGGGCTTGATCACCGGGATCTGGCGCGGCGCCTTGCCGGCCACGGCCTGCGCGATGGCGCGGATATGGCCCGGCGTCGTGCCGCAGCAGCCGCCGACGATGTTGACTAGGCCCGCATCGGCAAATTCGGCCAGCATCTCGGCCGTCGCCTCGGGGCTCTCGTCATATAGGCCGAACTCGTTGGGCAGGCCGGCATTGGGATAGGCGCAGACCAGCGTGTCGGCGACCCGCGACAGATCCTTGATATGGGCGCGCATCTCACGCGCCCCGAGCGCGCAGTTCAGCCCAATGGTCAAGGGCGCGGCATGGCGCACCGCGTTCCAGAAGGCTTCCGTCGTCTGGCCCGACAGCGTGCGGCCAGAGAGATCGGTGATCGTGCCGGAGATCATCACCGGCAGGCGGATGCCCTTCTCGTGGAAGACGTTCTCGATCGCGACGATCGCCGCCTTGGCGTTGAGCGTGTCGAAGATCGTCTCGACCAGGATAATCTCGGAGCCGCCGTCGATCAGCCCCCTCACCTGCTCGGCATAGGACTCGCGCACCTGGTCGAAGGTCACGGCGCGGAAGCCGGGATTGTTGACGTCGGGCGAAATCGACAGCGTGCGGTTGGTCGGGCCGACCGCGCCGGCGACATAGCGGCGCCGGCCATCGGCCTTTTGCGCGATTGCGGCCGCCTCGCGGGCGAGCTTTGCCGAGACGACGTTCAGTTCATAGGCCAGCGCCTCCATGCCGTAATCGGCCTGGGCGATCTGGGTCGAGGAGAAGGTGTTGGTCTCGACGATGTCCGCGCCGGCCTGGAAATAAGCCAAGTGGATGTCGCGGATCGCCTCCGGCTGGGTCAGCACCAGGAGATCGTTGTTGCCCTTGAGATCGTGGTTCCAGCCCTTGAAGCGCTCGCCCCGGAAATCGGCTTCCGAGAACTTCTGGTCCTGGATCTGCGTCCCCATCGCGCCGTCGAGCACGAGGATGCGCTCGGAAGCGGACTGGCGCAGCGCGCGCTGGATCTCGGCGCCGTCGACGGGGGTGGGCTGGAAATCTGACATTGTCACGCTTTCATCGAACCCGGATCAGCTCGAAATATTCCTCAGCCCTCATCCTGAGGAGCGCTCGTAGAGCGCGTCTCGAAGGATGAGGGCTCGTAAAACTCACTCAGCCGCCGCAGCCTGCGGCTCTGCCTTCTCGGGCTTGACCCCAACGAGATGGCAGATCGCATAGACCAGGTCGGCCTTGTTCATCGTGTAGAAATGCAGGTCGGTGGCGCCGCGGTCGATCAGGTCGAGCGCCTGTTCCGCGCAGACGGCGGCCGCCACCAGACGGCGCGTCGCGGCGTCGTCCTCCAGCCCATCGAAACGGTCGGCGAGCCATTGCGGCACGCTCGCCCCGGTCTTGCGGGCGAAATTGGCGGTCTGCTTGAAGTTCTGGACCGGTACGATGCCAGGCAGGATCGGGATGTCGATCCCGGCCGCACGGACCTTGTCTAGATAACGAAAATAGACGTCGTTATCGAAGAAGAACTGCGTGATCGCCCGCGTCGCGCCCGCATCGACCTTTTTCTTCAGCGCGTCGATATCGGCATCGAGCGAGGCGGCTTCCGGATGCTTCTCCGGATAGGCCGAAACCGTGACCTCGAAATCGCCGATGCGCTTGAGGCCGGCGACCAGATCCGAGGTCTGGTGATAGCCCTGGGGATGCGGCTCGTAAGTCGTGCCGAGTCCGCCCGCCGGATCGCCGCGCAGCGCCACGACATGGCGCACACCGGCCTCCCAATAGGCGCGGATGACCTCGTCGACCTCACCGCGCGAAGCGGAGACGCAGGTCAGATGTGCGGCGGGCTTGAAGCCGGTCTCCTCGACCATGCGCTTGACGGTGGCATGCGTGCGCTCGCGCGTCGAGCCGCCGGCGCCATAGGTCACCGAGACGAAGGAGGGGCCCAGCGGCTCGAGCCGGCGCACGCTCTCCCAGAGCGCGACCTCCATCTCGTCGCTCTTGGGCGGAAAGAACTCGAAGGACACCTTGGGACGGCGCGAGCCGTGCCGGCTGGGGCGAAACGCGTTCATCAGGCCACCTCTAGATTGGTCTGTCGCTGGATGGGGTCGGACTGGATGCGCCGGTCGCAGCCGCGCCACAGCATCACCGGCAACTGGCCGGAGCCACCGCCGGCCAGCGTGATTTCCTCGGACATGTCACAAGTGAGTCCGACCTCGGAGAACCAGCCGGCGATCTGGGCCCGCGAGAAGCCGAGCCGGCGATGGGCATGCTCGGTCCGCAGAAATTCCATCTCATGGGGTGCGAAATCGACCACGATCAGCCGCCCACCGGGACTCAGCATCGCGGCCGCTTCCCGAACCGCACGCCCGGGATCGTCGAGAAAGTGCAGGACCTGGTGGATGATGACGAGATCGAAGGCACCGCGCGGGAAGGGCAACGCATAGATGTCGCCCTGGCGCAGCTCGACGCGCGCGAGACCCGCCTTTTCCAGATTGGCGCGTGCCACCGCCAGCATGGCATGGTTGGCATCGACGCCGACCGCCCGGCCGAATTTCGGCGCGATCCGCTCCAGCATGCGCCCCGTCCCGGTGCCGAGATCGAGCATGCTGCCGGGCGTACCCTTGCCGACCGCAGCCTCGACCGCAGCCTCAACCGCGTCGTCTGGCACATGCAGGGAGCGCAGACGGTCCCAATCGCGCGCGACGCTGGCGAAATAGCTCTGTGCGACCTCGGCTCGCGTGCCGCGCACGGCGGCGAGCCGCTCGCGATCCGCCGCCAGAACCGCATCCGACCGATCGAGCCAGGCCGCCAGAGAGGCAGCGAAAGCCCCGCCCGCCCCGGTCTCATCGAGACGGAAGAAGGCCCAGGCGCCCTCGCGCGAGCGCCGCACCAGACCGGCCTCGGTCAGCAGCTTGAGATGGCGCGAGATCCGCGGCTGCGACTGGCCGAGGATGTCGGTCAGATCCGACACCGACAACTCCCCCTCCGACAGCAGCGCCAGAATCCGCAGCCGCGTCTCCTCGCCTGCGGCCCGCAGGCCGGCGAGCAGGACGTCCGAGGACAATGTAGTCGGCTGGCGCAACTGCACGAACTCCGTCAAGCAGTAAGAAAAGATATAAAGATATGTTTATGTCAGCCGCCGGCATCGCGCAAGCTCAAACTCTCGTCTGCCCGCCTGCGAGCGCCCCAGCCGCCATGGCTCGCCCCAGCGCGCTGAACAGGCGCGGATCGCCGGACTGCGCGACGTTGAAGCGGAGAAAGCGGCTGGCCGTCTGCGACAGGCTGTAGACATTGCCCGGTGCCAGCACGATGTCCTCGGCCAGCAACTGCCGCGCGATCATCGACGAATCCAGCCCCTCGGGCAGTTCGCACCAGAGGAACATGCCGCCTCGTGGCTCGATCCACGGCCGGACACCCATAGATGTGAGACGCGCCGAGGTTGCGGCCATGGCGCGCCCGAGACGCTCGCGCAGACCGTCCATGTGCTTGCGATAGCTGCCGTCCTTCAGAACGGACAGGACCATCTCGGCCGCCAGCCGGCCGGTGCCGAAGGAGGCCGCGATCTTGAGATCGATCAGCCTCTCGATCCAGTCCCGCTTCGCTGCGATGTAGCCGCAGCGCACCGAGGCCGAGAGCGACTTCGAGAAACTGCCGATCTGAACGACGCGGTCGAGCCCGTCGAAGGCGGCCAGGCGCGGCGCCGGCTCAGGCTCGAAATCGGCGAAGATGTCGTCCTCGACGATCGTCAGCCCGAACTGGTCGGCAAGCTTCAGGACGCGATGGGCAACGACGGGCGACAGCGTCGCGCCGGTGGGATTATGCAGCGCCGAATTGGTGATGTAGAGCCGCGGGCGCTGCTCGGTCAGGACCTGTTCGAAGGCGACGATGTCGGGGCCGTTCTGGGTGTAGGGCACGCCCACGATGCGGACGCGATGAGCGCGCAGCAAAGCGTGGAAGTTGAAGTAGCAGGGATCGTCGACGAGAACGGTGTCACCGGGCTCGATCAGGAAACGGCAGACGAGGTCGAGCGCCTGCGTGCCGGATTCCGTCAGCATGATCCGGTCGGGCGCTGCCTCGATGCCGTGCAGCGCCATGCGGCGGGCCAGAACCTGCCGCAGCGGCGAGAGCCCAAGCGGCGTGCCGTAATCGGCCAGCGCTTCGGCAGGCGCGCGCGACGCCGCCCGCAGCGCCCGCCGCAGGCTGTCCTGCGGCAACCAGTCGGCCGGCAGCCAGCCGCAGCCCGGCTTGAGCACCCCGCCGCCGGCATCCAGCGACTGCCGCGAGACCCAGAACGGATCCACGGCCCGCTCCAGCCGGGGCCCGAGATCGGCGACCGAGAAGGGCGGTGCATGTCCCGCGACATAGAAGCCGGAGCCGCGACGCGCCTGGATCACGCCTTCGGCGGCGAGGCGATCATAGCCCTCCACCACCGTCGATTTCGACACGGCCATGGCCTCGGCGAAAGCCCGGATCGACGGCAGCCTGGCGCCGGGCGCCAGCACGCGCCCGGCGATGCGCGACCGGATCGCCTCCATGACGATGCCGACTCGCGTGCCGTCCTCGCTCGCTGGCGTATCGTGCCGGCCCATCTGTACCGCCTCCGTGATCAATACAGTTTGCCCAAACTGTATTGAACTGTCTCTGGCACATCTCTTCGTCCGGGTCGATGCAGGCGTCGAGGGAGCCTCGATGATGGACAAGATGGCGAGCGGCTGGATCAACGGTTTTATTGGCGTGGTGATCTTCGCCGGCTCCCTGCCCGCGACGCGTGTCGCCGTGGCGGATTTCGATCCCGTCTTCCTGACGCTGGCGCGTGCCGCGATCGCAGGGCTCGTGGGGCTGGCGTTGCTGGCCGGCTTCAGGGAGAAACGGCCGGAACGGCGTGATGTCCTGCCGTTGCTGGTCGTCGCCCTTTGTGTCGTCATCGGCTTCCCATTGCTGACGGCGCTGGCCCTCCAGCATGTCACCTCCGCCCATTCGATCGTCTTCATCGGCTTGCTGCCGCTGGCGACCGCGCTCTTCGGCGTCCTACGCGGCGGCGAGCGGCCGCGCCCCGCCTTCTGGCTGTTCTCCTGTCTCGGCAGCGCGCTCGTCGCGGGATTTGCCCTGACGCAGGGCTTTGCGGCCTCCCCGACAGGCGATCTGCTGATGCTGGCGGCCGTCATCATCTGCGGTCTCGGCTATGCAGAGGGCGCTGCCCTGTCGCGCCGGCTCGGCGGCTGGCAGGTGATCTCCTGGGCGCTGCTGCTCTCGCTGCCGGTCACAGTTGGTCTCGCCTGGTCCACGATGCCGGCCTCGCTCGCCGGGACGGGATGGCCGGCCTGGCTCGGCCTCGCCTATGTCTCGCTCTTCAGCATGCTGATCGGCTTCGTCTTCTGGTATCGTGGCCTGGCGCAGGGCGGCATCGCCGCTGTGGGACAGTTGCAGTTGCTGCAGCCCTTCTTCGGGCTCGCTTTGGCGGGGCTCCTGCTCGGCGAGACCGTGAGTTGGCAGATGCTGGCGGTCTCGGCCGCCGTGGCGACCTGCGTCGCCGGCGCCAAACGCTTTGCGCGATAGTCTCAGCCGCCCTTCGGCACGACGGGCGGGATCAGCACCACCGCATCGCCCACTGAAATCGGGCCGGCGAGATCGACGCACAGCACGAGCCCGCGCAAAGCGGTTGCAGCCTTCACAAAGGGAAATTCCAGCCCCTTGCGGTCCGTTGCGGCGGCAACGGCGCGTCCTGCCCGTCGGCAGGGCGTGTTATAGGCCTCGACGCGCAGAACCGCGCCGCCATCGAAGCGGCCCTTTCCGCCCCAGCTTCCGCCGAAAGCAAGCTGGCTGCCGGGCGCAATGCTGGAGAACCCCGCAAGCCCCTCGATCAGAAGATTGCCGCCGAGCCATTCCGGCGGGAGCGCCTGCAAGCCGAGCCGTTCGGCGATCTCTGCAAGTTCTTCCACGCAAAGCGCTGAAATCTGGCGGTCGTTGCGGAGGATCAAGCCTCGCGGCAGCCAGGGTTCGCGCGGCCCCGCTAAGCGAGTTGACCCCGAATGCAGATCGCCTCGAAGGCCGGAATGGTCGAGAAACAGCGTCTCGCAAGCGACCGTGACGAACGGATGCGGCGACAGAGACCTTGCGATCGCCGAGAAGACGCCGGTGACGACGCCCTTTGCCCACGTGTTTTTCATCCCGGTGGCATGGTGACATGCCCCCGGCTCTGTCAAGCGGCCGAAAGGCTCACATCAACTGCAGCGAACCCGCCGCCGTCTTGCCACGCTCGGTCTTCAGTTCGAACGAGACATTCTGCCCTTCCGTCAGCGTCATCAGGCCTGCTTCCTTTACGGCAGTGATGTGCACGAACACGTCCTTGCCGCCATCCGCAGGTTGAATGAAGCCAAAGCCCTTCTCAGTATTGAACCATTTGACGGTTCCGGTCGCCATCGCCGCATCCTTCGAAGCCAAGCGTCTTCGCGACCGGCGGAGGCAAGCGTCCCGAGGCCGCGCTTCAAAGAATTGACCGAAAATTCATCCTTGTCGAGACCAAACGACAGGCAACCAAAAGAGCAAACGATCAAGACGTGGTCAGAAGCACTTGCGTCATGACCGACGTTTGAGACGAACCGCCGAGATATATCTCGATCTGTCCGGGATCGATCTTGTACCGCCCGTCCTCGTCATGGGCGCCCAGCCTTGCAGCGTCGAGCCTGAGTGTCACGGTTCGCGTCTCGCCGGCCCGCAGCATGATCTTGTCGAAGCCCTTGAGCTCGCGCACCGGCCGCGACCGGCTGGCGACCGGTTGGCGGATATAGAGCTGCACCACCTCCTGGCCGTCGCGCGCACCGGCATTGGTGACGTCCACCGACACCTCGACCGTGCCGTCGAGCCTCATGCTCGGCCTGGAGACGCGCGCATTGGCATAGGTGAAGCGGGTATAGGACAGCCCATGGCCGAACGGGTAGAGCGGCTCGTTGGCCTCGTCGATGAAGATCGATTCATAGCGCTGCCGGATTTTCTGCGGCCGCCCGGTCGGAAGCTGGTCGTAATAGACCGGGATCTGCCCGACCGAACGCGGGAAGCTCATCGGCACCCGTCCGGACGGATTGACCTTTCCGGTCAGGATGTCGGCGATCGCATTGCGCCCCTCGGTGCCGCCATGGAACGTCTGCAGAATCGCCGCGACATGCGCGTCGGCCCAGGTCAGGACCAGTGGCCGCCCGGTCGCCAGCACCAGAACCACCGGCTTGCCGGTCGCCACCAGCGCCTCGAGCAGTTCCTGCTGCACGCCCGGCAGATCGAGCTTCGTGCGCGAGGCGCCCTCGCCCATGAACTCGCAATCCTCGCCGAGCATGGCGACGACGAGGTCGCTGGCGGCCGCCGCACGGACCGCCGCGTCCTTGTCGGCGAATTCCGTGCCGCAGGCCTTGGTGAAAGCCGGTTCATAGGCGACGGAAACACCCGCTGGCAGCCGCTCCTTCAGCGCCTCGGGAAGCGCCTGCACGACACGGCGGCCGAGGCCCGCCGGATCGGTCCAGACGCGCTCGTCTTCGGGACGCGCCATGGCGCCGATCACGGCGATCGACTTCACGGGAGCCGCGATCGGCAGCGTCTCGTTGGCATTCTTGAGCAGCATCGCGCCGTCCTGCGCGGCCTTAAGCGCAACGTCCCGCGCGGCCTGCGTCTGCATCAGCGCAGGCGCGGCTGCCGGGTCGACATCGGGCCGCTCGAACAGGCCGAGGTGGAACTTCACCCGCAGCACCCGCCGCACGGCTTCGTCCAAGGCCTTCACCGGCACACGCCCGGCCTTCACCTCGGCGGCGAGGTGCTTGTGATAGACGTCGCCCATCATGTCCATGTCGATACCGGCCAGCAGGGCCTTGCGCGCGGCCTCGGCGTCATCCTTGGCGATGCCATGCAGGCGCAGTTCCGTGATCGAGCCGAAATCGGAGGTCACGAAACCCTTGAAGCCCCATTGGTCGCGGAGGAGATCGGTCAGCATGCCCTTATGGGCCGTCGCGGGAACTCCGTTCAGTGCGTTGAAAGCCGCCATCGCCGTCATCGAGCCTGCCTCGAACGCTGCCTTGAACGGCGGCAGATGCAGGTCGAAGAGCTGGCTCGTCGGAATCCAGGTCGAGTTGTAGTCGCGCCCGGCCTCCCCCGCGCCGTAGCCGACGAAGTGCTTGACCGAGGTCGCGACCCCGCCGCGCTGATAGCCGCGCGTGCGTGCCGCCGCGACGGCCGAGGCGAGATGAACATCCTCGCCCGCGCCCTCGAGCACCCGCCCCC
>QBLV01000111.1:11241-14431 GCA_003241815.1 Hyphomicrobiales bacterium | reverse complement strand
CGAGCGGGTCGCGGAGCTGGCGCTCGGCTGCGCCTTCCTGCCGCGCGACACCGTCTATCTCGCTGCCGGCGATGTCGGCTCGCGCGAACTGCTGGACGAAGCGACGCTGCGCCAGAAGGCTGGCCTGCCGGGCACATTGATGGACCACGCGACGCTGCTCGGCAGCTTTGGGTTCGACCGCGAGGCCGCCATCGTCTCTCCGGGATCGGCCGAGGCGGACCCTCTCAGCCTCTGTCATGCGCTGCTGCGTGTCGCGGCCGGCCGAGGTGCGCGGCTGATCCGCGACGAGGCCGTCGCCTTCGATTCCACCGCCAACACCGCCTCGGTGCAACTCGGCTGCGGCCGCACGATCGAGGCCGGCCATGTCGTGCTGGCGACCGGCTACGTCATGCCCGATTGCGTAACCAGCGATCTGCATCGCGTCGCCTCGAGCTGGGCGCTGGCAACGCTGCCGCAAGCGCCCGAAGCGCTATGGCCCGGTCCGGCGCTCGTCTGGGAGGCGTCGGAGGACTACGTCTACTGCCGCACCACGATCGATGGCCGCATCATCATCGGCGGCGAGGACGAAGACAGCGACGATCCCCAGCACCGCAAAGAGCTGGGGCCGGAGAAGACCAAGGCCCTGCTCGGCAAGCTGCGGGCGCTGGTGCCGGGCGCCGCTCCAACTGTCGGACATGCCTGGTCGGGCGCCTTCGGACAAACCGTGGATGGCCTGCCGCTGATCGGACGCGTGCCCGGTTATCCGCGGATGCTCGCGGCCTATGGCTATGGCGGCAACGGCATCACCTTCAGCTTTCTCGCCTCGCGCATCATCGGCGCGCTGATCGGGGGTGCCGAGGCGCCCTGGTTCAGCCATTTCGCACTCGACAGGCCCGACCCTGCCAGGCTGTGACGCCAGCCGACCGATCGCGATGGGATTGCGATGATGCAATCGGACGTTTGCGGGCCCGGGGGGCGACATGCCAGGCCGGGCGCGCCATCTGGTTGCGATGCGGCAGCTCGCCGCGAACCCATGGAGGCTGCCATGCCCGCGCTCGAAACCAGCCAGCCGATGAAGCCTGTCACGCTGGAGGCGCTCGATGCGCCTTTCCACATCGGGGCCGTGACACTGCGCGTCCATGATCTGGCCGGCCTGACCGCGTTCTACCGGGATGGCATCGGCCTGCGCGTGATCGAACAACGAGCCGCGTTTTCGACGCTGGGCGTCGATGGCGTCGTCCTGGTGCGGTTGGAAGAAGGTGCGACTCGGCCCACCTCGCCCGCAGGCCTGTTCCACACCGCGATCCTGCTGCCCTCGCGCGCCGATCTCGCCGACTGGCTCGCCCACGCGGCGCTCACCCGCGTGGTGCTCGAAGGCGCTTCCGACCATCTCGTCAGCGAGGCGCTCTATCTCTCCGATCCAGAGGGCAATGGCATCGAGATCTATCGCGACCGCCCGCGCGCGGACTGGCCACGGCTTGATGGCGCGATCCAGATGGCGACCGATCGACTGGATGCGGAAAGGCTGCTCGCCGAGGCCGTGTCAACGGCCTATGCCGGCATGCCGAGCGGCACGCGGATCGGCCACATCCATCTGCGCGTCGGCGATACCGCCGAGTTGGAGCGCTTCTATGCCGGTGTGCTCGGCTTTGATGTGATGGTGCGTTATCCGGGCGCCAGCTTTCTCGCCAGCGGTGGCTATCACCACCATATCGCCGGAAATATCTGGAGCAGCCGGAACGCCGGCCGGCGCCATGGCGGCGAGGCGGGACTTAACCGGTTTGAGCTGGTGGCCCGCAACCTACCCGATTTCGCAGCGATGCACTTGCGCATTCTCGCTGGCGGCGGACATGAAACTGCCGAGGGACCGACGATCGCCGATCCATGGGGCAATCGGCTTATTCTTCGAGCGCCGTAACTGCGCAACCGAGGCTGCCCTTCAAGGTGCCGTCGGCCGCCACCCGTTGTCGGATACAGCGACCACATCCGAAACGAACCGCGCGATTTCCCGAGTCGAAAAAGGCTTCCGCAGAAAGCGCACGGTGCGCAGATGTTCCGGCACATCACCGGGAGTCGAGCCCGAGACGAAAGCGAACGGCGTGCCCTTCTTAAGCAGGCTCGCGGCGATCTCGAAGGTCTGGCCATCCACGACGTCGATGTCGAGCAACGCGCAGGACAATCTAGCTGCCGTGACCTGCCGGGCCTGCGTAACGGAATCGACGACGATCAGTTCCGCAGCCTGGCCGAACTGCTCGACCACGGCCGCCTCAATGTCCATCGCGACGAATGGATCATCTTCCACGATCAGGACGCGGATATCGGACATGATCTTCCGATGCTCCTTACTCTGTGAACACAAGACGTAGTCGGCTACTCAACGTGGTGGATTCGGCCATGTTCCCGGAGTTGTGCCATTCTGGCGGAAATTGCGTCAAATGCGGCTTAATTCGCGTCGGCAAGGTTAACGAAACTCTCCCTGCCCTCTTCTCACCGGCGCCGCCCCGGACGGACCAGCGTGAGCTCCAACCTCGTCACGCCCAGCGCGACATTGACGCCACGGGAGCCCTGCAGTGAAAGCGGCTGCAGCGTGACCTCATCATTATTGCCGCCAACCAGCAGGTTCGCACTTCCGCCGACCCCCGCCGAGGCCCGGGCCGTCGCGCCGGCA
Organism: Hyphomicrobiales bacterium; assembly: GCA_003241815.1. Classification (GTDB taxonomy): domain Bacteria; phylum Pseudomonadota; class Alphaproteobacteria; order Rhizobiales; family Beijerinckiaceae; genus Allobosea. The sequence goes on along the minus strand of QBLV01000111.1, from coordinate 11,784 downwards.
TATCGTCCCGAAAGCGCGCCCAACGGCGCACGGGCGTAGGGGCCGTAGACGCGCCAGGACATCGTGCTGCTGCGGATCGTCCCGAGGTCGAGCCCGAAATTGCGCACCACGCCGACATAGCGCTGCGAGGGGCCGCGGCGGGGCGCGAAGGTGCAATTCATCGGTCGCTGCGAGGTCACGACGACGCCGATGCCGGCGCCGACATTGCAGGTCAGTCGACCCGTCGGCGCGCCGGACTGGGCAAATGAGGGAGCGGCTGAAACCAGAAGGCCGGCTGCTGCGACAACAGCAAGAAGGGGCCGGAAAGGGCGGCGATGCATCTGGGAGCTCCTGACATGAGTGCAATGATCAACGTCGTACAGGCACCACAGTTCCGCACAAACTGGAACTGGTTAACGTCGGTTGCGTTGAAGCGTTACCATCGCATTGGACAAGACTGATGATTGCAAGCGAGAGCCGGGCCTGCTTTGCCACCGAGCTGCTGCCGAGCAGAGGCATGTATGCGATCGGACGGTGTGGCGGGGGCCCGTCGGGGTGGTTTCG
>QBLV01000111.1:7870-11231 GCA_003241815.1 Hyphomicrobiales bacterium | reverse complement strand
GGCCTTTCTCCCGCCGTTCTGGGAGCTGGAAGACTTGATAGGCCGAGGTTTCGGCCCTGAGCACGCGCTCGCCATCATCGCGGCGAAACGAACCCGACAGGACCCCGCCACACCGTCCGATCGCATACATGCCTCTGCTCGGCAGCAGCATGCACGCGACGAGCCCCTGCAGGTCATTCTCGCCGGGTGCTGAAGCGAGCGTGGCCGCAACTCCTTGCGGCTATCTCCACTGGCGACTGCGTCACTGGCAGAACCGGCTCGACGCCGAGCGGCGCGGCTGGATGTCGATATGCAGATGATTGGCGTGAGCGGCGTCCGAGCCGGGGCCAAGGCTGGTCATGAAGGCGCCGCAGGATGAGTGCCGTATCGCTCCCAGAAAGCGTTCCTGGATGGCACCGTCGGGCTTCTCGACCACGATCGTTCCGTCTGATTTGCCGTCGCCGATCACGAAGGCGAAGATGTCGAGAGCCTGCCCGGTCGAGTGCTCGCTGAGGGGACCAGTGGCAGATCTGTTGCGGCGACGACATTCATGCCCGCCGCCAACCCGCAACGCGGTGATGTCGCGCGTAAAATAACCTTTCGCCAGGGGCTGGACACTGGTTTCGAGCCATTGGGCGACGGACGTCGCCATGGCGCAACTCAGAGTCGCGGGCGGTTGGAGAGTGACCCGTAGCGGTTCAGTCGCCGTCCGCATCATCAGCGCCTCGACCACGATCGGCTCGACGACTGAGCACGCCGCCTCCTGACCGGGCTTGATCTCGGCCGCGCGCACGCCGCCGCCATGAATGGCGACCAGCCGCGCGAGGCAACCGCTATCGGGCGCCAATCGTACCTCCGGCTTTGCAGAAACGATCGGCTCCGGTGGCGGCTCGACAGGGGTTCGGCCAGATGGCGCCGCCTCAGATGCCTTCGGTACGCCCGGGGTTTCGGATGCGCGCGGTGGTGATGGGGCAGCCCGATCGGGTGCGAGACTCGCTGGCCTGCGCGGAGGCAGCGGCGCTTCAATGGTCGACCGGGATCGGGCGATCGCCTCAAGTCCGGGGGTGAGCACCGCAAGCGCAAGCCCGGCAGAAAGAGCCGCCGCGCACGCTGTGAAGCGGGACGACCTCACCCGACCGGCCCGCCGCCCGATCCGGGGCGGCTTAGCTGTCAAGCGCCGATGCGCTGGCGACGGCCACGGCTGTGACGCCGGCAAGCCCTAGCGACAGCAACTCTGCGACCAGCGCGCCTTGCTGCACGAGCCCGCCGAATAGCGCCGCTGCGATCGAGGTCGCTGCGATGACCGCTGCGATAAACGTCATGCCCATGGTTTCACACCCTCCCAGATGCCGAACCGAAGCTTGTGCTTGATGACCAGCGGGAGAAACTCGGGAGCCTTGCGCTTGTTCCGCCATTCCGGACCGGTCTGCGTTTTCCATCGAAACGCCGCGTCCACGCGTGAAAAAAGGCCCGCGACGCCAGGCGTCGCGGGCCGGAACAGAAAGCCGAATCCAGCGGATCAGGCTGCCTTTCGACCGGCGCGCCGGTCGAAAAACAGGGCTTGGCTGATCGCGGCCTTCACGGCCTCCGGCTGGAACGGCTTCGTGATCAGGAAGGCCGGCTCTGGCCGGTCGCCCGTGAGCAGCCGCTCGGGATACGCAGTGATAAAAATCACCGGCACATCGATGGTCGAGAGAATTTCGTTGACCGCATCGAGGCCGGAGCTGCCATCGGCCAGCTGAATATCCGCAAGGACGAGGCCAGGACGCTTCTTGGCGACGAGCGCGATCGCCTCCCGCTGCGTGCGCGCTACCCCTGTCACGGTATGGCCGAGTTCCTCGACCATCGTCTCGATGTCGAGCGCGATGATCGGCTCGTCCTCGATAATCAGGACATCGGTCGCAACCTGTTCGGCGATCTCCTGGCCTGCTGTCTGGACCAGGCTGGCGGCGTCCGCCGGAGAGACCTCCATGATGCTCGCGACCTCATCGATCGAAAAACCTTCGACGGTGCGCAGCAGGAAAGCCTGGCGGGGGCGCGGCGTCAACGCTTCTAGGTTGCGCTCTGCCGCCGAGTGATTGAGCGATAGCGTTGCACCGGCATCAGCCGTGTTGAGGCCCACCGAGGACCATAGCTTGAGAAACGTCCGGTACAGGCCGATGCGCGGGTTGAGATCGCGCGGGAAGGCGGCGGGGTCGAGGACCAGCGCCTCCAGCATCGCTACGACGTAAGCGTCGCCACTATTCTGGGTGCCGGTCAAGGCGCGTGCGAATCGGCGCAAATAGGGCAAATGCGGCGCGATTTCCTTGGCAATCGACATGGATATGTCCTCTTTAAACGAGCCGGAAATGAGCATTTGGCAGGGGCTGCTGACAAGCGATTTATTTTCGCAGACGGCCGGAACTTTTTGCCAGGAACCCTGTTGAACGGGAGTATGAGTGTCGGTATCGCCCACCGCGTGGCATCCGGGCTTGGTGAAAAAGGGTGTCAGGACCTGCTGGAAAAGCAGGCTTGGTTTTGCGCGAGGGCTGACATGAACGACGCAGGCATGGCCATGGACGATTCAGACGGGCGCGGAGGCACCGGCAGCGAGCTGATGCTTGATCCGAAAGTCCAGGAGTCGATTGGTCGCTCGCTGAAGGCGCATTACGACGACATCGTAAATGCGCCCGTGCCGGACAAGTTCCTGGTTCTGCTGGCCCAGCTGGAGGCAACCGAATATCGCGCTGTCGGAGCGTCCCCAGATGAGCGCAACTGAATTCAAAGATGGCCTGATCAAGGAGATCCCGAACCTGAGGGCCTTCGCGGCCTCACTTTCGGGCTCCATGCAACTGGCCGACGACCTCGTTCAGGACACCCTGCTGAAAGCCTGGGGCAACTCGGAGAAATTCGAGCCGGGTACCAGCCTGCGGGCCTGGCTCTTCACGATTCTGCGCAACACGTATTATTCGCTCTACCGCAAACGCGGTCGCGAGGTGCAGGACAGCGAGGGCACCTATGCCGAGCGCATGGCGACCCATGGCAACCAGGAGAGCCATCTCGATCTGGCCGATTTCCGCAAGGCTTTGGCAAAACTCCCCGAGGAGCAGCGCGAGGTGCTCATCATGGTGGGCGCCACGGGCCTTTCCTATGAGGAGACGGCCGAGATCTGCGGCGTCGCGATTGGCACCATCAAGAGCCGGGTCAACCGGGCCCGTACCAAACTGGCCGAATTGCTGTCGATCGGCAGCATCGACGACCTGGGACCCGATCGCAAAAGTGCCGCCGCGATGCAAAGAGTCGGTTCCGAAATCGTCGGGCTCTGATGCGGCTGGCCCTCTTTCCTCTTTTTCGCTTACTCCTTCTTGCGCTTCTCGTTGCGCTCGCGTTGCAGCTCGCCTTC
>QBLV01000111.1:226-7860 GCA_003241815.1 Hyphomicrobiales bacterium | reverse complement strand
CGACTTCTTGCGCTGCTCGTCGCGATCGCGTTGCCGATCGCCTGCCTGACGGCGCTGGCCGCGCTCACGACCTATCGCACCGTGATCGCCGCCATCGAGGTGTCCCAGGCTCGGGCCGCCGACAATTTCGCGGTGCGCACGCGCGTCTGGTATCGGGGAGCCTTGCGCTCGCTGCTTGCCTCAGGAGCCGTGATGGCTCGCACAGGCGGGGGGGGCACCGATTGCGCTGTCACGGGTAGCGCTCTGCTGGATCAGGTTCAGGGCTATCGTGCATTTCAGCTGCTCACGGCGGAGGGCCAGGCCTGTGCGGCGTCGCTCGATCCGGGCCTGACCACTGCGGACATGGCCGCGATTTCGGCCCGGATGAAAGGCTTACCTCCGGTCAAGGTCTGGGGGGGCGGCGCCGAACTCGCACAGGTCCGCTACGATTACGTGACATTGGCAGAGCGCAACTATCTGGCGATCTATGCCCGGAACGCCGATGCTACCAAGATTTTGCAGGAGGCTCTCCTTCTGGTCGATCCCAGCCTGCTCGATCAGGTCTTCGATCTCGGCGAAGCTGGCGAAGGCATGAATGTCGCCCTCCTGTCGAGCGGCGGGACGGTCGTGACCAGCCGAAACAGCGCCACAAGCGGCACAGAAGACTGGTTGCCCCGTCACGAGGTCGTGCCGCAGGGCCAGATGCGCTGGAAGGCACCCAGTCGTACAGGCACAGTGCGGACCTATGCGGCTCGGCTGGTGGCCGAGCCCAATCTCTATGTCATCGCCAGCTTTGACGATGCCCCGGCACGGGCGGCGCGGGTGCAGTTCCTCGTCCTGCTGTTCGCGCCGCTGCTGACGCTGCTGCTGCTCTGCATCGTCTATCTGCGCGCGATCGACAAGCACTGCATCCATTGGCTGCGGGGCATCGAGGGTGCAGCGCGAGCCCGCTCGACCGAGCCGAACGCCCGGGCGGCCATCGCCGCCGATATGCCGGCGGACATCCGCAGCGTCGCGGAAGCCTTCAACACGATGGTCGATGAGCAGGAGGTGCGCCAGCGCCGTCTCCAGACGGCCCTCGACGACAACCGCTTCCTCGTGCGCGAACTCCATCACCGGGTGAAGAACAGCCTTCAGGTCGTGCAGAGCTATATCGGCCTGACCAAGCGCGACTATCGCGACGAGGCGAGGCTTGCGCTGGCCGATGCGGAATGCCGCGTCCATGTTCTGTCGGCTGCCTATCGCTTCACGCTGGCCGATGGCGAGATGCAGCCGGTGCGCGTCGATCTCTTCATCGAAGATGTGGTGACGATGATCGACAATCTCGTTCGTCGCCGCGACCAGTGGGTTTCAAGCCGGCTGGACACGGAGGCGACGCTCTCCGTCGACCGCATCATCCCGCTTGGATTCCTGGTCGTGGACGTCGCCTCCCGCGTGCTGCGCACCACGCCGGGCGTCACCCTCACGATCGTCGTCCGCGATGTCGATGCATCCACGATCGCCATCACGCTGGAGGCCGATCGCGATATCGCGCCGAGCGAGCCGCCCAAGCTTTTCGCCGGTCTCGTGGCTCAGATCGAGGCCGTACAGGCCGCGCGCCCCGAAGGACGAAGCCTGGGCAGCTGGCATGTCAAGCACAAGGCGTGATTTGAGAAGGTCTGACTGCCGCGAGAACCGCCGCGGCGATCAGGCGGTTCGTCTCAGCCCCGGTCTTCGACCTTCTCGATGGTGACGCCGACACCCAGCCCGAGGAACGAGCCGGGCAGCCCCGTAAAGCTGCCCGACACGGGCGAGGCATCTTCCGGGACACGCGCGACGGCGACCCGCAGAAGCTGGCGGTCGGCGACGAGGTCATTGGTCGGATCGAACTCGACCCAGCCATCTCCGGGAATGAAGACATCGGCCCAGGCATGGGTCAGCCCGGCCGTCGAGACCAGCCCGCCCGCATCAGGCGTCCGGTCATGAATGTAGCCGGTGACGAAGCGCGAGGCGAACCCCATGCGACGCGCAAGCTCGATGAACAGCCATGCGTAATCGCGGCATGACCCCGCGTGCTGGAGAAGCGTGTCGGCAGGATGCTGCGTACCCTCGTCATAGCGCACGGAATAGCTCAGGCTCACATAGATCTCATGCGCGAGATCGCGCAGCAGATGCCCGGACCCGCCGCCGATCCGGGCGCGGAAGTCGCTGAGCCACTGGTCGAGCACGCCGTCCGGATCGGCGGCGACCTGCTCGAGATAGGGCTGCAGAACCGCCCTTTCGCCTTCGCTGTAGACAACGCCGGTGACTGCTGCCGTCGCCTCGATCTCGGTGCGCGGCAAGGCGGAGCCGAAGCGCTGGATCACCAGCTCGCTGACGATGTCGAGCTTGTCGGCCGATGCGTCGAAGTTCGCCACGGCGACGGAATTGCCGTAGGCATCATGCATCCATCGCAACCGCGCCTGCGGCGAGATCGACAACGCCGTATCGACGACGCGCAGATCGAAGCTGTCGCGCGGCCGCAGCATCAGCCGGTGCGGGCCGAACTGCACCGGGCCGCCATAGCGATAAGTGGTCGAGTGACGAATACGCAGATACATGGCCTGACCCGGTCAACGAAACGATCCGCGCATGCGATCAGAAGCAGGCGGTGCCAAAAAATAAGCCGCCCGAAGGCGGCTTGCGAGAACGATGCGAGGGCAGCATCACGTCTTCAATGCGAGGCGAACCGTATGGTTCCGAATCCGCCCGCATCCGATACAAAATTCTTAACGGATCACGATGCCGTCGGTGCGCGGCAACATCGCGTGCTGAGAGTTGCCGATCGCACGCTTTGTCACGCCGACCGAGCGCTGCGAAGGATCGACCGCCGCGAGGCGAGTGTCGGTCGGAAGCCGATGCTCGATCTTGGCTTGCGCGACAGCTGCGGAGCTGTCGCGGTCCGTCTGCTGCAAATCGGAGCCGAGGGTGAGCGTCAACAGGGCCGCACCCATGAATCCGAAGAAAAGGCCGGCGCGCTTGATGGGGGCAAGGGTGTTCGTCAACATTCTGTCTCTCCCGTCGCCATGGCCGGGGCAAGAACGACCGGCTTCCGGAGAGTTAACGCAAGGATGCCCTGTGGGTTCCCTGCGGGGATTGGCTGTTTTCAAGCCGCCTCGTCATTGGCGGCCGTCTTCGTCTTGAACAGGCGCCAGAGCGACTTGCCAAGGCGCCGCGACGTCAGGTGCGCGCCGGCATGGCGCTTCTCCAGCGTGATCTTGCGGTCGTGGAAGTCTTCCAGCCCTGGGCGGTGGCCGACGCTGATCACGGTTGCATGCGCGAGTTCGGCCTCGAACAGGCCCAGCAGTGAACTCTGGCTGTCCTCGTCGAGAGCCGAGGTGGCCTCATCCATGATGATGATGTCGGGCCGCTGGATGACGAGCCGCGCGAAGGCCACGCGCTGGCGCTCGCCGCCCGACAGAATGCGGTCCCACTTGTCTTCGTCGTCGAGCCGCTTGGCCATATAGGACAGGCCGCAGCGCCGCAGCGCGGCGACAACGGTCTCATCGGGCACCGGCTTGTCGGCCTCGGGATAAAGCAGGACGGTGCGCAGGCTGCCGATCGGCAGATAGGGCTTCTGGGGCACGAAGGCGATCGACTTGCCGCGCGGCACGGCGATCGAGCCCGAGCCCCAAGGCCAGAGGCCCGCGAGCGCGCGGATCAGCGTGCTCTTGCCCGTACCGCTTTCGCCGACGATCAGCACCTTCTCGCCGAGCCCGATCACGACGGTGGCGTCCGTGATCACCGCCCTGCCATTGCTGTGGGCGATCGAGAGCCTGTCGAGGTGGATGGCGCCATCCTCGCTCTCCTTGAGCTCGATCCGCGTCTCACCCTCCATGACCACCCCGACATCCAGGCCTTCCAGCGCTTCCTGAAGCTCATCGACGCGGGTGACCGAGGCGAACCATTCGGCCAGGCGAACAAAGTTGTCGACGAACCAGATCAGAGCCGCCTGAACCGCGCTGAACGCCGCGACGACCTGCATCACCGCGCCGAGCGAGACGTCGCCGGCAAGGTATTTCGGCGCGATCAGAAGCAGCGGCACGATCGGGAAGAGCGCTCCATTGGTATTCAGGACGATGGCGATGACGCCCTGCTGTTTGATGACCCGAAGCCAGGCCGCGACGACGCGACCATAGTTCTCGCCGACCGAGCCGCGCTCGTCGGCATCGCCGCGAATGAGCGCGATGCTTTCGGCGTTTTCGCGCAGCCGGGTCATCTCGGCGCGAAACTGCGCCTCGGCCTCGTTCTTCGCCGCTATCCTGCTCACCAGCGGCCTGCCGGTGACATAGGCGGCCAGCGAGGCGATCACGGCATAGCCGATCGCTGCGAGCGCCATATAGCTCGGGATCACGACCTCGACGCCCCCCAGGGCGAACCGGGCCGAGCCCGCGACATGCCAGAGGATCGTCGCGAAGGTTGCCGCGGTGACCGCCGCGCTGATCAGCCCGATGGCGAATTCCACCAGAGGCTCGATGGCAAGGCGGACGTCCTCGGCGATGCGATATTCGGGTGCCGCCTGCTCCTTGGCGACGAACTGCAGTCGATAATAGCGCTGGTCGGCGATCCACCAGCCGGCAAGCCGACGCGTGAGATATTCGCGCCAGCGCATTTGAAGCAGCATGCGGCTGATCACCAGCGCGGAGAGGGTCAGCGCGGACGCCGCGACGAGAAGGGGTAGCCAGCCTGCGACACTCCAGGCTGCGGCGGCATCGCGCTTCTCGAGGGCATCGAAGAAGAGCCTGTTCCAGGCGTTGACGCCGACGGCGGTCACGATCTGGGCCGCCACGAAGGCCAGAACCGTCAGCGTCAGCCCCCAGGCACGCAGCTTCGTCTTGCCGCTCCAGAACGGCAGCGCCACGGCAAAGAAGCGCCGCATGCGTGATCGCCTGGGGACAGGCGGCATTTCAGTCATCGGGTGGCTCTCCACGGCAGCACATATCGTTGCCGCAGATGCGGATAACGGCAGTCAGCCAACGTCCTGCCTGACAGACGGTTCCCGAGATATTGCCTGGTGCGTGGCGGCGCGGATATTGGCAAAGGCTATCGAATTGAGCAAAGGTTCCCAACGGCTATGGGATGGCGGAGGGTGCGGCGCGCGCAGCTCTTCTGCTTCGGGGGAACGGCGAGGCGATGACGGATACCACCGCCCTGAACGGCCGTAACGGTGTGCCCTGCATGGCATGTCCGCTCCGCCTGAAGCCCGCCTTCAAGGACAAGACCGATGACGAGGTTCGCTTCATCCAGTCGATGAAGGTCGAGCATCGCCATATGGCGCCCGGAGCCGACATCATCCACCCCGGTCAGGAAGACGCCGAACTCTACACACTCTTCTCCGGCTGGGCCTTCCGCTACCAGCTTTTGCCCGACGGACGCAGGCAGATCCTGAACTTTCTCCTGCCGGGTGATCTCGTCGGGCTGCAGGCCTCGCTGCTCAGCGCAGCCCGGCATGGCATCGAGGCGCTCACCGATGTCGAACTCTGCGTGTTCCCGCGCAAGCGCGTCTGGGATCTGTTCGTGCGCATGCCGAGCCTGTCCTACGAGATTGCCTGGCTCGGCTCGCGCGAAGAGAGCCTGATCGACCAGAACCTCACCTCGGTCGGCCAGCGCAACGCCAGTGAGCGCATCGCCGCGCTGGTCATCTCCCTCTACCGGCGCGCCGATGCGCTGGGCCTGGTCGCCGAGAACAGCTTTCGCTTTCCGCTCTCCCAGCAGCAGCTCGCAGACGCGCTCGGCCTGTCGCTGGTTCACACCAGCAAAACCTGGTCGCGGCTGCGCAAGGCCGGGCTTTTCTCGACCTCGGACGGCCGTCTGACCTTGCTCAATCCGCGCCTGACCTCGCGTATGGCCCTGCTCTACGAGCGGGAGCTGGAGCCGAGGCCGCTGATCTGAAACCCGGTTGCCGCTCCGAGGGTACGAGCAATCAACAGCATCGGGCGCGATGCCATCAAGACTTGGCTGGATCAAAGCCTTGATGCGATTAAGACTTGGCTCAGGGGCACTCTTGACCCCATATGACGTGCAGGCGACGATCGCCAATCACGCCATGGTCGTTCCCTTTGGGACGACGTCAGAGGTATCATGTCACTCACCACCCCCCGCCGATCCTCGCACGGTCCATCGCTGGCGGCACGCATCGGGCAGTCGCGCGTCGCCTTGCGCATCGAGGACGAGATGCGGGTGACTGCCGCCGACCTCGTCGACAGCGTCGCGGAGGCCCGTCTGAAGGTCGCCACCGTGCGCTACAAGGTTCAGGACGAGGTCCGCAACAAGACGCAGAAGCTGCGATCGCGGGTCAGCGAAGCCCGGACCAAGCTCGGCGACGAGGCGCGCTTCATCAGGTCCTGGATCGACAACCCCTCCCGGACCGGGTCGGTGACGCCGTCGAGTCCGGCGCTGGCGCGGCGCATGGCCTCCTTCGTCGATCCCGCCCTGCCGGGTCCCGTGATCGAGATCGGCCCTGGCACCGGGCCCGTGACAGAGGCGTTGATCGAGCGCGGCATCAGCGAGGACCGGCTCATCCTGGTCGAATACAGCCCCGAATTCTGCACGCTGCTGCGCCGGCGCTTTCCGCGCGCCACCATCGTCGAGGGCGATGCTTATGCGCTGTCGACGACGCTGGCCGGGCATCTGCACGAGAGGGCCATTGCTGTCGTATCCAGCCTGCCGCTGTTCAACCAGCCTCCGGCGATGCGAGGCGCCCTTGCAAAGGACGCCTTCACCCTCCTGATCGAGGGCGCGCCCTTCATCCAGTTCACCTATTCGGTGGTCTCGCCGGTTCCGCGCAAGGGGTCCGGACTGAAGAGCTTCGTCTCGGACTGGGTTTTGCGGAACATTCCCCCCGCCCGTGTCTGGGTCTATCGGCAGGCGACCTGACGGCCGCGCGCGATCGGGGCAACCGACACCCCGCCGCGTGAGCTTGACCCGGGTCGGAGGCTCGGGCCTGGCTCGCGCCCGCGCCACCGGAGGCTCGCCGTGACTGATCTTGCCCGGCTCGTCGCCGACATCGCAGAGGAGATGGCGACCCTGCCCGAGCGCGGCGAGGTCGCGACCTATATTCCGCCGCTCGCGGCGATCGATCCGCGCCATTTCGGTCTCTGCATCGTGACGGCCAATGGCTCCGTGCACATGGCGGGCGACGCGCTCGCGCCGTTCTCGATCCAGAGCATCTCGAAGGTGTTCGCGCTGACGCAGGCGCTCGGCAAGGTCGGCGAGGCACTCTGGAACCGCATCGGGCGCGAGCCTTCGGGCACGGCGTTCAACTCGATTGTCCAGCTCGAACGCGAGCAGGGCATCCCCCGCAATCCCTTCATCAATGCCGGCGCGCTCGTCGTCGCCGACGTCAATCTCGCCGGACACGAGCCGCGCGTGGCGATTGGCGAATTGCTGCGGTTCGTGCGCTATCTCGCCGATGACGACACGATCGCCATCGACGAGGCGGTGGCGCGCGCCGAGCAGGCGACCGGCTTCCGCAACATCGCGCTCGCCAACTACATGAAGTCTTTCGGCAATATCCGGCATGCGCCGGAGCGGACGCTCGGCGTCTATTTCCATCAATGCGCCATCGCGATGGACTGCCGGCAACTCGCCATGGCCGGACGTTTCCTGATGCATGGCGGGCTTCACAGCCCCGGCGG
>QBLV01000111.1:0-216 GCA_003241815.1 Hyphomicrobiales bacterium | reverse complement strand
GTCCCGCAGCGCCGGGCCCGCCGGATCAACGCGCTGATGCTGACCTGCGGCCATTACGACGCGTCGGGCGATTTTGCCTTTCGCGTCGGCCTGCCGGGAAAATCCGGTGTCGGCGGCGGAATCCTGGCGATCGCACCCGGAAAGGCCTCGATCGCGGTCTGGTCGCCGGGGCTCAACGCCAACGGCAATTCGATGCTCGGCACGCTGGCGCTGGAG
>QBLV01000110.1:4009-14437 GCA_003241815.1 Hyphomicrobiales bacterium | reverse complement strand
CTGCTTGGCCATCTCGTGGCCGTCGATGCAGGTCACGACCGAGGAGGTTTCGCCCGGCACGTTGACGAGGATCGCCGTGGTCGAGCCGCCATATTGCGCGCCGTAAAAGATTCCGGCGAGCATGATCATGGCGCCGGCCGGGTTCAGGCCGAAGGTGAAGGGCAGCAGCAGCGCCACCGTCGGGATCGGCCCGATGCCCGGCAGCACGCCGATGGCGGTACCGATCAGCACGCCGAGCAGGCAGAGCCCGAGATTGTTGAGCTCGAGCGCGGTCGAGAGCCCCAGCAGCAGATTGTCGAACAGATCCATGGCGGGCAGCTTTCAGCGCGGCCAGACGGGCACCGGCAACGCCAGAACCTTGATGAAGAGGAGGACGGCCGCGCCCGAAAGCAGCAGCGCGAAGGGCACTGTTTCACGCAGGCGCCCTTCCCGGGTGGCGAAGCTGGCGATGAGGACGGTGACGACCGCGGCGATGGCGAGGCCGAACTTCTCGGCCGTGAGCGCGAAGACGCCGACCGCGCCGAGCACCGCCAGCAGCGGCCGCAGCTGCACCGGCTCGATCGCCAGTGCTTTTGTCAGACCGGTCTGCCTGATGCCGCGCACGCAAAAGAACAGGCCGAAGGCGAGCAGGCTGAGCGAGACGACGCGAGGCATGTAGCCCGCGCCCATATCGGCTGCGTTGCCGACATTGAGGTTGCGGGTCGCGACCAGCGCGCCCCCCGCAACCGCAACGAGGAACAGGCCGAAGAGCAGGTCCCGCCAGTCTTTTCCGGAACGGTCGATCGGGCCACCCGGCTTGATCGGGCTAGCCATCCTAGCTGCCCTTGATGCCGGCCTCGCGGATGATGCCGCCCCAGCGCGTGGTCGCGTCTTTCAGCCAGGTCGAGAATTCGGCCGGCGTCCCGGTGCGGACGACGCCGCCCTGCTCGGCGATCTTGGCCTTGATGTCGGGCATCTCGAGGATCTTGCCGATCTCGGCGTTGAGGCGCGCGATCATGGCCGGCGGTGTGCCGGCGCGGGTCAGAATGCCCTGCCAGGTGCCGGCCTCGCCTCCGGGCAGCCCCGCTTCCTTGAATGTCGGCAGACCGGCGACGCGCTCCTCGCCGGTAACGGCGAGCCCGACGAGCTGCTTGTTGGAAACGAAGGGCAGTGTCGCCGTCGAGCCGTTGATGATGACGCCGCTCTCGCCCGATACGACAGCCCGCGAGGCCGCCGCGCCGCCCTTGTAGGGCACGTTCTTCCACTGGATGCCGAGTTCCTTGGCCATCTGCACCGCGGTGATGTGGTTGGCCGCACCGACGCCCGAATTCGCGATGGCGAGCTTGTTCGGGTTGGCCTTGGCGTAGGCGATCAGCTCCTGGGCCGTCTTGGCGGGAATCGATTCATGCACGGCCAGCACATAGGGGCCGAACATCACCATCGACACCGGCGCCAGATCCTTCGCCGGATCATAGGTCAGGTCCGAGAACAGGCTGGGTGCGGTTGCCAGCGAGCCGACATCCATCAGCAGCAGGGTATGGCCATCGGGCGCCGATTTGGCGACGGCATCGGCGCCGAGATTGCCGGCGGCACCGGGCTTGTTCTCGATGACGACGGGCTGGCCGATCGCGGCGGAGAGCTTGGGGCCGATCAGGCGGGCAAGGATGTCCGATGTGCCGCCCGGCGCGAAGGGTATGACGAGTCGGACGGGACGCTCGAAGTTCTGGGCCGTGGCGGGCTGGGCGGCGAGCGAGACGCCCGCCAGTGCCGCGAAGGCGAGGCCCTTGAAGAGCGTCGCGGAGAATCGGTTTCGAGATTTCGTCGGGGTCATGATGTCCTCCTGTGGGATGCGGACCGGCCAGTTGGCCGAGGTCGCCGACAGTCTTGGAAGCTGCCTTGTCGAACACAGAATAGGTCAGGCACGATGCGCTGGTGAGTTAGATCGGCAATGAACCCATACCTTTTTTGGATCGCACGATAGCACCAGGAGGCTTGCCCCGAACGCGCTCCCACCTACCCTCGGGCTCAGATGGCAAAAGCCGCAACTTCATCCTGGGAGGGAAAACGATGAGCCGATCGATCACGCGCCGTACGGTGCTCAGTCTTGCCGGTGGCGCGCTTGCGGCACCGCTGGTTTCGCGCAGCGGGTTCGGCCAGTCCTATCCGGTCAAACCCGTGACGGTCATCGTTCCCTTCGGCGCCGGCGGCACCACCGATCTCGTCGGCCGCATCATCTGCGAGAAGCTGACGCAGAAGATGGGCAAGGCCTTCATCATCGAGAACCGCGCCGGGGCCGGCGGCAATACCGGCGTCGCCGCGCTCTCCCACGCAACGCCCGACGGCTACACCATCGGCATGACCACGCCCTCGACGCATGGCATCAATCCGAACCTCTACAAGGAGAGGCTTCCCTTCAAGCCGTTCGAGGATTTCGAGTTCCTCTCGCTGGCCTCGTCGCAGCCGAACTTCCTCTGCGTGCATCCCTCGATTCCGGCCCAGAATGTTGCGGAGTTCATCGCCTATCTGAAGGCCAATCCGGGCAAGGAGAACTTTGGCTCCTCGGGGATCGGCACTTCCATCCATCTTTCCGGGGAACTGTTCATGCAGCTGGCCGGGGTGAAGATGCAGCACGTCACCTATCGCTCCTCGGGCGCGCTGGTGCAGGATCTGATCGCCGGCAACGTCAAGGTCTCCTTCGACAATTTCACCTCGCCCTATCCTCACTACAAGGCCGGCACGCTGCGCGGGCTCGCGGTCACCACGACGGAACGGGCCAAGATCGCGCCGGAGGTGCCGACGCTGGCCGAGACGCTGCCGGGCTTCGACATCAGCTCCTGGAATGGCTTCATTGCGCCCAAGGGCATGCCGAAGGAGATTTGTGACAGACTGATCAGCGAGATGCAGGCCGTGCTGAAGGATCCGATGGTGGTCTCGCGCTTCGAGGAACTGGGCGCGGCGGCGACACCGTCCACGGGCGAGCAGGCGAAGGCCAAGGCCCAGAGCGAGATCGCCAAGTTCAAGAGCATCATCGACAAGGCCGGCATCAGCATCCAGAACTGACGCCGTAGCTCGGGTGGGACCGGGGCCCAAGACCTTGGCTCGGGAACAAGCGGCGTGAGGGAAGGCTGGGGATGTTCGAACTGAGCCAGCTGCGCTGCTTCGTCGCCGTCGCGGAGGAACTGCATTTCGGCCGGGCGGCCATTCGGCTGAACATGACGCAGCCGCCCCTCAGTCGCCAGATCCAGATCCTCGAACGGATCCTCGACGTCGTGCTGCTGGAGCGCAGCAACCGCACGGTGAAGCTCACGCCTGCCGGGCAGAGCTTCCTGGCCGAGGCGCGCCGCCTGCTCAAGCTCGCCGAGAGCGCGGCCCTGCTCGCCAAGCGCGTCGCGAATGGCAAAGCCGGCTCGCTCAATATCGGCTTCACTGCGACCTCGGCCTATTCCTATGTGCCCGAACTCGTCGCCGCCTGTCGCCGCGAACTGCCCGATGTCGAGATCTCGCTGAAGGAAATGGTCAGCGGCGACCAGCTCAAGCGACTGGATTCCGGCGAGATCGACATCGGCCTGCTGCGCCCGCCGATTCCGCGTAACGGTCTCAGCGCCTTCCGCGTCACGGCCGAGCCGCTGATCGCGGCTGTGAATACCGGCCACCCTCTGGCTCGCCGCGAGACGATCGCGATCGTGGATCTCGCCGCTGAGCCCTTCATCATGTACGCCCCTTATGAGGCGCGCTATTTCCACGACCTGTTGGTCGAATTGTTCTCGCGGACGGGCCTGGTGCCGAACTATGTCCAGCATCTCGCCCAGATCCATTCGATCCTGGCCATGGTCCATTCCGGCGTCGGCGTCGCGCTGGTGCCGCAAGCTGCGCTGAACCTGCATTTCAATGGCGTCGCGCTTCGCCCCATTGACCTTCCGAGGCAGAGGCCGGCGGAGCTGTTCTTCGTCAGCCGCGAAGACAATGACAATCCGCTGGTGCCGATCGTCGCGGCGCTGGCGAAGGGGCTGGCCCAGGACCTCACGAAAACCGCCGCAACGATCCAATCAATGGATCGCCCGATACAGTGATTGGTCTCCATCGGTATCGTTCCTGGTCTACTGCTCAACAAAATTCAGCGAGGAGCCGAGCATGAGCAAGATGACCCCCCAGGAGATGGCACGGCATATCGGCAATGGCCTGCTGTCGTTCCCGGTCACGCCCTTCACAGCTGGCAACGTCTTCGACGAGGCGCGCTACCGCTCCAATCTCGACTGGCTCTGCGGCTACGACGTCGCCGGCCTGTTCGCCGCCGGCGGCACGGGCGAGTTCTTCTCGCTCTCGCCGGCCGAGGTCGTAAAGGTGGTCGCGACGGCGGTGGCCGAGACCAAGGGTCGCGTGCCGGTGCTCGCCGGCGTCGGCTATGGCACGCAGATCGCGACCGAACTCGCAGCCGGCGTCGAGCAGGCCGGCGCCGACGGCATCCTGCTGCTGCCGCCCTATCTCGTCTTCTCCGAGCAGGACGGGCTCGCCGCCCATATCAACGCCGTCTGCAAGGCGACGAAGCTCGGCGTCATCGTCTACAACCGCGACAACGCCATCATCACCGAGGAGACGCTGGCGAAACTCTGCGAGGGCAATTCCAACCTCGTCGGCTACAAGGACGGCATCGGCGACATCGAGCTGATGACGCGCATCCATCTGCGCATGGGCGACCGCCTGACCTATATCGGCGGCCTGCCGACGGCCGAGACCTTTGCGCTGCCCTATCTCGAAATGGGCGTCACCACCTATTCCTCGGCGGTGTTCAATTTCGTTCCCCAATTCGCGACCAAATTCTACGCCGCCGTGCGCCGCCGCGACCGCGACATGGTCCAGGCCGGCCTGCGCGACTTCATCCTGCCGCTGATCGCGATCCGCAACCGCAAGCGCGGCTATGCCGTCTCGATCATCAAAGCGGGCATGAAGGTCATCGGTCGCGATTCCGGCCCGGTGCGGAGCCCGCTGACCGATCTCAGCGAAAGCGAGACGGCGGAACTCGCAGCTCTCGTCGCCCGCCTGGACAAGGGCGAATTCGCGACGCGCGAACGCGCCGCCGCCTAGCATCGCCTCGCCGCAGTCCTTGACGATGCCGCACCGCGGCCGGTGCGGCATCGTTTCGTTTGCCGGTGAAGCCGCGCCCGCGATGCGTCGATTGGATCGGTCGATACGTCCTTTGAGCTGTCCGCCGCCGATGCCGACCCTCTAACCTGCCTCCTCAGCAAAAGGTCGAGCCGCCGGCAAAGGGCGGCAAAACGACCATCGGGGGAGACGATCATGACGCCTGCGAAGACCACTGGCGCGGCAGCGCTGCTTGCGGCGATGATGGCCGCGATGCCGGCCGCCGCGAAAACCATCGTTTATGTCTCGAACGCCGACAGCCGCGAGATCAGCGTGCTGGAGCTCGATGCGCAGGCCGGCGAGCTGAAGCCGGTCGAGACGGTCGCCGTCACTGGCACCGCGATGCCGATGGCGGTCTCGCCTGACAAGCGCCATCTCTACGTCTCGCTGCGCTCGCAGCCCTTCTCGGTCGGCTCGTTCTCGATCGACCGGCAGACCGGCAAGCTTTCGCCGCTCGGGACGGCGCCCTTGCCTGACAACATGGCCTATGTCGCGACGGACCGGTCGGGCCGCTTCCTGCTCAGCGCCTCCTATGGCGGCGACAAGATCGCGATCAACCCGATCGGCGCTGGCGGCGCGGTCGGCGCCGAGCCGGTCCAGGTCGTCGCGACCCGCAAGAACGCGCATGCGATCCTGACCGACCGCGCCAACGCGCATCTGTTCGCCAGCAATCTCGGCGGCGACGTCCTGCTGCAGTTCAAATTCGACGCCGCCACGGGCAAAATCACGCCCAACGACCCAGCCTTCGTCGAGACGAAAAAGGGCGCGGGGCCGCGCCATTTCGTCTTCAGCCCCGACGATAAATTCGCCTATCTCGTCAACGAACTCGACGGAACGGTGAACGCCTACCGGTACGACGCCGGCAAGGGCACGATGACCGAAATCGGCAGCGTCACCATCGTGCCGCCCGGATTCCAGGGCGGGGCGCCCTCCAGCGCCGAGCTGCGTATCACGCGCGATGGCCGCTTCCTGTATGCGTCGGAGCGGACCTCGAACACGATCGCCGCGTTCCGCGTCGATGGCGCGACGGGCGCGTTGACGCCGGCGGGCAGTTTCGCGACCGAGACCCAGCCGCGTGGCTTCAACATCGATCCGAGTGGACGCTTCCTGGTGGCTGTCGGACAAAAATCCGACCATGCGACGCTCTATGCGATCGATGCCGCGAGCGGGGCCCTGAAGGATCTGAAACGCTATCCCCTTGGAAAGAATCCGAACTGGGTCGAGATCATCGACCTGCCGTGACCACATTTGGGTGGAGCAGGAACTGGCAGCAGGCCAAAGCTATATGTCCGATGGGCTCGCCAACACGGTAATGCTGGCGGAGTGACCGTGAGACGCTTACCGGTAGCACTCCCCGCTTAGGCCGTTGCCGGCATGCCGATCGCCTGCCTGAGCTGACGAATGTCGCGCGCCGGGGGTACGCCGAACTGACGGACATATTCGCGGCTGAATTGCGATGCGCTCTCGTAGCCGACCGCGAAAGCCACATCGGATGCGCTATGGTCGCCGGCGAGCAACAACTGCCGCGCCTCCTGCAGTCTGAGCTGTTTATGATACTGAAGCGGGCTGAGACCGGTGATCGCCAGAAAATGGCGATGTAAGCTGGCGCGGCTCATGCCGCTTGCATTGCAGAGCGCCTCGATGCGCAACTGCGTGTTGTAATTGTCCCTTATCCACCCCACCGCTCGCCGGATGCGGCTCAGCGCACCTTCGGGTTGGGCGATCTGACGCAACAGGCGACCCTGCGGACCCTGCAGGAGACGATAGAGCAATTCTCGTTCCGCCATGGGGGCAAGAACGGGAATGTCGGCAGGGCTGTCGAGCAACGACAGCAGGCGCAATAAGGTGTCGCGCAGCGGCGCCGTCATCGGATTGATCGCCATGCCGATACCCTGAGGATCGGCGTCGCGCATTTGCGGCATGGTGGACGCGACATCGGCCAGTAACGCGGGGTCCAGGACCAGTGAAACCGCCACATAGGGTCGGCCGTCATCATCCAGTATCTGGCCGGTTAACGGCAGATCGAGGGCGCTGATGAGGTAATGCGAGGCATCGTAGCTCAAGAGATTGTCATTGATCGCCACATGCTTCGAACCCTGCAGGATGAAGCAGATCATCGAGCGGTACAGGCACGGTGACTTGCCGGTGGTCGCCTGCCCCACGCTGATCTCCAGCCTGGGGATTGGGGTCAAGGTCAACCCGGCCGGCGCGTGGCGCAGCGCGATATCGAGATGCGGTATGAGATGGTCGGTCATAGTCAAACAATGCCGCCTGCAGTCCGACACGTAAAGCGCTTGAGACGATCGGGCAAGAGATTGAGCGTATCAGGCGCGCGCGCACACTCCGCCTCGCCTATCTGGTGGACATCGCAAGGACGCCCTGGTGGCGCCGCTTCGCAGCAAGCCAATCCAAAAAGAGCACATCATGACCAACCAGATCGCACTCATCACCGGCGCAAGCCGCGGTCTCGGCCGCAACATGGCGCTGCATCTCGCCAGCCGCGGTGTCCACATCATCGGCACGTACCGCAGCGGTGCGGCGGAAGCCGACGCGCTGCGCCAGGAGATCGAGGCGAAGGGCGGCAAGGCCGTCATGCTTCCACTCGATGTCACCGAAACCGGTAGCTTCCCGACATTCGCCGAGAAGGTCGCCGAAACACTGAAGACCGATTTCGGTCGCGAGCGGTTCGACTTCCTCGTCAACAATGCCGGCAACGGACTATTCGCCAGCTTCGCAGAAGCGACCGAGGAGCAGTTTGAATCGCTGGTCACGACGCATCTGCGCGGACCGGTTTTCCTGACCCAGAAGCTGCTGCCTTTTATCGAGGACGGCGGACGCATCTTGAACATCTCTTCCGGTTTCGTGCGCTTCACGCTGCCGGGTTACAGCCTCTATGCGTCAATGAAGGCGGCGGTCGAGGTCCTGACCCGTTATATGGCGGTCGAGTTGGGTGCGCGTCGTATCCGGGTGAATGCGATCGCACCCGGCGCCATCGCGACCGACTTTGGCGGTGGTGCAGTGCGCGACAATGACGATGTGAATGCCTGGGTGGCGCAGGGCATCGCGCTGGGTCGTGTCGGCCTGCCGGACGATGTCGGCGGTGCGGTTTCCGCCATCCTGTCCGACGATATGGGGTGGGCGAACGGCACGACCTTCGACATTTCGGGCGGGCAGTTGCTGTAGCCCCCAGCATTGGCATTTCAACGCAACCGGGCAAGGTCGGGAGACCCTTGCCAGTCCGACAAAGCTGCTCAAAGCGGTCCTCTAATAGGCCAATCCCGCCATTCGCAGTCGGCGGGCGGTGGCGCGATCCTTGATTTTGGGACTGATGAACACCTTCTCACTGCCATAAGCCCCGACGCAATCGCTCGGTATCCTCATGTGCAGGGTGAAGGTCCCGCCTTTATTCCGGCGGTAGAGGTATCTCCGGGCACGATTTCCAAACTCATATGTGACACCGATGTGTGACGGTCTGAGCCAAGAAACCCTGATACCTGAAAAGGTTGCAGCATATCAGCGAGTTGTGGGAGAGCTGGCGTCCCGGAAGGGATTCGAACCCCTGACCTACGGTTTAGGAAACCGTTGCTCTATCCTGCTGAGCTACCGGGACGCGCGGCAAACCGTGTAGCATAATCGCCATGCCGGTGAAGCCTCTTCTTGCTGCTTTCCTTGTCGTGCCGCTTCTCGCCAGCGCGGTTGGGGCGAACGATGCCTGTTCAGAGCTTGCGCCGGACAGTCCCACGGTTCGTCTCGCGGGGCTCGACGATGCCGGCGATCCGGTCCTCACGGACGGGCGGCGGCTTCGCCTTGTCGGTCTCGCGCCGCGCCAGGACGATGCGGAGGCCGCGCGGTTCTCGGCCGGCATCGGTGCGTGGCGGGACCACGACCTCAAGCTTGTTCTGCTCGGTGGGGTCGATCGCTGGGGCCGTCTGCCGGCCCGGCTTTATATCCCAGCTGACGCACCGGATACGGCGCCCCGTGAGCTCGGCCCGGTCCTGCTGGGCGCGGGCGCGGCGGTTCCTCTTCCGGAGGTTCGACCCGCACGTTGCAGCGGCGGCGCCCGCACGGCGCGGTCGCGGGTACAGCCGGCCAAGGCGCCTACGATAGCGAGGGCGCCAGCCGTTGCGGGGATGGACCCCGCCATTGATGGTCATGATATCGCCGTGCTCAAGGCACAAGAAGGGCGCCTCGTGCTGCTGGAGGGGCGCATCGCCTCGGTCGGCGAGCGCGCGCAACGGACCTATCTGAATTTCTCGCGCCGGCGTGGGGAGGCTGCGTCGATCGTGCTGTCGAAGACGCTGTGGCGCGAGATGCAGGATGCCGGCTGGACCGCGGCTGGTGTCAGCGGTAAACGCTTGCGGGCGCGGGGCGTCCTGTCCGGGCGGGATGGCCTGCTTCTCGACGTGACATCGAAGCTCGCACTGGAACTGATCGACTGACGGAATGCTGGCGTTCTGGCGAGACGGATTTCTTTCTTTCCATTGGATGTGTCGCAAGCGGGTGACTGCGCTGGCGCTCCCCGCGCTGCTGCTCGTCGCCTGCTCAGGCGACCAGAGCGTGCTGCTGCCGCCACAGGCCCCGGCCGATGGCGACATCGCCCCGCGCGTCGGCACGGTTCAGCGTGCCTCAGACAGCGAGCACTTGCGGCTGCTCTCGGCCTTCGGCGGCGAATTTCGTGCGCCCAGGGCACGGGCTGTGCTTGACGAGGTCGTGCAGCGGCTGGCGAAGGCCGGAGAGGGGCAGATCGGCTCTTATGAGATCACCATCCTGAACTCGCCGGCGGTCAACGCCTTTGCACTGCCCAATGGCCGGCTCTATGTCACGCGCGGTCTCCTGGTGCTCGCCAACGACACCGCCGAGATCGCCTCGGTGCTCGCCCATGAGATCGCGCATGTCACGGCGCAGCATGCAGCGGAACGAGCCGAGCGCGAGCTGGAATCGGCGCTGGTCAGCCAGGTCGTGTCGCAGGTGCTGAAGGATCCGGCGCGGGGCGCCGCCGTGCAGGCGGGATCGAAGCTCTCGCTCGCCAAATTCTCGCGGCAGCAGGAGCTCACAGCCGACCAGATCAGCGTGCGGAACATCGCGCGTGCCGGCTATGACCCCTATGGCGCCGGGCGCTTCCTTGCCGCGCTCGGGCGAAACACGGCTTTCCGCAGCAGCGGCCAGAACCAGAGCGCCGACGACAAGCGCCTCGACATCCTGTCGAGCCATCCGCAGACGCCCGAGCGTATCGCGGCCGTCACCGCAGCCGCCCGCCAGATCGGGGCGCCGGGCATCGGTGAGCGCGATGGCGGGCGCTGGCTGTCGGCG
>QBLV01000110.1:3003-3999 GCA_003241815.1 Hyphomicrobiales bacterium | reverse complement strand
GCATCGCCTATGGCGACGATCCGCGCGATGGCGTCGTGCGCGGACGGCGCTATCTCAACAGCGCCCTGCGCGTCGGCTTCACCGCGCCCGAGGGTTTCGGGCTGGAGGCGGCGCGCGACATGGTGATCGGCGTCAGCGCCAGCGGAGCCCAGGCTCTGCGCTTTGACTCCGTCATGCTCAAACCCGATCAGACGCTGGAATCCTATGTCGCGGCCGGCTGGATCGATGGCGTCGAGACGACGGCCGTCGAGGCGCTGGACGTGGCTGGCCAGCCGGCGGTGATCGCCGTCGGCAAGGGCACGGACTGGACCTTCCGCCTTGCTGCCGTCCAGGCCGGCAATCGGGTGTACCGCTTCATCCTGGCGGCGCGGGGCGGTGGCGATCCGGAGCGGCCGATGCGGGCGCTGCTGTCGAGCTTTCGCGTGATGAGCGCGGAAGAGGCCCAGTCGATCAAGCCGTTGCAAGTGAGGATCGTGGCGGCGGCTGCTGGCGATAGCCCAGCGACCATGGCGGCGCGAATGGCAGAGCAGGAGCGCGCTCAGGACCTGTTCATGGTGCTGAATGGCATCGAGCGGGGCGGGGCGCTGACGCCGGGCCAGCGCTACAAGGTCGTTGCCGAGTAGCGCGTCGCCGCCGCAATCCAGCGATCTTCACGAAGCCGCGATAAGCGGTGCCGAACCGTCCGCCGCGGCTGACAACCGCTAAGATCGCTTTGCTCCCGTAAGGCGGGGGCAAGGGAACACACATCTCGATCCGCAACGTCCATGCAGGAGGTCATCATGGCGCTCGATCGCCGGATCGTCGAACTCTACGACGAATACACCCACAGGCCGCTCGACCGCCGCGTCTTCTTCAACCGGCTGATGGTGCTGGCGGGCTCGGCGGCTGCGGCCGAAGCCGCGCTCGCTTTGCTCGAGCCAAACTATGCCCAGGCCCAGCAGATCGCGCCCGACGATGCCCGGATCACTGCGGAGCGCCTCGATGCCAGCGTGGATG
>QBLV01000110.1:0-2993 GCA_003241815.1 Hyphomicrobiales bacterium | reverse complement strand
ATCTCGTCGTGCCCAAGGCGACGGGCCGGCGCGGCGGAGTGCTCGTGATCCACGAGAATCGCGGGCTCAACCCGCATACCGAGGACGTGACGCGGCGGATGGCCATGGCCGGGTTCACGGCGCTCGGCCTCGATTTCCTGACGCCGCTGGGCGGTACGCCGAAGGATGCCGACGAGGCCCGTGCGCTGTTCCCGCGCCTGCCGGCGGAGGATGTCGTGCGGCAGGGCCGCGCCGCGCTGAAGCTTCTGGCGTCTCGCCCAGATGCGACGGAAAAGACGGGGGCGATCGGCTTCTGCTGGGGCGGCGGCGTGGTCAACGATCTCGCAGTCGCGGAGCCTGAACTCGCGGCGGGCGTGGTCTTTTACGGCCGCTCGCCCGACCTCGCCAAAGTGCCGCAGATCAAGGCGCGGCTTTTGATCCAGCATGCGGCGCGCGATACGCGTCTGGTGCAGTCGCTGCCGGCCTATGAGGCGGCGCTGAAGGCGGCCGGCATCCGGCACGAGGTCATCGTTTATCCGGACGTCGATCATGCCTTCCTGAATGACACCAGCGCGGAACGCTACAACGCCGCTGCCGCCAAGCTGGCCTGGGAGCGTTCGGTCGCCTTCCTGGCGAGCGAGACAGGTGCGGCGTAAGACGACCGCGAGACCATCAAATAAAAAGAGACCTCCAAACAAAAACCCGGCGGTTGCCCGCCGGGTTTTGATCTTCTCTGGAGAAGGATGCCTGGATCAGGCGGCCTCCTCCTTGATGTCGTCGTTGTCGCTCTCGACCTCGTCCTCGGCGGCCTCGACCACCTCGCCCTTGCCCGGGCGGCGCGGCGATTTGGCAAGCTGGCCTTCGATCTTCTTCAGCGCTTCGGTCTCGGTGATGTCATCGACGACCGCGATCTCGCGGGTCATGCGATCGACCGCCGCCTCATAGAGCTGACGCTCGGAATAGGACTGCTCGGGCTGAGCCTCCGAGCGGTAGAGATCGCGAACGACCTCGGCAATGGCAACGAGATCGCCCGAATTGATCTTGGCCTCGTATTCCTGGGCACGGCGCGACCACATGGTGCGCTTGACGCGGGCGCGGCCGGTCAGCGTGGTCAGCGCTTTGGTGACGCTCTCGGAATCGGCGAGCTTGCGCAGGCCGACGCTGGCGGCCTTGGCGGTGGGAACGCGCAACGTCATCTTGTCCTTGGCGAAGCTGACGACGAAGAGTTCGAGCTTGAAGCCAGCGACTTCCTGCTCCTCGATCGCCGTGATCTGACCGACGCCATGGGACGGATAAACGACGAATTCGCCCGTCTTGAACCCTTGGCGCATAACAGCTTTCTTCACCGTGGACATGCCGTTACGACTCCTGACCGGACCGCTTGATGCGGGCTCGCGCTTCTCAATCTCCGGCCGGATGACCGCAGATGCTTTGCTTGACGCAACGGATCTGACCCGATGCCTCAGCCGCTCGATTCCGTCCGTGCCGCCAAGCCAAAGACGTCGATTGCTCCGGCACATGTGCCGGCGGCTCTCGTCATCCTTTTCGAGGGAGCGCCCCTTTTGTGAAAAACCTCGCAGGGGCATGCGGAATGAATGCGAACGAGCTTTTATGTAGCATAAAAAACACGCCGAATCAAAGCCAAACACAAGCTCCCCGCAAGCTTGCGCTCGGCAGCACACGAATGGTTAACGCTGTTGGGCGGTTCCGGAGGGCGAATTTCCCGGGTTGTCAGTCGCCTGCGCCCGGCTCCGGCGAGAAATGCGCCTCGAGTTTCCCGGCGACGCCGTCGAAGTCCTTGGCATCGGCCGGAGCATCCTTCTTCTGGCTGATATTGGGCCAGCTTGCGGCGTATTTGGAATTGAGCTGCAACCAGCTCTCAAGCCCCGGCTCGGTGTCGGGCTTGATCGCCTCGGCGGGGCATTCCGGCTCGCAGACGCCGCAATCGATGCATTCGTCGGGGTGAATGACGAGCATGTTCTCGCCTTCATAGAAGCAATCGACCGGGCAAACCTCGACGCAATCCATGTATTTGCACTTGATGCAGTTCTCGGTGACCACATAGGTCATGTCGCAGGTTCCTCGGTCATGTGGCCTCCCCGTCCGCATAAAGCCTTCGCGGCCTTGGGATTCAAGGTCCATCTGGCCGTTGGGGGAAGCGGTCGTGTCGCGTTATCGCCCGTCCCGGAGCGTGAACTCCCCCATCGCCGGCCCGGTAATTCATTTGCATACAAACGATCTTGCATTTTTAGACGTCGCCTGCGTCGTCCGCAAGCGGCGCATCGCCGCGCCCGGCTTCATCCAGCCGCTCATAGAGGAGCTGCGCCTGATCGAACGACCCGCGCCGCTCGCCCAGCGATATCAAGCGCACCACGATCGTCGCGTGGGGCAAGGCGAGCGTGAGCACGTCGCCCAGCTTCAGGCCATGAGCCGGGTTATGCGTCCGGCGACCCTCGATCCGGACATGGCCGTCCTCGACCAGGCGCACGGCGACGGGGCGCGTTTTGGCGAAGCGCGCGAACCAGAGCCATTTGTCGAGGCGCTGACGATCGTCCCGCACGTTCCGCTGCCGCCCTCAGCTCCTGCCGCTCTCAGCTCTTGCGGCCTTCGAGCTGCGCTTTCAGGGCCGCGAGCTTGGCGAAGGGCGAATCCGGATCGGGCTCGCGCTCGGTGGGGCGGGGCCTCGGCGGCTGCTGGAAGCGCTCGCCACCGCGATCCTCCCGGCCACGTTCGTCGCGGCGCTGCCCGCCACCCGGGCGACCGTCACGCTTGAAATCGGGCCGTGGGCCGCGACCCTGCTCGGAGCGACCCTGACCTGGACCCTGGCCCTGGCCGGTACCCTGATCCGGGCGCGGGCCGCGCTGGCCCGAACGAGGCCGATCGTCCCGCCGAGGCTCGCGCTCCGGACGGGGCGGGGACGGCGATCCCTCCGCAGGAGCGGCCATGACGGGCGCTGGTGCCTCGCCATCGCGGCGCGGGCCGCCCGGGCGCGGGCCACGGGTGGGCCGGGCGCC
>QBLV01000010.1:50847-55382 GCA_003241815.1 Hyphomicrobiales bacterium | reverse complement strand
ATGCCGCGACTGGCGGCGCTGGAAGGGCAGGAGCCGGCTTTGCGCATGGTCCTGCAGGCCGAGCATCGCCGGGTCGATTTCGAGGAGGAGGGCGTCGATCTCGGCATACGATGCGGACGGGGCGGGGCACCGGGACGGATTTCGCTGAAGCTTTTCGAGGAATGGTGCTTTCCGATCGCGTCGCCCGCGCTGGCGGCCGTGATCGGGGACGGGGAGCCGCAGCGGCTGCTGGCGCATCCGCTGATCCATGATTCGGATGCCGCCGGCTGGAAGGCCTGGTTTTCGGCGCAGGGGCTGGATTACCGACCGCGCCCGCAGGACCGACGCTTCGACGACTACAACATCGTGCTGGATGCGGCGGCGCATGGGCTCGGCATCGCGTTGGCGCGCCCGCCCCTCGCGCAGGAGCAGGTCGAGAGGGGGCGGCTGGTCCGGGTTGACGCGCGAACCGCGCTCAATCCGGTGGCCTATTGGCTCGACCGGCCGCTGGGCGCAGCGCGACCCGCGGCGGCGACGCTGGCGAGACGGATCGCGACGGAGGCGGATATGCCTTCCGGGGCCCTCGCGGCCTTCCTCGATCCGCAGGCGCCGGCCGTTTGAGGGTCAGGTCAGGCTGTGGCGCGGGCGCGCGATCTCGCCGCGCTGGCCGGCACGTGCCATCTCGAAGCTGTCGGCGATGCGCCGTGCCCGCACAATGAAGGCTTCCGCGATGTCGGGCACGCCACAGACCTCAGTGGCCGTCTCCTCGAACAGGCTGAGCCAGCGATCGAAGTGACGGGGCTCCAGCGGAAGGATCAGATGCGGGCGCATCGGCCGGCCCTGATAGCGCCCGGTGCGCAGCATCACCGAACTCCAGAAATCGGTGATGTTGGCGATGTGCTCGTCCCAGTGCTGCACCGCGTCCATGAAGATCGGGCCGATCACCGCATCCTCGCGCGCTCGCTCGTAGAAGCGCCGCACCAGCGTCGCGATCATCGCCTCGGTGATTGCGGGGTGGGCGGCGCCCGGCCGGGTGAGGGGATTGTCGGTCATGGATGGTGAGGCTCGTGGCTGCGGACTGCTGACTATACTCGGAACCACGCTGTCATCCCGGGTCTGCGCTTCGCGGCGTCCGGGATAACGTGCCTTATAAAGCGGAGCCCGCTCTAGCTCCGCAGCCCCGGCGCCTCTTGCCCTGTGCGAGCGACATATTCGGTATAGCCGCCACCATAGGCATGCACGCCATCGGGGGTCAGCTCCAGCGTGCGGTTGGAGAGCGCAGCCAGGAAATGCCGGTCGTGGCTGACGAAGAGCATGGTGCCCTCATATTGCGCCAGTGCCGCGATCAGCATCTCCTTGGTGGCGATGTCGAGATGGTTGGTCGGCTCGTCCAGCACCAGGAAATTCGGCGGGTCGAAGAGCATCGTCGCCATCACGAGCCGGGCCTTTTCGCCGCCCGACAGCACGCGGCAGCGCTTCTCGACATCGTCGCCCGAGAAGCCGAAGCAGCCCGCGAGCGCGCGCAGCGAGCCCTGGCCGGCCTGCGGAAACCGGTCTTCCAGCGACTGGAAGATAGTGCGATCGCCGTCGAGCACCTCCATGGCGTGCTGGGCGAAATAGCCGAGCTTGATCGAGCCGCCGACGGTCACGTTGCCCGCGTCGGGCTCGGTCGATCCCGTTACCAGCTTGAGCAGTGTCGATTTTCCGGCGCCGTTGATGCCCATCACGCACCAGCGCTCCTTGCGGCGGACCTGGAAGTCCAGCCCCTCATAGATCGTGCGGCTGCCGTAGCGCTTGTGGACGCCCTTGAGCGTGACGACGTCCTCGCCCGAGCGCGGCGGAGACTGGAACTCGAAGGACACGGTCTGGCGGCGCTTGGGCGGCTCGACCTTCTCGATCTTGTCGAGCTTCTTGACGCGGCTCTGCACCTGCGCGGCATGCGAGGCGCGGGCCTTGAAGCGCTCGATGAAGTTGATCTCCTTGGCGAGCATCGCCTGCTGGCGCTCGAACTGCGCCTGCTGCTGCTTCTCAGCCAGCGCGCGCTGCTCCTGATAGAATTCGTAATTGCCGGAATAGCTCGTCAGCGCGCCGCCATCGATCTCGACGATCTTGCCGACGATGCGGTTCATGAACTCGCGATCATGCGAGGTCATGAAGAGCGCACCCTCATAGCCCTTGAGGAAGGATTCCAACCAGATCAGGCTCTCGAGGTCGAGGTGGTTGGAGGGCTCGTCGAGCAGCATGGCGTCGGGGCGCATCAGCAGGATGCGGGCGAGCGCGACGCGCATCTTCCAGCCGCCCGAGAGCGCGCCGACATCGCCGTCCATCATCTCCTGGCTGAAGCCGAGACCAGCCAGGACCTCGCGGGCGCGGCCGTCGAGCGCATAGCCGTCGAGTTCCTCGAAGCGTCCCTGCACCTCGCCATAGCGGGTGATGATCTCGTCCATGTCCTCAATGCGGTCGGGATCGCCCATCGCGGCCTCCAACTCGCGCAACTCGGCAGCCACCGTGCTGACCGGGCCGGCGCCGTCCATTACGGCGGTCGCCGCGCTGACGCCCTTCATGTCGCCGACATCCTGGCTGAAATAGCCGATGGTCGTGCCGCGATCGACCTGGACCATGCCCTCATCGGGCTGCTCCTCGCCGGTGATCATCCGGAACAGGGTGGTCTTGCCGGCGCCGTTGGGGCCGACGAGACCGACCTTCTCGCCCTTCAACAGGGAGGCGGAGGCCTCGATGAAGACGATCTGCTGGCCGTTCTGCTTGCCGATGTTTTCGAGGCGGATCATGGTTCTGCGCGACGTCCGGGAGTGATGCTGCGCTGCAATAGGGCAGGAATGCCCGGCGTGGAAGGGCTGGCGGCCGCTGCGCTGACATCCATGGGCGCCTGCTCGGGGCGATGCTCCCGTTCCAATGCCTGTGTGAGCGCCTCGGCATGGGCGAAGAACCGCTCGCGGACGGCGCGCGCATGCGGGTTCGCCTGCTCGATCGCGAGGAAGACGCCGGGCGCATCGTGTCTGACCATCTCGGTCGCCTGCATCAGCAATTCGAAGCTGCGCGTCGTCATGCGGCGGGGCATCGGCTCCATGCGGACGAGAATCTTGGCAACGAGATGGGTCAGGCCCTGAACCATGGCCATGTCGCGGTCATGAGCGTCCGGCGTGGTCAGGATCACATCGAGTGCGAGCGTCCGGCGCAGGAAGGCCGCGATCCGCCGGACGCTGTCGCCGCGCATCGGACAGAGTGCGATCTTGAGGCCTTTCAGCCCATCGCGCGCGCTTTGCGGGCCGAAGAGCGGATGCGTGCCGATGATCTCGACATCATCAGGCAGACCGGCGAGCAGCAGCCGCGCCGGCTCGATCTTCACAGAGCCGACATCGAGCACCACGGTGCCTGACCGCAGATACGGACGCAGGGTGGCGATGGCCTCCGCCAGTGCGTCGACCGGGACGGCGAGGATGACGATGTCGCAGGCCGCGACTTCGGCCATGCCACCGGGGACGAGACCCCGGCCCGAGCCGTCCGGCTCGATCGTCCGGGCCGCATCGAACGCGACCAGCGGCAAATGCGGCTGGAGATGGCGCGCCATCAGCTGGCCGAACGCGCCGAAGCCGAGGAGGCCGATGGAGGAGAAGGATTTTCGTTTGATCGACATCGTCTTGGTCCCTGAGAGGGCCGCGATGTCGGGTGAGTTTCAAATATCAACCGCCAGCGCGGCGGTTGAGCATGAGAATGCGACCCGCCTTATGAGGACGGGGCGTAATACTGCGTCTTATGGAGCAGGATCGGATTGGTCATACCCGTATCAATACCGCGCCCGCCAAGCTGTCAACGCGGGCAGCCGAGCTTGCGCTCGCGCTGCTGGATGGCGGCGATGTCGGCGCGCTGCCGGGTCGAGAGCGGCACGTCGGCGATATCGTCATATCGGCAGTCGGCATTGTCGCCGAAGGCCGCCTTGGCGCGCGCCGTCTTGAAGCAGTATCCGGCGTCGAAATAGATCGCGTTGCGCTCGCCCCACATCTCTTCGCATAGCGCCTGCGCGAATGCGGGCGCTGCCGACAAGGACAGGACGAGGCAGATGAGCGGCAAACGTGACATGGCGGCTCTCGACCGGTGGCAGGGGCAGGAAATCCGCCGCGGCGGACCGCCAGATCAGGCCTTCGCCTTGTCCTTGTCCATCATCTCGACGAAGCGCTTGAACAGGTAATGGCTGTCCTGCGGGCCGGGCGAGGCCTCGGGGTGGTGCTGGACGCTGAAGGCCGGGCGGTCGGTCAGGGCGAAGCCGCTGTTGGAGCCGTCGAAGAGCGAGACATGGGTCTCGACGGCATGAGCCGGCAGCGAGGCGGGATCGACCGCAAAGCCATGGTTCATCGAGACGATCTCGACCTTGCCCGTCGTCTTGTCCTGCACCGGATGGTTGGCGCCGTGGTGACCCTGCTTCATCTTCATGGTCTGGCCGCCGACGGCGAGTGCCATCATCTGGTGGCCGAGGCAGATGCCGAAGGTCGGAACCTTCCTGTCGAGCAACTCCTTGATCACCGGCACTGCGTATTCGC
>QBLV01000010.1:40869-50837 GCA_003241815.1 Hyphomicrobiales bacterium | reverse complement strand
GTATTCGCCGGTCGCGGCCGGGTCGCCCGGGCCGTTGGAGAGGAAGATGCCGTCGGGCTTCAGCGCCAGAATCTCGGCGGCGGTCGCGGTCGAGGGCATGACGGTGACATCGCAGCCGGCCTTGGAGAGCAGGCGCAGGATGTTGCGCTTCACGCCGTAATCGATCGCCACCACCTTGTGGGCCGCGCTCTCGCGCTTGCCGTAGCCGGCCGGCCACTGCCAGGGCGTCTCATCCCATTCATAGCGCTGGGAGGACGTCACCAGCGGCACAAGATCGAGGCCGGCCATGTCGGGCAGTTCGGCGGCCATGGTCTGCAGGCGCGGGATGTCGAAGACGCCGTCTGTCGCGTGCGCAATCACCGCGTTCGGCATGCCGTTGTCGCGGATCAGGGCGGTCAGCGCGCGGGTGTCGACGCCGCAGATGCCGACGATGTTGCGCGCCTTCAGCCAGGCGTCGAAATGCCGGCTCGCGCGCCAGTTTGAGGGCTCGGTTATGGCGGCGTGGAGCACGACGCCGCGCACGCCGGAGGAGGCGGCGGCGTTGACCGTCTCGGTGTCGTCGTCGTTGACGCCGACATTGCCGATATGGGGGAAGGTGAAGGTGATGATCTGCCCGGCATAGGACGGGTCGGTCAGGATCTCCTGATAGCCGGTCATTGCCGTGTTGAAGCAGACTTCGCCCGGTGCCTCGCCGGTGGCGCCCAGCCCGAAGCCCTCCAGCACCG
Source organism: Hyphomicrobiales bacterium (assembly GCA_003241815.1). GTDB lineage: Bacteria > Pseudomonadota > Alphaproteobacteria > Rhizobiales > Beijerinckiaceae > Allobosea. Next base: position 50,112 of record QBLV01000010.1, on the reverse strand, counting down.
TGCCATCGGCCAGCACCAGCAGCGCGGTCGCGCGCGGCTCGCTCCAGCCGCCCGTGGCGGGGTTTCCTTCATGTGCGGTCATGTCTATGTCTCGGTCCAGGCCGCGAGATCGCGGCAATGCATGGGCGGCAGCGGTTTCGGCTCGCCGCTATCTGGAGCGCGAGCCTTAAAGACGCGCTCCCATGCCGTCAATCAAAGCAGGTGCCGAGCCTGCGGATAAAAAGGAAAGAACACTATGACCAACCTGCGCGAGCGCTTCACGGCCGATCTCAAGGAGGCGATGAAGGCCGGCGAGAAGGGCAAGGTCTCGACCATCCGCCTGATCACCTCGGCCTTGAAGGACAAGGATATCGAGGCGCGCGGCCTCGGCAAGCCCGAAACGACGCCCGACGAGGTGCTGGCCCTGCTGCAGAAGATGATCAAGCAGCGCCAGGAATCGATCGCGATCTACGACGCCAACGGCCGCCCCGAACTCGCCGCCGGCGAGCGCGCCGAGGTCGAGGTCATCGCCGGTTACATGCCCAAGCAGATGTCGGAAGACGAGGTGAAGGCCGCGATCGCGGCTGCCGTGACCGAGAGCGGCGCGGCCTCGGTCAAGGACATGGGCAAGGTCATCGCGATCCTGCGCGCCAACTACGCTGGGCAGATGGATTTCGGCAAGGCGAGCGGGCTGGTGAAGGCGGCGCTGGCAGGTTGACTGGCAAGGGTTGGGCGGGCTCAGGCCCGCTCGACATCCGTCTGCGTGAAGTCTTCGCCCTTGAACAGGAGAGGCCAGCCGCGTGACGTCGCCAACGCATAGGCCGCGCAGTCACCCATGTTGAGCTTTGCGGGATGGCGGCCCTTGCCGAAGCGGCGATAGGCTTCGAAAGCGAGATCGGACAGGGCTTCGTCGAAGGGGATGATGTCGATGCGTTCGTTGTCGAGGAACTCGTCGACCCAATCGCGCGGTGGCCTTTCGATCCCGTCAGCACTATACGGGCTTCAAGTAAATTGACGCTTGACAGAACGCGTCGGTCGGCAAGAGCTAGGATTCGCATGAATTTTGGCCGTTCGCCCTCCTTGGTAAGGCAAGCGACGATGGCAGAGGTATCGACGACGAGGTTTACCACATTCCATTCTCGTCATAGCCGACGATGTCGTCCATTTCCTGCCTCGTCATCGACCGCTCTGCCCGCTTGATGCCGTATTTTAGGTCGAGCGCCTCCATCCGCGCCATCGCGGCCGCCACGCGCCGCTCCTTTTCCTCGTCCGACAACGCGTCCTTGTCGAGTTCGTTGTCGACCGCCTGCCGCACGGCCTGAGTCAGCGACAGTCCGCGCCGCTTCGCCAGCGTCCGCACCGCCTTCTCGGTCTCCGGATCCTTGATGTTGAGCGCCATGGCGTTCTTCCTTTTACCGCGCTTTCTTTATCACGCGGCTGTGGATAGCGCCAACAATCCAGGCTCCTGACACATCCGCGATTGGCTTCCGGCCCGCCTGAGCCCACATAGGAGACGATGAAATTCCCGCCCTCCATTCTGGAAGAAATCAAGGCGCGGCTGCCGGTCTCGGCGGTCGTGGGGAAGCGCGTGCGGCTGGCCAAATCCGGCCGCGAATGGAAAGGACTCTCGCCGTTCAATGCCGAGAAGACGCCATCCTTCTTCGTCAACGACCAGAAGGCTTCGTTCTTCGATTTCTCCTCGGGCAAGAACGGCGACATCTTCAAATTCGTGATGGAGACGGAGGGGCTGTCCTTTCCCGAGGCGGTCGAGAAGCTGGCCGCCGAGGCCGGCGTCACGCTGCCCAAGATCACGCAGGAAGCGCAGGTTCAGGAGGAGCGACGCAAGGGGCTGCACGAGGTCGTGGAACTGGCCGCACGCTTCTTCGAGGCCGAACTTCAGGGGGACCGGGGCGGTGCGGCGCGGCGCTATCTCGCCTCGCGCGGGCTCGATGGCGAGGCACGCACGCGCTTTCGGATCGGCTACGGGCCCGCCGACCGTTTCGCGTTGCGCGATCATCTCGCGGGCAAGGGTGTCTCGGCCGAGCTGATGATGGAGGCGGGGCTGCTCGTGCATGGCGAGGAGATTGCCGTGCCTTACGACCGTTTCCGCGACCGCATTATGTTCCCGATCCATGATTCGCGTGGGCGCCCGGTCGCCTTCGGCGGGCGGGCGATGAGCGCCGAGGTCTCGGCCAAATATCTGAACTCGCCGGAGACGCCGCTCTTCCACAAGGGCTCGCTGCTGTTCAACCACCACAATGCCCGCAAGGCGTCGCACGACACCGGGCAGGTGATCGTCGTCGAGGGCTATGTCGATGTCATCGCGATGTCGCTCGCGGGCTTTCCGCAGACGGTGGCGCCGCTGGGCACGGCCTTGACCGAGGACCAGTTGACGCTGCTTTGGCGCATGGCCGACGAGCCGGTGATCTGCCTCGACGGCGACAAGGCCGGGCGCAAGGCGGCGAGCCGCGCCATCGACATCGCCCTGCCGCTGCTGGAGCCCGGAAAGTCGTTGTCCTTCGCGCTCCTGCCGGAGGGGCAGGACCCAGACGATCTGGCGCGCTCGGGCGGCAAGATCGCGATCGCCGAGGTTCTGGGGGCGGCGCAACCGCTCGTCGACATGCTCTGGACGCGGGAGGTCGAGGCCGGCCCGCTCGACACGCCCGAGCGCCGTGCCGCCTTCGAGCGCCGGCTGAAGGAACCGCTGGGCCAGATCCGCGACGAGACCACGCGCAAGCATTATCGCCGCGAGATGGAGGAGCGTCTGGCGCAGCTCTTCGCCAGTGCAGCCCCGGCGCGGGCCGAGCGCGGACGGGATGGCGGCTACCAGCGCGGGCGCGGCCAGGCACGGGGCGGTCGCGGCGGCTTCCCGCAGGTCTCGCCCTGGCTGGTCGGGCCGCTGAAGGCGTCGAGCCAACTCACCCGCACCAAGATCATGGCGCAGGGGCGTGGCGAGGATACCCGCGAGGCCTTCATCCTGCTGGCGCTGGCCAGCCACCCCGATCTGATCCTGCGCTGTGCCGACGAAATCTCCGAGCTGTCGCTCGACGGGCCGGCGGCCGAGCGCTTCCGGCAGGCGCTGCTGGATGCCGCGATGGAGGGAATTCTCGACGAGGAGGTGCTGGCGAACCGGCTGGAGCAGCCCCGCGTGCGGGAGGCACAGGCCCAGTTGTTGGCGGTCACCGGCCCTGCCGAGCGGCTGAAACTCGCGCAAGAGGCTGATCCTGAATCGGTTTTCGACTCAATTCGTCAGGCAATTGTCTTGCATCAGCGCGCGCGGACGCTACATAGCGAGCTGAAGGCAGCCGAGCGCGCATTGGCTGACGAAGCGACCGAAGCCAATTTCGCCTGGATCAAGGACGTCAAGGCCCGCCTCGAGACGATCGAGGGGACGGAGGCGATGTCCGGGGATTGATGGCAAGGAATTGATGGCAAGAGTGCCCGGTGCTCCGCATGTTGCCGCGCGCCGGTTCGGGGATGGTTTACGGTTCATCAACGATGAGCAGTGCCATCTCGCCGAAGTGATTTGGGTGGGTGAGCGCGCCGGACCTGCGGCCGCGCCGCCCTTTTATGCGTCCGCTGATGGCTTCCGAGCCTAGGCGACGCGAGACTGCGGAGCGCTGATTGATGGCGACGAAAACGAGCGAACGGGACAAGACCGATCAGGTCGCGCCGGAAGCGCCTGCGACCTCCGATGGACCGTTGCTCGATCTGACCGATCAGGCCGTAAGGCGGATGATCAAGCTCGCCAAGAAGCGCGGCTATGTCACTTATGACGAATTGAATGAGGTTCTGCCGTCGGAGGAGTTCTCCTCCGAGCAGATCGAGGACGTGCTCGGCCAGCTCAGCGAGCAGGGCATCAACGTCGTCGACAACGAGGATTCGGAAGCCTCCGGCGAGGAGCGCGCCGCTGCGCGCACCGGCACCAACGGCGCCGACGAGGAAGAGCCGGAGGGCGGCGAGCTGACCGAAGCCTCGCGCTCGGCCCTGCCCGTCGAGGTCAAGCGCAATCTCGAGCCGACCGAACGCACCGACGATCCGGTTCGGATGTATCTGCGCGAGATGGGCTCGGTCGAACTGCTATCGCGCGAGGGCGAAATCGCCATCGCCAAGCGCATTGAGGCCGGCCGCGAGGCGATGATCGCCGGACTCTGCGAGAGCCCGCTGACCTTCCAGGCGATCATCATCTGGCGCGACGAGCTCAACGAAGCCAAGGTCCTGTTGCGCGACATCATCGACCTCGAAGCGACCTATGCCGGCCCCGACGCCAAGAATCCGCAGGTCGTGCCGGGCGAGGGCGTCGAGGGCATCCCCGTCGAGGGCGCGGCCCCGGCCGCCGAGGCGGAGGTGCCGGAAGGCGAGCTACCCTCCGATCTCGACGACGACGACATCGAGAACAACGTCTCGCTCTCGGCCATGGAGGCCGAGCTCAAGCCGCGCGTGCTCGAGACGTTCGACTCGATCGCCGACAACTACAAGAAGCTGCGCCGCCTGCAGGACCAGGACATCGCCAACCGGCTGGAGAACACCAAGCTCTCGCCGTCGCAGGACCGCAAATACAAGAAGCTCAAGGACGACATCATCACCGCGGTGAAGTCGCTCTCGCTCAACAACAACCGCATCGAGGCGCTGGTCGAGCAGCTCTACGACATCAACAAGCGCCTGATCGGCCACGAGACCCGCCTGCTGCGCCTGGCCGAGAGCTATGGCGTCGGCCGCGAGGACTTCCTCAAGCAGCATGTCGGCGGCGAGCTCGATCCCAAATGGGTCCTGCGCGTCTCCAAGCTGGGCTCGCGGGGCTGGCGCGATTTCGTCGGCTCGGAACTCGACCGGATCAAGAGCCTGCGCGAGGACATCCATACGCTCGCCTCCGAGACGGGCCTGGAGATCCAGGAGTTCCGCAAGATCGTGCTGATGGTCCAGAAGGGCGAGCGCGAGGCGCGGCAGGCCAAGAAGGAAATGATCGAGGCCAATCTTCGCCTCGTGATCTCGATCGCCAAGAAATACACCAATCGCGGCCTGCAGTTCCTCGACCTGATCCAGGAAGGCAATATCGGCCTGATGAAGGCGGTCGACAAGTTCGAGTACCGCCGGGGCTACAAGTTCTCGACCTATGCGACCTGGTGGATCCGCCAGGCGATCACCCGATCGATCGCCGACCAGGCCCGCACGATCCGCATTCCGGTCCACATGATCGAGACGATCAACAAGATCGTGCGGACCTCGCGCCAGATGCTGCACGAGATCGGCCGCGAGCCGACTCCGGAGGAGCTCGCCGAAAAGCTCGCCATGCCGCTGGAGAAGGTCCGCAAGGTCCTCAAGATCGCCAAGGAGCCGATCTCGCTGGAGACGCCGATCGGCGACGAGGAGGACAGCCATCTCGGCGACTTCATCGAGGACAAGAACGCGATCCTGCCGATCGACGCCGCGATCCAGTCCAACCTGCGCGAGACCACCACGCGCGTGCTGGCCTCGCTCACCCCGCGCGAGGAGCGTGTTCTTCGCATGCGCTTCGGCATCGGCATGAACACCGACCACACGTTGGAAGAGGTCGGCCAGCAGTTCTCGGTCACCCGCGAGCGCATCCGCCAGATCGAGGCTAAGGCGCTGCGGAAGCTGAAGCATCCGAGCCGAAGCCGGAAGCTGCGGAGCTTCCTGGACAATTGATGCAAAAGCCGGCCTCGTGGCCGGCTTTTTTTATTGCTCACAGTGGATGGCAAAGGTCACAGCCCCTTCGCCAGCGCCACCAACTGATCCAGCGCCGTGCCCCAGCCCTGGTGGAACCCCATCTCCTCGTGCTGCTTCTTCGCGGCCTCGTCCTTGTGGAAGGCCCGGGCGGTGTAGAGCGTTCCGCTGGCTGTGGGCTCGATCAGGATTGAAGCCGTCATGAAGCCCGCGCCGAGCGGTCGATAGCCGGGGCCGAGCGCGTCGGTGAAGACGAGCAGCTTTTCGGGCACGATGAAGAGGAAGCAGCCGGTGTTGTCGTGCTCCTCGCCGTTGGGGCCCTGCATCACGGTGCGGAACCGGCCGCCCGGCTGAAGGTCGATCTCGCAGGCGGTGGTTCTCCAGGGGGCTGGCGTGAACCACTGCTTGAGCAGCTCCGGCTCGGTCCAGGCGCGCCAGACCAGGTGCGGCGCGACAGCGACCTCGCGTTTCAGTTCGAGATCGAGTGTGGGATCAAAGACGGTTGCGGGCAGGGCGGTCATGGCGTCTCCTCCGGGTCTTTCAGTTGCAGGACGAAGGCGTCGAGCTGGTCGAGACGCTTCGTCCAGAGGCTGCGCTGGGCTTCGAGCCAGTCCTCGGCGGCGGCCAGCGGTTCCGTCCGCAGCGTGCAGGTCCGTACCCGTCCGGTCTTGGCGGTGATGACGAGGCCTGAAGCCTCCAGAACCCTGAGGTGTTGCAGAAAGCTCGGCAGGGCCATTTCGAAGGGGCGGGCGAGTTCGCTGACAGAGGCCGGTCCGCGACCCAGCGCCCGCACCACCGCGCGCCGCGTCGGGTCGGCCAAAGCGCGGAAGGTCTCGTCGAGTGTGGGCGGGGCGGCGGACATGGAGCGATCCAACAGCATGATATTAGTTAGGTCAATGCCTAAGTATACGATCGGATTCATCCCCAGGATGGATCGGGCGGGCTTGATCTTGCCACTCGGCTGCGGCTTGCTGGCGCTGTCACCGCCCGGAGGCCCGCCGCCATGTCCCCCGAATTTCTACTTACCTCCCTGATCATCGTCGCCTCGCCCGGAACCGGCGCGCTCTACACCATCGCGGCCGGCCTGACGCGCGGGTCGCGAGCGAGCGTTCTCGCCGCCTTCGCCTGCACGCTCGGCATCGTGCCGCATCTTCTGGCCGCGATGGTGGGGCTCGCGGCTGTGCTGCATGCGAGCGCGCTCGCCTTCGCGATCGTCAAATATGCAGGCGTCGCCTATCTGCTGTTCATGGCCTGGCAGACGCTGCAGGAACATGGCGCGCTCACGGTCGAGGCCAAGGCCGATCCGCGCTCGGCCTGGCGCGTGCTGCGCGACGGCATCGCGATCAATGTGCTGAACCCGAAGCTCTCGATCTTCTTCGTCGCCTTCCTGCCGCAGTTCATCGTTGCGGGTGAGACCGCTCCGCTGGCACGGATGCTGGAGCTGTCGGGGGTGTTCATGGCGATGACCTTCATCGTCTTCGCGCTCTACGGGCTGTTTGCGGCGGCGATGCGCGACAAGGTGGTGAGCCGCCCGGCGGTGATGGCCTGGCTGCGGCGCGGCTTCGCTGCGGCCTTCGTCGCGCTGGGGGCCAAGCTCGCCGTCACCGAGCGCTGAGACGCTGGCGACATGATCAGCCAGGGCATCCTTGCCGTCGAGACGAGAGGGCCGGGGCTCTACGAGTTCACGGTCCGCGTCGAGACCTTCGTCGCGCAGGCCGGGATCGCGGCCGGGCTGCTGACGCTCTTCGTGCGCCACACCTCCTGTTCGCTGCTGATCCAGGAGAATGCCGATCCGGATGTGCAGGCCGACCTGGACGCCTTCTTTCGCCGGCTCGTGCCTTCGGCGGATGATCCCGAGATGGACTATCTCGTCCATCGCAGCGAGGGGCCCGACGACATGCCGGCCCACATCAAGGCGGCGCTGACGCCGGTTTCGCTGTCGGTGCCGGTGATGGAGGGGCGGCTGATGCTGGGCACCTGGCAGGGGATTTACCTGTTCGAGCACCGCGCCAGGCCGCACCGGCGCGAGGTCGTTTTGCATCTGGCGGGCTGACGGGCCCCCGTCGGCCTTGGCAGCGGCGGCCGGCGCGGATAGGTCTGCCTGGGTCTTTGCATTCATGGCCGGAGGAGAGCCCGATGTCCTTCCTGAAATCCCTGTTCGGTGGCCGCAAGGCGGCTGACGAGAAGCCGGCCGGCCCGCTCAAGAGCATCGAGCACAACGGCTTCACCATCCATGCGACGCCCTATCAGGATGGCGGGCAGTGGCAGCTCTGCGGCGTCGTCGAGAAGACCATCGAGGGCGAGTTGAAGAGCCACCGCTTCGTCCGGGCGGATCGCTTTCCCGGTGTGGCCGAGGCGACCGACTTCACGCTGGTCAAGGGCCAGCAGCTCGTCGATCAGCAGGGCGAGGCGGTGTTCGGGTAAGGCGACCGTCTCGGGGCGACCCAATAGCGCAGGAACGCACCTCCCTTTCGCAGGTTGTTGGGTTATCACCCCCGACGATACAGCAAGGAGGCCGCCCATGAGCGCCTTATCCGGCAAGACCATCCTCATCCTCTCCACCAACGGTTTCGAGCAGTCGGAACTCGAGATGCCCCATGCCAAGCTGAAGGAAGCCGGCGCCACGGTGCATATCGTTTCGCCCGAAGCCGGCGAAATCACCGGCTGGGACCAGAAGGATTGGGGGCGGGCGGTCAAGGTCGACAAGACTATCGACGAGGTCAGCGCCGATGCCTACGACGCCATCGTCCTGCCCGGCGGGCAGATGAACCCCGACACGCTGCGCGGCAGCCCCAAGGCGCTCGCGCTGATCGAAGCCTTCTTCAAGCAGGGCAAGGTCGTCGCGGCCGTCTGCCATGCGCCCTGGCTGCTGATCGACACCGGCATCGCCAAGGGCCGTCGCCTGACCTCCTACGGCACGATCAAGCAGGACATGATCAATGCCGGCGCTTTGTGGGAAGACAGCGAGGTCGTGGCCGACAAGGGCGTTGTGACGTCGCGCAAGCCAGACGATCTGCCGGCTTTCGTCGCCAAGATCATCGAGGAGATCAATGAGGGCCGCCACGAGCGCATGGCGGCCTGATCACGCCCGACCGATCCTGATCGGGAGTCTTCGCCTCGCGGTGAAGGCTCCCGTCTTGATTCTGCGGGTGCCTACATCGACGCCGCCCCACCCCGCTTTGAGCGCTCTTGCGGCGACACAGTGCCCTGCCTAATCCTCGTGCGAAGAACGCCGTATCCCGCCGCGGCGCGACGAGGAAGCATGGCCCCTGACGATCCGCGCTACGCACCCGATTCCTCCTATGCCTGGCTGCGCCTGGTCGTCTCGCTCGTGGTCGGCACGGCGGCCTGCGTCGGCACCTGGTCGGTCGTCGTGGTGCTGCCTTCGGTGCAGACCGAGTTCGACACGCTGCGGGCGGGCGCCGCGCTGCCCTATACCTGCGTGATGCTGGGCTTCGGCTTCGGCAATATTGCCATGGGGCGCATCGCCGATCGCTACGGCATCATCGTTCCGATCATCGGCGGCGCGCTGCTGCTCGGCTCCGGCTACATGCTGGCGGGGCTGGCGCAGAGCCTCTG
>QBLV01000010.1:23916-40859 GCA_003241815.1 Hyphomicrobiales bacterium | reverse complement strand
GCCTCTGGCAGTTCGCGCTTGTGCATCTTTTCCTGATCGGAGTCGGTGGTGGCGCGGGCTTTTCGCCTTTGATCGCCGATCTGTCGCATTGGTTTCGTCGGCATCGCGGGCTTGCCGTCGTCTTCGGCGCCTCGGGCAGCTATCTGGCAGGCGTGATCTGGCCGCAGGTCATCACCTGGGGGCTGGCGAACCATGGCTGGCGGGCCACCCATATCGGCATCGGGCTCGCGGTGATGGCGATCATGCTGCCGCTGGCTCCCTTCTTCCGCAGGCGTCCCTCGGCCGCAAGCATGGCGGCCCAGGATGCTGCGAGCGAAGGTGCGCGCGGCGATCTCGGCCTGTCGCCCAACCAGTTGCAATGGCTGCTCGCGGTGGCGGGCTTCTGCTGCTGTGTCGCGATGGCGATGCCGCAGGTGCATATCGTCGCCTATTGCGGGGATCTCGGCTATGGCGTGGCGCGCGGCGCTGAGATGCTCTCGCTGATGCTGGGCCTGGGCATCATCAGCCGTATCGGCTCCGGGTTCGTCGCCGACCGGATCGGCGGGGCGGCGACCCTGGCGCTGGGCTCGCTGATGCAGGGGCTGGCGCTGTTTCTCTATCTCTGGTTCGACGGGTTGACCTCGCTGTTCATCGTCACCGGCATCTTCGGCCTGTTCCAGGGCGGCATCGTGCCGATGTATGCGGTGATCATCCGGGAGTATCTGCCGGCCCGCGAGGCCGGCATGCGCATCGGCATCGTGATGTCGGCAACGATCCTCGGCATGGCCTTCGGCGGCTATGTCTCAGGCGCTATCTTCGACGCCTTCGCCTCCTATCGCGCGGCCTTCCTCAACGGGCTCGCCTGGAACCTCGTCAACCTGACGATCGTCTGCTGGCTGATGATGCGGGCAAGGCGGCGGCCTGAGGGACCGGCGGCGACGGCGGCCGTCTGACACCCCACGCGCGGTTCGACTCTCAAGACATCGGCCGGAACTGCACTGCGGGTCCCCCGTGTCGTCGAACGGGCGCGATTGCAGTGCGGTTCTGTTTCATGATATGAAACAGCCTGCATGGGGCGATTTGCGGACAAGCATACGCTGGCGCTTTACGAAGATGGACTTTGCCATCCTCGCTGGCGCAGCTTCGAAGCGATCGCGCTGCGCAAACTCGATCGCGTCATGAACATTACGCGTCTGGACGACCTTCGCGTGCCCCCGGGTAATCGTCTCGAGGCCCTCAGGGGCGACCGCTCGGGACAATGGAGCATCCGGATCAACGATCAGTACCGGATCTGTTTCAAATGGGACGGCACCCAAACTTACGCGATCGAGATCACGGATTATCATTGAGGGACATCTGACGATGGCGCGCATCACCACACATCCGGGCGCAATGCTGCAGCACGAGTTTCTGGTGCCGATGGGAATCTCGGCTCGTGCCTTGGCGCGCGCCATGAAGGTCCCGCCGACGCGGGTCACCAAGCTCTTGAGGGCGGAGACCGGCATGACGGCCGATACCGCGATCAGGCTCGAGCGGGTGCTCGGTGCCTCGGCCGGCTTCTGGCTCAACCTCCAGAACAGCTATGATCTGACGCGCGAACAGGTGGCCAAGGCCGAGGCTTATGCGGAATTGGCGCCCCTGGTCGCCGCCTGAGTGCTGCCGCTCCTCTCATGCTCAGTCGGGGACGAGATCGGATAAGGCCTGCCATTGTCCCTGACGCGCCTTGGCAACAACGTCGCAGACACCATCGGCAGGGTTGACGCCGGGCTGCCGTCCGTCCGATGTCGGCGCAATCAAAGGCTCCTGAAGGATATGCCATGCTCCTCACCACCATCGCCGGCAGCCTGCCCAAGCCGACCTGGCTCGCGGAGTCCGAAAGGCTCTGGGCGCCGTGGAAGCTCGAGGGCGTGGCGCTGCAGGAGGGGCGGCGCGACGCGACGATCCTCTCGGTGAAACTGCAGGAGGATGCGGGCATCGACATCGTCGGTGACGGCGAGCAGGCACGGGTGCATTTCGTCCATGGGTTCCTCGCCAACCTCGCGGGGATCGATTTCGACAAGAAGACGATCATGGGCATCCGCAACAACCGCTACGAGGCGGAGGTGCCGACCGTGACGGGCGCGATCGCCCGCAAGGGTCCAGTGCATGGGATGGAGGCGCGCGCCGCGCGCGCCCACACTATGCGCAAGCTGAAGTTCACGCTGCCCGGGCCGATGACGATCGTCGATACCATCGCCGACGAGCATTACGGCCGCCGTGAGGACCTCGCCATGGCCTTTGCCGCCGTGCTGAACGAGGAGGCGCACGAGTTGCAGGCCATCGGCGTGGATGTGATCCAGTTCGATGAGCCCGCCTTCAACGTCTATATGAAGGAAGTGCCGGATTGGGGCATCGCCTGCCTGGAGCGCGCGGCGCAGGGCCTGACCGCGACCACCGCCGTCCACATCTGCTACGGCTACGGCATCAAGGCCAATATCGACTGGAAGGCGACGCTCGGCGAGGAGTGGCGCCATTACGAGCAGACCTTCCCGGCGATCGCGAAAAGCTCGATCGACCAGGTCTCGCTGGAATGCCGCAACTCCAAGGTGCCGCTCGACCTGATCAAGCTGCTCGACGGCAAGGACGTGCTGGCGGGCGCCATCGACGTTGCCTCCAACGCGATCGAGACGGCCGAGGAGGTCGCGGCGACGATCCGGGACGTGCTCGCCTTCGTGGCGCCCGAGAAGCTCTTCCCCTGCACCAATTGCGGCCTGGCGCCGATGACCTCCGAGGTCGCCTACGGCAAGCTCGCGGCGCTGGCGGCAGGGGCCGCGCTGGTGCGCAAGGAGTTGGGCGCGGCCTGAGCGGGGCGTCTCGTCGCCTGTCCTTTGATCTGGCGCGGGCCCCGCAACGCATGCTCCAATGACCGGGATTCGAGGGGGGAGCCGATGACGATGGAAGCTGGAGTCGCGCGGGACGAGGCACCACGCGGCAATCTGACGGTCCGCATCAATGCGATGCCGGCCGACACCAACGCCAATGGCGACATCTTCGGCGGTTGGGTGATGTCGCGCATGGACGCGGCGGGCGGCATCGCCGGCGTCGACCGGGCCCAGGGGCGTGTCGTGACCATCGCCGTCGATGCGATGACCTTCATCCGGCCGGTGAAGGTCGGCGACGTGCTGAGCGTCTATACGGAGATCGAGGCGGTCGGGCGGACCTCGATGAAAATCCATGTCGAAGCCTGGGCGCGGCGCTTCCGCACCATGGTGCACGAGAAGGTCACGGACGCGACCTTCACCTTCGTTGCGATCGATGAGGACGGACGGCCGCGGCCTGTGCCGAAGCTGGCCGAAACCTGAGCGCATCGCCGGATTTGCGGTCTGCAACTCCTAACCAAAGGTAAAGCAGGCCCCGGAGGCGGTGATTCAGAAGAATCCGTTCGTTTAAGCGTTCTTTAAGCGCATGCGGCCGATCATGCACGCGAACGAGGATTTCGCAGGCCGACAGGTCATGGCGCGGGCCGGTTCGGGGAGCTTGTCCTAATGGGTTGCCGCGCGAGCGCGTGCCCATCGACGGGCCGTGCTGTGGCTGCTCCCCAGGGGCAGCCAGACAGGTCTCGCACCGGCTTCGTCATCCCATCTTGTCGCGGCGCATTCGGAGAGCGATCGATGACGAAGGCCACCAAGCCCTCCCGCCAACGCAAGGCCGCGCGTATCGGCATCGGCGCGCGCATCTATGCGGCGCTGGGGCTGATGACAGCCCTGACCATCGTCGCATCCTGCGTGGCATGGCTGTCCTACGGGCGGATCGGCACCACCGTGCAGGAGCTTGCCGGGCAGAAGATGCCGATGGTCGAGCTCGCGCTCGAACTCTCGCAGGCAGCCACGCAGTCGTCGGCACTCGCACCTCGCTTCATGGATATCGAAAACGTCCAGCAGCGCGCGAACTTGACCAATGAGCTCGACAAGATCGAGGCTCGCCAGTTCGACCTCATCCGCCGGATCGGTTCGCTGAGCGGCAGAGACATGAAGCCGACCCAGACCGCCGTGGACGATCTGTCGCGTGCGATCAACGACATCAACGACCTGACCGGCGCCCGGATGCGCAATACGGCCGCTCTGAATGCATCGCTGGAGAACCTGACCAAGGCCGGGCGGGTGTTCAGCGGCGTGGTCGGCTCCGAGGCCGATGAGGCGCGCTTCAACGTCACCATGGGCATCGAGAGCATCAAGGGCCTCTCCGGCGAGCAGCTCGATGCCGCGATGAAGACCCTGAACGACAAGGACTTCCCGGTCTTCGATTTCGCCCGCAAGCTCGAGGCGCAGGTCAACGAACTCATGGGCATGCTGCGCGAAGCCGCGCAGGTGCCGGACAAGGCCCGCCTCGATCTGGCCCAGGCGCGGTTCAATGCAAGTGTCATGCGGGTTCGTATGGAGCTGACGGCGGCCGAGAATGTCTCGGCCAATCCGTTCCGCAATCAGGTCGTCGAGGCGGTGATTGCGGTCGGCGAGGGGCGCAACGGCATCGTCGAGACGCGGCAGCGTGATCTCGCCACGCTGGCCCAGATCTCGGCGACGCTGAAAGATGTCGAGCGCGCTGCGGTGACGCTGCGGGGGCAGGTCGAAAAGCTCGTCGAGGGCGCGCGTGGCGAGGCTGTGACGGCCAGCGCCTCGACGGCGACGCTGATCGAGCAGAGCAAGATGTGGCTCGGCGCCATCGGTGTCGGCTCGCTGCTGATCGCGCTCTCCCTTTCGCTGCTCTATGTCCGGCCGGTGATCGTTGGGCGCCTGAACCGGCTCTGGGCGGCGACCCGTGCGATCGCCGATGGCGCGCTCGAGACCGTGGTCGAGACCAAGGGCAATGACGAGGTTTCCGACATCGCCAAGAGCGTTCTGCTCTTCCGCGACAATGCGGTTGCGCTGCGCGCGGCCGAAGCAGCCAAGATCGAGAATGATGCTCTGGCCCAAAGCCAGCGCCGCGTGATGATGCAGGAGTTGGGCGCCGCCTTCGGCGAGGTCGTCGCGGCAGCAGCCGCCGGTGATTTCAGCCGCCGCGTCCAGGCGAACTTCGCCGACGCCGAGCTGAACGCGCTCGCCGGATCGGTCAATGAACTGCTGGAGACGGTGCAGGGCGGCCTTAAGGAGACCTGCGATGTGCTGGCCGAGCTTTCGGCCGGGCATCTTTCGACCCGCGTCGAGGGACTTTATCAGGGCGCTTTCGCCGAGCTGAAGCACGGTACCAACGGGCTCGCCAACGAGTTCGAGAGCACGCTCGCCAAGCTCTCGGAGACGGTCACGGCGGTGCGCAGCGCGACGACGGAGATCCTCGACGGCGTGACCGATCTCGCCCAGCGGACGAGCGAGGAGAGCAACGCCGTCTCGATGGCGACCAACCAGCTCGGCGCCTTCGCCGGTACGGTGAAGAAGACAGCGTCGGAAGCCGCCCAGGCGACCGGAATGGCCGAGGGCGCCGAGAGCCAGGCCCAGCAGGGCGAGAAGGTGGTCGCCTCCGCACTCGAAGCGATGCAGCGTATCCGAACCTCGTCGAACAAGATCTCCGAGGTCATCGCGATGATCGATGAGATCGCCTTCCAGACCAACCTCCTGGCGCTGAACGCAGCCGTCGAGGCGGCGCGTGCCGGCGACAGCGGCCGCGGCTTCGCGGTCGTCGCAACCGAAGTGCGCAGCCTGGCCAAGCGCTCGGCCGATGCGTCCAACGACGTCAAGAAGCTGGTCGAGGCCGCCCATGGCGACGTCAAGGTCGGCGTCGGTCTGGTCGAGGAGACGGCACAGATGTTCGAGGCGATCGTGTCCTCGGTCAACGACCTGACCGGGCTGATGAACGGCATCTCCCTGACGGCGAAGAACCAGGCCAGCGACGTTTCGGCGATCAACACCGAGATCGACGGCATCGGCACCATGGCGCACCAGAATGCGGCGCTGGTCGAGGAGACCAACGCGGCGCTGGCCCTCACCGACGAGCAGACCCGCGCGCTCAGCGAGCACATCGCCCGCTTCCGCTTTCGGGAAGGTCATGGCGCGGACGAGGAACTGGTCGCCAGGGCCGCCTGAAGGCGCAGGCACGCCTCACCGCGCGACAAAGCTCTCCATTGGGGATCAGGCCCCGCCGTCATGCGACGGCGGGGCCTTTGCGTTTCGACAGACGGAGCCTTGCTTGACCGGCGCCCGCGATGTTACGCGGAGTGCGGGCCGGTAGCTCAATGGTTAGAGCTCGCTGCTCATAACAGCGCCGGTGCCGGTTCGAGTCCGGCCCGGCCCACCAATGCCCTGTTTCACCGGCCGATCATGTCAGGCGAACAGATCGGTCTGCTCGGCCGGGCGCCCTGGTTCTGGCTGGTCGAGACTGTCGAGGGCGGCTGTCGCTTCCCGCGTGATTGTTGCGACCCGGTCTGGGGGCATCCGGTCGAGCGTCTTGTAGGGCATTGCCATGCGCGGATTTCGCTCCAGCACGGTACGATTGCGGATCAGGAAATTCCAGTAGAGAACGTTGAAGGGGCACGCGCCCTTGCCGGTCTTGATCTTGGGGTCGTAGACGCAGCGCCCGCAATAATCCGACATCCGGTCGATATAGGCGCCAGACGCGGCATAGGGCTTCGAGGCGAGCAGGCCACCATCGGCGAACATGACCATGCCGTGGGTGTTGGGCAACTCGACCCATTCGAAGGCATCGGCATAAACGGCCAAATACCACGCCTCGATCTCGGTCGGCCTGATGCCGGCCAGGAGCGCGAAATTGCCGGTCACCATCAGGCGCTGGATGTGATGCGCGTAGGCATGCTTTCGCGTATCGGCGATCGTCGTCGCGAGGCAGTTCATCGCCGTCTCGCCGGACCAGTAGAACCAGGGCAGCGGCCGGTCGCCCGATAGCGCATTGGTTTGGGCGTAAGCCGGCATCTCCACCCAGTAGATGCCGCGAACATATTCGCGCCAGCCGAGGATCTGCCGGATGAAGCCCTCGACGGCGTTGAGCGGGGCGTCGCCTGAGCGAAAGGCGCGTTCGGCCGCAACGCAGACCTCGCGGGGCAGCAGCAGGCCGACATTGAGATAAGGCGACAGCAAAGCGTGGAACACGAACGGCTCGTCCTGCGCCATCGCGTCCTGGTAATCGCCGAAATGCGGCAGCGCCCTGGTGATGAAGTGATCCAGCGCGGCCAGGGCATCGTCGCGCGTCACGGCCCAGCGGAAGTCGTCGCAATCGCCGAAATGGTCGGCGAAGCGCGCGGCGACCATGGTGAGGACGTCGCGCGTGACGGCGTCGGGCTCCACGCCGGCGCGGGGCGGCGGCACGACGGTTGAGGGCAAGCGCTTGCGGTTTTCGGCATCGAAGTTCCAGCGACCGCCGACCGGCTCGTCGCCCTCCATCAGCAGGCCCGTGCGGCGGCGCATCTCGCGATAGAAGAACTCCATGCGGTAGGATTTGCGGCCCTCCGCCCAGGCCCGGAACTCAGCCCGCGAACAGAAGAACCGGTCATCGTCGCGGATGTCGACGGGAATGCCCAGCCGCTGCGACCAGTCGTCCATCATCCGGCGGACGCGCCATTCGCCCGGCTCGGTGACGACGACGCGCCCCGGGCGATGGCGGTCGACCGCGCGCGCCAGTTCGTCGCTGAAGGAGCCGGTATTGGCGGGATCGTCGAGGTTCACATAATCGACCGCTAGCCCTTCTTCCCGCAAGGCCACCGCAAAATGCCGCATCGCCGACAGAATGAAGGCGATCTTCTGCTTGTGATGGCGGACATAGGTCGTCTCCTGCGAGACCTCGACCATGAGAACCACGTCGCGATCGCGGTCGAACCCGTCGAGCCCGGCGATGTCGCGGCTCAGTTGGTCGCCGAGGATCAACACCAGCGTCTTCAATGGCCCGATATCCGACACATCGGCGGGCGACCGAAGCGGGTGGTGCCACGGCCGTCATACCGGCTTCGGATGTTGCCGAGCCTACGGGGTCGACGCTGTCCATCCGGGCCTGCACTACGGTTCAGCGTCATCGCCGCGCTCCTGTCATCGGTCCGTTTTACGCAGGCGGCCCAAGGACGGATCAACGTGGACACAGGAGGCAAAACGCAGCTTCAGGTGTCAGCTCGCCAGGCCGACGTCTTGTGCCTGAAGCGACAAATCTTGCCTGACGAGCCAATGGCCGGGTTCCCCGCGGAAATCTGATGCCGGGTGTGCTCTACCGCCGGCATATGCTCCCACGCGTCACGGCCCGAAGCGGCTGCCAAAGGCCATGGCATATCAGTAAGATAGTATGACTGTTTACAGATGTGAGCGATCCCGATAAACGAGGAGAGTGCACGTAGAGGCGCATCGATCCATCATCTCCACATGGTCGCGTTTGGTGGCCCAGGATCGTTGCTGGCATCCTGCTGTTTGCCTTCAACGTTTCCGTGCGGGCGACTCTGGCGCTGGCCCGCCGCTCCGTGCGGGGCGCAGCGCAAAAGGGACCACGCCATGAAACCCGGCCTCGTCGCGATTCCTGAACGGCGGGAGCACTCCAACCACGCCGAGGTGGCGCGGACGGTCGCCATGGACATCATCACCGGCCGTGCCAAGGAAGGGTCCAAGCTCGCCGGTGATGCCGAACTGATGCTGCGCTTCGGCGTCTCTCGCCCGGTGCTGCGCGAAAGCGTGAAGACGCTCGTCGCCAAGGGCCTGCTCACCACCAAGGCCCGGGTCGGAACGGTGGTGCGAGAGCGCGCCGCCTGGAACATGTTCGACGCCGACCTGCTCGCCTGGCACCTTCAGGCCGGTATCGACCGCCGTTTCCTCGACGACCTCGCCGAGATCCGGCTGGCGGTCGAGCCACGCGCGGCGGCCCTGGCGGCAGAGCGCAGGACGCAGGCCGATCTCGACGCGATGCGCGCCGGCCTGGCCGCAATGCAAAGCGAGCCGTCCGATTCCGCGGCCTTCGCCGAGGCCGATCTCGCTGTGCATGTGGCGGTCGCCAATGCCTCGGGCAATCCGTTCATGCGCTCGGTCGGCGGCGTCATCGACGTGGCGCTGCGGGCGTCCTTCCTGCTGAGCGCGCCGGTCGAGGAGGCTGAGCGGGACATCGTCATCATGGCGCATCGGAAGATCGTCGACGCGATCGCGGCCCGCGACATCGAGGGTGCGGCCGAGGCCATGGTCGGCGTCATCTTCAACGGTTTGCGTCGGCATGGCGCGACGCACGCCGACGCGTCCGGACGGCTCCCCGGGGCGCATCGTCTGATCGCCCCATCCCACCTTCTCACAAACCAGGATTGAGCACGGCCATGCCTGCAGCCACCAGACCCTATCGCGGCGTCTTCCCCGTCGTGCCGACCATCTTCCACGACGATGGCACGCTCGACCTGGAAGGCCAGCGCCGTTGCCTCGACTTCATGATCGAGGCAGGCTCGGACGGATTGTGCATCCTGGCGAACTTCTCCGAGCAGTTCGTGCTGACCGATGCCGAGCGCGACGCGGTGATGGATGCGGCGCTCGACCATGTCGCGGGCCGGGTGCCCGTCATCGTGACGACGACGCATTTCGGCAGCGCCGTCTGCGCCGAGCGTTCGCGCCGCGCGCAGGACAAGGGCGCGGCCATGGTGATGATCATGCCGCCCTATCATGGGGCGACCTTTCGGGTCGGCGAGGCGGCGATCGAGGCCTTCTTCCGCCGCGTCTCGGATGCGATCTCGATCCCGATCATGATCCAGGACGCGCCGGTGGCCGGTACGCCGCTCTCGCCCACGTTCCTGGCGAAGCTCGCCCGCGAGATCCAGAACGTCTCCTATTTCAAGATCGAGGTCGCACAAGCGGCGGCCAAGCTGCGCACGCTGCTGGAACTCGGCGGCGAGACGATCGAAGGGCCCTGGGACGGCGAGGAGGCGATTACGCTGATGGCCGATCTCGATGCCGGCGCGACCGGCGCGATGACGGGCGGTGGCTATCCCGACGGTATCCGCCAGATCGTCGATCCCTATTTCGCCGGGCGCCGTGACGAGGCCATGGCGGCCTATGCGCGCTGGCTGCCGCTGATCAACTACGAGAACCGCCAGACCGGCCTGTCCGCTGCGAAAATCCTCATGAAGGAAGGCGGCATCATCGGCTCGGCCGCCTTGCGTCATCCGCTCGAGCTGCCTCACCCTGTGACGCAGGCCGGTCTGATCGAGATCGCCAAAAGCCTCGACGCCGCCGTTCTGCGCTGGGGCAGATGAACAGGCTGCGCCTCGCCGTGGTGTGTATCGATCCGCCGGATTTCCGGTTTTCACTCCACGGCGATTGGTTTACCTCCATAATCCAGCGAAACGATCGGGATATGGAGGTCAAATGGCCAGGCCCTCGGACGCCAGAAAAGATCAGGAACTGATCAATATCCTGACTGCGAACGCACGGGTTCCGCTGGCGGAGGTCGCCAAGACGCTTGGTGTGTCGCGCGCGACCGTGCAGGGGCGCCTCACGCGGCTCGAAAGAGAAGGCGCCATCGTCGGCTATACGACCGTTCTTGGAAAAGACGATAGCCACAACACGGCGCTTTCGGCGATCATCATGGTCGAGCTTGAAGTCAAACAGCAGGGAAACGTGATCCCCCTGCTTCGGAAACGCCCCGAAGTCATTCAGTGTTACACGTTGAGCGGACATTTCGACCTCTTCGTCAAGATTAGATGCGCAACATCGACGCATCTCGACGAAATCATCGACTGGATCGCGGAGATGGAGGGGGTCCGTCGCACCACCTCCTCGATTCTTCTCGCGCGCAAATTCGAAAGGTGAGCGGAGATCGGGCAATGACGGCCTCCTACACGGGCAGTCCGCTCAGTTTCTGAGCATTTTTGTGAGTTTTACACGTAATTTATGCGTTATCCTGCGGAATTTACGAATATTCCACGCCAGACCAGCGATTTGAATATTTATGTCGCGCCGCCGCTCCGGGACAAAAGGATAGATCCAAGGAGCCTCCAGAATGAATGGTGCGTCCGCTCTCGTGAGCATGCTGGCTGATTATGGCGTGGACGTCATTTTTGGCGTGCCCGGCGACACTAATGTCGCCCTGTACGAAGCGCTGAGGACGGCCCTTGACGGTCCCCGCCACATCATGTGCCGGGACGAGCGCTCGGCGGTGTTCATGGCCGATTGCTATGCGCGGCTGTCGGGAAAGCCGGGCGTGGCGGAGGTGCCCAGCGGGGCCGGCGCGCTCTACGGCCTTCCCGGTGTCGCGGAAGCCAACCAGTCGTCGGTTCCGCTCATTCTGCTGGTCAACGACATCCCGCAGCCCGGTGTCGGGCGGGGCACGCTTACCGAGCTTGCGGTCGATGACCTGTTCCGCCCGATCGCGAAGCGCACCGAGACGCTCAGGCATATCGGCAAGCTGCCGGAACTGGTGCGGCGGGCTTTCCGAGAGGCGACGGCGGGCCGCCCCGGTGCGGTCGTCCTGACCCTGCCGGAGGACATCCTTTACCAGACACTGCCCGAAGCCGGGGTTTCACTTCATATCGAAGCGCAATGCCGCCGTGCGCCGTCGTCGCGGACGCGCCCGCCGGAAGCCGACCTGGCGCGCGCGCTCGACGGCATGCTGGCCGCCAGCCGCCCAGTCATCGTCGCGGGCGGCGGCGCCAATCGCTCGGGTGCCGCCGCGAGCCTGACCGCTTTCGCCGAGCGGCTGCAGATCCCGGTGGTGACCACCATCACGGGGCAGGGGATCATCCGCGACGACCACAAGCTCGGCATCGGCATCATCGGCGACAACGGCTTCCATCCCCATGCGATCTGGGCTCTGGGCCGAGCCGACCTTGTCATCTATGTGGGCTGCCGCATGGGCTCGGTCGCGACGATGAACTGGCAGTGGCCGGTCCCCAGTGGCGGCACCCGAATCGTGCAGATCGACCTCGATCCGGAGACGATCGGCAACACCTACCCGATCGACGAACCGCTGGTTGGCGACGCGCAGGCGGTGATCGAGGCGCTGCTAGCCAAGGTTCCGGCCGGCTACACGCCCGCGACGGCGGCCTGGGTCGACGAGATCAATACGCGTCGGGCTGCGTTCTGGGACGCGATGACGCCTCATCTCCATGACGATACCGTGCCGCTGCGGCCGGAGCGGGTGATCGAGGCGCTCAACCGCCATCTGCCGACGCCCTGCCATGTCGTCTCGGATGCGGGCACCGCGACGCCCTATGCGACGCGCTTCCTGCGGCTGCGCGACCCTGAATCGAAGCTCGTGATCCCGCGCTTCTTCGGCGGTCTGGGCTACGCCATCCCCGCCGTCGTCGGCGCGCATTTCGCCGCGCCGCATCTACGGCCGGTCGCGCTGTTCGGGGATGGATCGCTGGGCATGTCGGCCGGCGAACTGGAGACCCTCGCCCGGCTGCAGATTCCAGCCGTTCTGATCCATTTCAACAATGCCTGTTTCGGCTGGATCAAGGCGCTGCAGCGCGTCACCGAGCGGGTGCATGCCTCCCAGGCCGGCGCGCCCCATGACGCACGCACGAACGATCCGAGCTTCGCGGTCGATTTCGGCTCCTACGACATGAGCAGGCTCGCCGCCGTCTATGGCATCCGCGGCTATCGCATCGAGACGCCCGAGCAACTGGAGACGGCGCTGACTGAAGCCTTCGCGCTGAACGAGCCGGTATTCCTCGACATCGCCGTCGAATCCATCGCCGACAGGCTGCCCCCGGTGTTCTCCTGGCTCAAAAAGGCCGGGGTCGATCCCGAGGCGGTCGGAGTCCAGGCGGCACTTTGAGCATGATGAACAGGAGCAAGATGATGACGATCGAACGCAGGCGGATCGCCGTGCTGGGCGCCGGGCAAATCGGCGCGATCATCGCCGGAATGCTGGCCGAGCAGGGGCACAAGGTCACGCTGGCGGACGCCTCGCCGGCGCAACTCGCACAGGCTGCCGACGGACGCTTTGCGACGGAGGTCGTTGATGCCGCCGATCTCGACGCCTTGCGGGCTTTCCTGGCCGATCGCGACATCGTCGTCAGCGCCTGCCCGTATTTCCTCAACAAGGGCATCGCCCGCGTCGCGGTCGAGACCGGCAGGCATTATTTCGACCTGACCGAGGATGTCGAGACGACCGCCTACATCAAGCAGATCGGCGCCGGGGCCAACGTGGCGCTGGTACCGCAATGCGGGCTGGCGCCGGGCTTCATCTGCATCCTCGGGGCCGACATGGCGGCGCGTTTCGACACGGTCAAGACGATCAAGATGCGGGTCGGGGCGCTGCCGCTCTATCCGACCAATGCGCTGCGCTACAACGTCACCTGGTCGGTCGACGGCTTGATCAACGAGTACTGCAACCCCTGCGAGATCGTCTTCGACGGCAAGCCGATCCTGGTGCCGGCGCTGGAGGGGCTCGAGAGCGTCATGATCGACGGCGTGGCCTATGAGGCCTTCAACACCTCGGGCGGACTGGGCACACTGACGGAGACGCTGGCCGGCAAGGTCCGCGACATGAGCTACAAGACGCTGCGCTATCCCGGCCATGCCGAGATCATGAAGCTCCTGCTGCGCGGCCTCGAACTCGCCGACGACAAGGAGACGATGCGGCGCATCCTCAGCCATGCGGCGCCCTTCACCCGCAAGGACGTGGTCGTCGTCTTCGTCACCGGCATCGGCGAGAAGGCGGGCCGGCTGGAGGAGGACAGCATGGTATTGCGCTATGACGGTACGCCGGCGATGAGCGCGATTCAGCTCACCACCGCAGCCGGCTGCGTCGCCATGGTCGAACTCTTCCTGGGGGGCAAGCTGCCGCAGCAGGGTTTCGTGCGGCAGGAGGACGCCTCGCTCGCCGATTTCCTCGCGACGCGGGCCGGCTCGCGGCTTGCAAGTGAATCCCGTGGCGCTGATGCGGCCAAGGGCGCATATCAGGACACACGAAATGCCGCTTGATTGCCAAGGGCTTCCAATCGAGTAAGGCAGGCGGGCCGCAAGGCCGCGTCGCGGACGACCGAAGCACGCAAAGAGGGGATCACCATGATTTCGCGCAGAAACCTCGCCACCGCCATCGGCGCCACTGCAGCCGGACTTGCCGCCGCCGGCCTCGTTTCGTCGGCGCAGGCGCAGACGGCCCCGGCCGCCGAGACGACCTTCGACCGCATCCGCCGTACCAAGAAGCTGCGGATCGGCGCGGTCGCCGGTGCCGCGCCCTACTACATGAAGGACATTTCCACGGGCCAGTGGGGCGGCTTCTACATCGACCTGTCGAAGGCGCTGGCGGAGGAACTCGAGGTCGAGCTCGAGATCACCGAGACGACCTGGGGCAATTCGGTGCTCGACCTGCAATCGGGCAAGACTGACATCTTCTTCGGTCTCAACCCGACGCCCAAGCGCGCCCTGGTGATCGATTTCTCGGTGCCGGTGTTCAACAACGCCTTCACGATGATCACCAAGAAGGGTCTCGGCAAGAAGACCTGGGACGAGTTCAACACCCCCGCCGTGAAGATCACCGTCGATGCCGGCTCCTCGCAGGACCAGGTCGCGACGCGGCTCTGCCCCAAGGCGCAGATCTCGCGCTTCAAGGCGGTCGACGAGGCGGCCACCGCCGTGATGACCGGCCGCGCCGACGCGCAGTGCATCGTGATGATGCTCTCGCTGACCATGCTGAAGAAGAACCCGCAGCTCGGCGAGCTCGTCGTACCGACCCCGGTCTTCGCCACGACCTCGAATGCCGGCTTCCGCCGCGAGGCCGACAAGACCTGGCGCGACTACGTCAACACCTGGCTGGAGTTCAACCGGGGCCTTGGCCTGATCCGCAGCGTCATCATCAAGAACATGGAAGCGGTCGGCATCACCGAGGCCGACATGCCGGCCGGCGTCACGCTCTGAGGGACGGAGCCCGCGCCATCTGCGACCACTGACGGCGCGGCTGACTCATCTCAGGGTCACGTCGTCATCCCGGGCTTGCCCCGGGATCCATCGTAGGGCTCGACAGTGCTCTACGATGGATCCCGGAGTTCCGCTTCGCTGCATCCGGGACGACGTCGCGGTTCCTCTGTACGTTCCGGCGATAATTCGTCGGGCCGTCACGGCCCAGCCTCAGCATCTCCCGGACCCCGCCTCATGTACCAATGGGATTTCAACTTCCTCTGGAGCTATCGCTGGCTGTTCCTGAACGGGCTCGGCGTCACGGTTGGCTTCACTGTCGCGATCGTGAGCCTGGGCCTCGTCGTGGGGTTGGCGGCTGCGCTGGCGAAGCTGTCAGCCTTCGCGCCGCTGCGCTGGCTGGCGCATGCCTATATCGAGGTTTTCCGCTGCACGCCGGTGCTCGTGCAACTGGTCTGGTTCTATTACGCGCTGCCGATCCTGAGCGGCATCGAGATCTCTGCCATCACCGCCTCGATCCTCGCCTTGTCGCTCTATGGCGGCTCGTTTTATGCGGAGATCATCCGGGGCGGCATCGTCTCGATCGATCCCGGCCAGCCGGAGGCTGCGGCCGCGCTCGGCATGACGCCGTTCCAGGCGATGCGGCGCATCATCCTGCCGCAGGCGCTAAAGCGCATGGTGCCGCCGCTGATGAACCAGTCGATCATCCAGTTCAAGAACACCTCGCTGGTCTCGGTGCTGGCCGTGCCGGACCTGCTCTATCAAGGCCAGATCGCCGCCCATGACAGCTATCGGCCGCTGGAGGTCTACAGCGCCGTCGCCGTCGCCTATTTCCTGCTTCTCTACCCGCTGACGATCATCGTCCGGCAGGGCGAGAAGAAGCTGTCCACGAGCGATTGAGGCTTTGGCGATGGACACGCAATCGAAGATCGAGATCGCCGGCTTGCGCAAGCAGTTCGGGGATCTCGTGGTCCTCAAGGACATCAATCTCAGCGTCGATCAGGGCCAGGTCGTCGCCCTCATCGGCCCCTCGGGATCTGGCAAATCCACGCTGCTGCGCTGCATCAATCTGCTGGTGACCCCCAATGGCGGGCAGGTGCGCGTCGGGGCCGACAGCTTCGCCTTCGGGCCGGGCACGAAGCTGCCGGGCACGCGCGCTCTTGCGAATTTCCGCGCCGGCACCGGTATGGTCTTCCAGCACTTCAACCTGTTTCCCCACATGACCGCGCTCGGCAACGTCATGGAGGCGCCGGTCACCGTGCGCGGCACACCGAAGGCTCAGGCACGCGAGAAGGCGCTGGCGCTTCTGGCCAAGGTCGGGCTCGCCGACAAGGTCGACGAGTATCCGAGCCGGCTGTCGGGCGGGCAGAAGCAGCGTGTCGCGATCGCGCGTGCGCTCGCCATGGAGCCCGACGTGATGCTGTTCGACGAGGCGACCTCGGCGCTCGATCCCGAGCTCGTCGGCGAGGTGCTCGGCGTCATCCAGAAGCTCGCCTCCGAGGGCATGACGATGGTGATCGTCACCCATGAGATCGCCTTCGCGCGCGAGGTCGCCGACCGTGTGATCTTCATGCGCGACGGCGTCGTCGTCGAGGAGGGGCCGGCGCGGCAGGTCATCGACGCACCGCGCGAGGCGGCGACGCAGGCCTTTCTCGGCCATTTCCATCGCGGCGGTGCGGCCCAGCCCGCTTCGGAGGCCATCTGACCATGTCCGCTGTCGAACGCGTCCATCTCGTCACCGGCGCGGCCAGCGGCATCGGCCGCGCCACCGCGCTGCATCTCGCCGGGCCGGGCGTCGGCCTCGTGCTGCACACCGGCTCCAACCAGGCGGGGCTCGACGCTGTCGCCGAAAGCGCCCACACGGCTGGCGCCCTGGTCGCGACCGTGCTGGGCGACGTCGCCGCAAGTGAGACCCTGGATCGGGCCATCGCTCTCGCGGCCGGCCGGTTCGGGAGGCTCGACGGTCTCATCGCCGTGGCGGGCCATGCCCGCAAGGGCGCCATCATGGATCTGCCGGAGGCGGAATTCCGCCTGGCGATGGAGGAATCCGCGATCGGGCTGATGCGGCTGGCCCGGGCGGCCCGCACGCTCCTGAAGGCCAGTGGGAACGGCCGCATCGTCGCGACCTCGTCCTTCGTCGCGCATGCGCTGCGCACCGACATGGCGGCCTTC
>QBLV01000010.1:18083-23906 GCA_003241815.1 Hyphomicrobiales bacterium | reverse complement strand
GCGCTGCACACCGGCAGGGCGGCCTTTGCGGCGACGGCGGCGAGCCGCTCGGCGCTCGAAACCACGGTCAGGCTGATGGCCCACGAGCTTGCGCCCGACGCGATCACCGTCAACGCGGTCGCGCCGGGGTTGATCCGCAAGGACGACGGCAAGGGCAGCAAGCTGTCGCCGGAGGACATCGCCCGGATGGAGGCGATCATACCGCTCGGCCGGCGCGGCCTGCCCGAGGAGGTCGCGGCCGTGATCGGTTTTCTCGCCTCGCCCGCGGCCTCCTACGTCACGGGCCAGACGATCCACGTCAACGGGGGGCTCGTGTGAGCCTGCAGGTTATATGAACACGGCAACGATCGAACGCATCCGGCTCTTCTTCATCGAGAGCCCGATCAAGATGGCGCGGCTCCAGGGCGTCGGCAACGTCAAGGGCACGGTCAAGCGCGTGCTGCTGGAACTGACCGCCAGCGACGGCACGATCGGCTGGGGCGAGGCCGCGCCCTGGGAGGTCTTCACCGGCACGGCCGAGGCGGCGCTCGCCGCCATCGACGTCTATCTCAGGCCCGTGCTGCTGGGGCGCCCGGTCAAGCGCATCCGCGAGACCATGGCGCTGCTGGACCGGACGATCGTCGGCCATGCCGAGTCCAAGGTCGCCATCGAGATGGCGCTGTTCGACATCGTCGGCAAGCAGACGGGGCTTTCGGTCGCGGACCTGCTCGGCGGGCGCGTGCGCGATACGATTCCGCTCTCCTTCTCGATCGCCGACCCGGATTTCGCTGCCGATCTGGAGCGGATGCGGGTCATGGTTCCCGCCGGGAACGTGATCTACAAGGTCAAGACCGGGGTGAAGTCGCATAAGGAGGATCTCGCCCATCTCGAGGCGATGCGCTCCGAATTCGGTGACGCGATCGACCTGCGGCTCGACTATAACCAAGCGCTCCAGCCCTTCGGGGCGATCAAGATCCTGCGCGACGTTGACCAGTTCAAGCCGACCTTCATCGAGCAGCCGGTGCCGCGCGACAATCTCGATGCGATGGCGTCCTTCGTGGCGGCGCTCGATACCCCGATCCTGGCCGATGAGAGCTGCTTCGACGCCCGCGACCTGATTGAAATCGTCCGCCTCAGGGCGGCAAATGCGATCTCGATCAAGCTGATGAAGGCAGGCGGTCTGCTCAAGGCTCAAGCCATCATGGCGATCGCCGACACGGCGGGCCTGCCCGGCTATGGCGGCACGCTCTGGGAGGGCGGCATCGGGCTGGCCGCAGGCACCCAGCTCATCGCGGCGACGCCAGGCATCTCGCTGGGCTGCGAGTTCTACATGCCGCACCATGTCCTGACCGAGGACGTGCTGGAGGAGAAGGTCGCAAATCGCAATGGCCATGTCGTCGTGCCCGATGGGCCGGGACTGGGGATCCGTGTCAGCGAGGCGTCCGTCCGGGCCAATGCGCGCGTGCTCGCCGAGCGCTGACGGCGCCGCCGAAAAAATAGTCCAATCAAGGGGAGGGGGGTTGCCGTATTGGCCTGGCATTCCGAAACGACACCCACGGATCGCTTTGCCCATGACCGCTTTGCCCGAGATCGCCTCGTCTCCAGCCCTTGTGATGCTCGACCGTGCGTCGGGCGAAGCCGTGCCCACTGTTCCGGCGGGCGTTACGCTGGGGGATGCCGATCCGTTCGTATCCGGTCGGGAGGTCGCCTGGGTCATCGATGGCGCTGCGGCCGGCCGTGTCGGCTTCGCGGGCGCTGTGGATGTCGATTCCTTCCCGCACACCGAGACGATGATCGTGCTGGCCGGCGCGCTGACGCTGTCGGTCGCCGGAGCACCCGTGCTGACGCTCTCGCCCGGCAGCGGAGTCGTGATCGCGCGCGGCACGAGGCTGCGGATCGAGGCGACGCAGGGCACGCGCTGGGCCTTCTATGCCGCGACGACCGGAACGAGTTCGGTGCCGGGCATCACGCCGCTTCGCGCCGATGCCGCTCTCGCGCCATCGGCCGGGCCGCCGGCCGACCTGCTGATCGGGCCCGCCCCCCAATGCCGCAGCCACAACGCCTTCATCGACGAGGCCGCGAAGCTGCGGGCGGGATTGTGGGATTCGACGCCCTGGGCCCGCCGCTCGCGACCGCACAAGCTGAGCGAACTGATGCACATCCTGGAGGGCACGGTCGATCTGACGGGCGGGGACGGCACCGTCCTCACGGTCGGGCCCGGCGACACCGTGCTGGTTGCGCAGGGCGCACCCTGCGCCTGGGACAGCGGGGTTCACGTCACCAAATTCTATGTCGTGCAGGAGGCGACCGGCTGATGTCCGACACGCTGCTGAAGGAGGCCGCGCTGCTGCGCGACATCGTGCCGGGCGACGCATCGGTCTGCACGGGCCTATCGCGCGTCGTCGGTTGGCCGTACCGGGCGCAGGATTGGGAGATGGCGATCGGGCTCGGGCACGGCGTCGTCGGCTGCCTCGGTTCGCAGATCGTCGCGACGGCGCTGTGGTGGCCTTATGGGGAGGACCACGCGACGCTCGGCATGATCATCGTCTCGCCCGAGCATCAGGGGGCGGGCCTGGGCAGGCGCCTGATGCAGGCGCTCTTTGCGCAGGCAGGCGAGCGTTCGCTGATGCTCAACGCCACGGTCGCCGGCAAGCCGCTCTACGAACGTCTCGGCTTCGTGGTCTCCGGCGGCATCGACCAGCATCAGGGAGAGGTCCTGTCGGTCGCGGCCCCCATCCCCGGCGAGGCGGCGACGTTTCAAGCGGCGCGGGCCTTCGATCTTCCGGCGCTGGAACGGCTCGACAAGGCCGCGACGGGGCTTGCACGCGGGCCGCTGCTGCGCGAGGTGCTGGAGCACGGCGAGGCTGTTCTCCTCCTGCGGGGCGGCGAGGCTGTCGGCTTCAGCATGATGCGCCAGTTCGGGCGCGGGCTCGTCGTCGGCCCGGTCGTGGCCGAGAGCGATGCCGATGCCAGGGCACTGGTGGCCTATTGGTTGCAAGGCCGGCAGGGCCAGTTCATCCGCATCGACGTTCACACCGGGTCGGCGCTTTCGGCCTGGCTGGAGGAATGCGGCCTGACATTCGTGGATCGCGGTACCAGCATGGTGCGAGGCACGCTGCCGGTCGCGCAGGGCCCGGGGCGACTGCATGCGCTGGCCAGCCAGGCTTTCGGCTGATCGACAGGAATCAACATGGCACTGCTTTACAAATCAGATCCGGCTCGCGGCGCCGAATGGGCGAAAATCCTGGCCGAGAAGGCTCCCGAGCTCTCGTTCCGGATCTGGCCCGAGATCGGCGACCCCACGGAAATCCGTTATTTCGTAGCCTGGATGCCGCCCGACGACCTCATGGAGCAGTTCCCGAACCTGGAACTGCTGATGTCGTCAGGGGCTGGCGTCGATCATCTCGACCTGTCGAAGCTGCCGCCCGACCTGCCGATTGCACGCATGGTCGAAACGGGCATCGTCGAGGGCATGGTGGAATATGTCTCGATGGCGGTGTTGGGCCTTCATCGCGATCTGATCGACTATGGCGCGCAGCAGCGGGACGAGGTCTGGAAGCAGATTCGCGTGCGCCCGGCCTCGACCCGGCGCGTCGGCGTCCTCGGGCTGGGCATGCTCGGCGAGGCCTCTTGCCGGATGCTGAAGAACTTCGGGTTCCAGATCGCCGGCTGGAGCCGCTCGCGCCGCGAGATCGAGGGCGTGACCTGCTTTGCGGGCGCAGACGAGCTTCCGGATTTTCTGGCGCGGACCGACATCCTGGTCTGCCTGCTGCCGCTGACCGACGAGACGCGCGGCATGCTCGGTGCCGATCTCTTCGCGCAACTGCCGAAGGGGGCAAAGCTGGTCAATACCGGCCGCGGCGGGCATCTCGACCAGGATGCGCTGCTGGCGGCCCTTGAAAGCGGCCAGATTTCGGCCGCATGGCTCGACGTGACGACCCCCGAGCCGCTGACCAAAGGCCACCCGCTCTGGAGCCATCCGCGCGTGCTGGTCACGCCCCATATCGCCAGCATGACGCAGCCGGACACGGCGGTGGAGGTGGTGCTGGAGAACCTGCGGCGCCTCGATGCGGGCGAGCCACTGCTCGGTCTGGTCGACCGGAAGCGGGGCTACTGAGCGTTCCGCGCCCCTCGCCGGGGCTTATCGTCAGTGAAGCATGATCTGCTGCCGGGGACGGCCAATAGGGCAGGGCATGTCGTGGCGGGCGGCCAAGCCCGTGCCGATCGCCGCGCGGGGCGTTCTAACCTTCGTCGAGACGGGGAATCCGTCTGCGGAGGTCGAACGGTCCATGTACGATCCAGCTATGCCCGCGCCTGCCTTGCACGAGAGCGGGATCGCGCCGTCGGTGCTCGCCAGCAACGGCATCCGGCGCGCGCTTTGCCATATCGAGCGGAACTTCACCGATGCGATCTATCTCGAGGAGTTGGCGGCGCTGGCGGGGCTGAGCGTCTGCCGCTTCGTCACCGTGTTCCGGCGTCAGGTCGGGCTGACGCCGCATCGCTTCATCTGCCATCGCCGGATCGGCTATGCGAAGCGGCTGCTTCGCGACGGGGTCCCGATGGCGCTTGCGGCATCGGAGGCCGGCTTCTTCGACCAGAGCCACTTCTCGCGTCATTTCAAGAACATCTGCGGGATCACGCCCGGTCGCTATCTGCGCGAAGCGGGTGCGGCGCCAAAACGGCAGGTCGATGCACCAGCCTGCCTGCAGACCGCCGCCTGAACGGCTCGACCACACGAAACCGACCACCGCCAGCAGGATCGTCCTTCCATGACCGTCAATTCGCTCGAAGCCCTCGACCGTCGCCACTGGGTCCATCCCGTCGCCAACTGGGCCGGCCACGAGAAACGCGGCGTCACCATCATGAAGTCGGCCAAGGGCGCCTTCATCACCGATGCAGACGGTCATGAGTTGATCGACGGCTTTGCCGGTCTCTGGTGCGTCAATGTCGGCTACGGACATGAGAGCATCGTCGAGGCGGCGGCTGCGCAGATGCGCGCGCTGCCCTATGCCACCGGCTATTTCAGCTTCGGCAGCGAACCGACGATCCTGCTTGCCGCGAAGCTCGCCGAGATCACGCCCGGCGATCTCAATCACATTTATTTCTCGCTGGGCGGTTCGGATGCCATCGACGCCGCACTGCGGCTGATCCAGTTCTACTACAACGTCACGGGCCGGCCGACGAAGAAGGCGATCCTGTCACTGGAGCGCGGCTATCACGGCTCCAGCTCGACGGGTGCCGGCGTCACCGCGCTGCCGTCCTTCCATGCGAATTTCGACTTCCCGGCGCACGTCCAGCACTACGTCGCCGCGCCTTACGCCTATCGCAATTCGACCGGCTCCGACGATGCTTCGGTGATCGCGGCCAGCGTCGCGTCGCTGCGCGCCAAGGTGGAGGAACTCGGCGCCGACAATGTCGCGGCCTTTTTCTGCGAACCGGTGGTGGGTTCAGGCGGCGTCATCGTGCCGCCGAAGGGCTGGCTCAAGGCGATGGCCGACACCGCTGCCGAACTCGATATCCTGTTCCTCGCCGACGAGGTCATAACGGGCTTCGGCCGCACCGGGCCGATGTTCGCCTGCGACGCAGAGGGCGTCGTGCCGGACATGATGACGATGGCGAAGGGGCTGACCTCCGGCTACGCCCCGCTGGGCGCGCTCGCGATCGGCGAGAAGATGTATCGCGGCATTGCGGACAACGCGCCCGAGGGCGGGCCCGTCGGACATGGCCAGACCTATTCCGGCCATCCGGTGTCGGCCGCCGTCGCGCTCGAGGTGCTGCGGCTGTATGACGAGGGCGGCATCCTGGCGAACGGCCAGCGCGTCGGCGCCTATTTCGAGCAAAAGC
>QBLV01000010.1:14783-18073 GCA_003241815.1 Hyphomicrobiales bacterium | reverse complement strand
GTGAGGTCCGGGCGCGCGGCCTGCTCGCCGGCATCGAACTCGTCGCCGACAAGGGCCGCCGGGAGAAGTTCCCGCGCAGCGTCAAGCTCGCAGACCATCTCTTCGCGCGCGGCTATGCCAATGGCGTGATCTTCCGGGCCTTCGCCGACGACATCATCGGGCTGGCACCGCCTTTGTGCTGCAGCGAAAGTGAGATCGACCTGATCGTGTCGCGCCTGCGCCAGACGCTCGACGACATGCTGGAACTTCCTGAGGTCCAGGCCGCGCTTGCGACCGCCAAAGCGGCGTGAAGGCGGCTCGATCCTTGCTTTGCCACAGGCGGCTAACCGTCTAGGTTACCGTTACCGCTGCGGCCCAACCCCGGGCTTGGGGCGGTGGGCTTTGGGGTGAGGCTTTCGTCGTGACACCGGGCGTGCGGCTCGACCGCATCGACATGAAAATCCTGATCGAGCTGCAGAACAACAGCCGGATGACCAACGTCACCCTGGCGGATGCGGTCGGCCTGTCGCCGAGTCCGTGTCTGCTTCGGGTGAAGCGGCTCGAACAGGCCGGCTTCATCTCCGGCTACTGTGCGACGATCAACCTGCAAAAGCTCGGCGAGACCATCACGGTGTTCACCGAGGTCACGCTGGCCGACCACACCAAGGAGTATTTCATCCGTTTCGAAACGGCGCTGCGGCGGGTCGACGAGGTGGTGGAGTGTCACATGGTCAGCGGCGGCTACGACTATCTCGTCAAGTTCGTCACGCGTGGCCTGACGCATTACCAGTCGCTGATCGAGACGCTGCTCGACCGCAATATCGGCATCTCGAAATACTTCAGCTACGTCGTAATCAAGTCGCCGATCCAGAAGCCGGGATATCCGCTGCCGGTGCTGTTCGACATCTGATTGGCGCAGCCATCCGCAAGCGCAGCACGGAGACGTGAATGGCCAGCCCAAACGCGAAGCCGGTCCTGCTTTCCGGCGGCAATCCGCAGATTGCGAAGGCCGATGGTGATGCGCCGGTGCAGGCCTATATCGCTGCCATGCCCGGCTGGAAGTGCGAACTCGGCAAACGGCTTGACGCGCTGGTGGTGCGGAGCGTTCCCGACCTGCGCAAGGCGGTGCGCTATAACTCGCCATTCTACGCGGTTGAGGGCCGCGGCTGGTTCCTGTCGTTCCACGTCCTGACCCGTTATGTAAAGGCTACGTTCCTGCAGGGTCTGTTGCTGAATCCAAGTCCGCCTGGAGGGACGGCGCGCAGTGGGGAAGCACGCTGGATCGATATTTACGAGAACGACCAGCTCGACGAGGCTCAAATGGAGGCTTGGGTGAAGCAGGCTGCAGCCTTGCCCGGTTGGGTGCCCTAACCCAGCGCCTGATTGACGAGCCCGAAGGTGCGTACCGCGCCGCTGGCCCCGTGGTTGTTGCCCCGGATCATCGGCGTAACCGAATCGAAGATCGTCATGCCGCAGGATTCCAGAAAGGCGCCGAAGCGGCCCTGCTCCTGCGCAGTATCGACACGCAGGAAGCCGCCCCGATGCGCCTCGACATGCGGCGCGACCAGCGCCACCGCCATGTCGTCATTCTCCGCCACGATCGGGCCGACGACATGGCCGCGTCCGAAGGGGCGGCAGAGCGAAAAGCCGACGATCTCACTGTTACGCTCGACGATCGTCCCCGCAGAATGCGGCAGCAGGGCCGCGATGACGCGGCTGCGGTCGGCCCCATAGGCGCTGGCATCGAGGCGCGCGAGCGCGTCTAGGTCTTCAGCCACCACAGGCCTGAGGCCTGGGGTGACGGGAGCGGGGGAGGGCAGCGCCACCGTCCGTCCCTGGTGCTGGAAGATGCGGCCGATCGGCTCGAAGCCGAGCGAGCGGTACAGGCGGTAGCCGGCCTTCGTCGCGCTGAGGCGCAGGTCGCGGTCGCCGGATTGCGCGAAGATGATCTCCATCAACTGCCGGCCGGCCCCCTGGGCCTGCAGGCGCGGCGAGGTGATGACCATGCCCACCGTCGCGAAATGATCGCCGAAGGGCCACCACATCGCCGAGCCGAGCGCGCGGCCGATCGCGTCGCAGGCGACAAAGCCTTGGCCGAGGCTCATGACCAGCCGCCAGTCCTCCGGCCGGTGAGGCCAGCCGACACCAATCGACAGCTGATGCATCTGGCCGAGATCGGCTTCGTTCATCGGCCGGATGTCGATCTCGTAGCCGAGCCGGCGCTTTGCCGTTTTGTAAGCCAAGGCGTCTGGCCTCACATGGAGAAGGCTTTCAGCATAGGCGGCCCGGCGCCGTTCGAGAATAGCATAATTCATACAATACATGAGGTTAGCATCGTGCAAGCTAAGACGTTCGGCCTCTCGTTGCATCGGCTATCCATGCCGGGCGGAGGGGCCGTGCACTCGTCTCACGATCCGCCGACGCCGAGGCCACCCTGCAATGAAGCTCGAACCCTATTGGCTGGACTCCGCGCCGCGCTTTGCCTCCGCCTCATCGGCGCCCATCGAAGGCAAGGTCGACGTCGCGATCGTCGGCGGCGGCTTCACCGGGCTGTCGGCGGCGCTGGCGCTGGCGAAGGCCGGTGCGAGCGTCGCGGTGCTGGAGGCCGGTCGCGTCGTCGGCGAGGCGTCGGGCCGCAATGGCGGGCATTGCAACAATGGTCTCGCGCATGATCTCGGAGGGCTCGCTGCCAGCATCGGCATCGAGCGGGCGAGTGCGCTCTACCGCGTCTTCGATGCCGGCGTCGATACGGTCGAGGCGCTGGTCGCGCGCGAGGGCATCGATTGCGATTTCACCCGCACCGGCAAGATCAAGCTCGCGGCCAAGCCCGGCCATTTCGCCAAGCTGGAGAAGAGCGCGGAACTGCTGCAGGCGACGGTCGAGCCCGATCTCGTCGTGGTGAAGCCCGACGATATCCGTGGCGAGATCGGCTCTGACGGCTTCCATGGCGGGCTGGTCTTTCCGCGCAGCGCGCACATGCATATGGGCCGCTTCGGCGTCGGTCTCGCCGAGGCCGCGGCGCGGGCCGGCGCCTCGATCCAGGAGAAGGCGGCGGTGACGGCCCTGGATTGGCTGAACGGACAGGCGCACCGCGTCGTCACGACGCGCGGCACGGTTGAGGCCAAGCAGGTGCTGCTGGCAACGGGTGCCTCGCGGCAGGGGCCGTTTTCCTGGCTGCGGCGACGCATCGTTCCCGTCGGCAGCTTCATCATCGCGACCGAGCCGTTGTCGCCCAATCTCGCCGCCTCGATCATGCCGACGCGGCGTACCGCGACGACGACGATGAACATCGGGAATTATTTCCGCCTCAC
>QBLV01000010.1:7778-14773 GCA_003241815.1 Hyphomicrobiales bacterium | reverse complement strand
CTCACGCCCGACAACCGCCTGATCTTCGGCGGGCGCGCGCGCTTCGCCCTGTCGAATCCTGCCTCCGACGCCAAGAGTGGCGCCATCCTGAAGGCGCGGATGCTGGACCTCTTCCCGCAATTGGCGGGGACGGCGATCGATTATTGCTGGGGCGGGCTGGTCGACATGACCGCCGACCGCCTGCCGCGTGCCGGGGAGCGCGACGGCGTGTTCTACGCAACGGGCTATAGCGGCCACGGCACGCAGATGTCGGTGCATATGGGGCAGATCATGGCGCGCGTGATGGGCGGCGATGCGGCCGCCAACCCTCTGGCGGGGCTCGACTGGCCGGCGGTGCCCGGCCATTTCGGCCCGCCGTGGTTCCTACCGTTCGTGGGAGCGTATTACCGCTATCAGGACTGGCGGAACTAGCTAAGCTATGGCCGCAGCCATCCCCGCGCAAATTTTATCATCCAAAAGGACTCCACGCGATAGCCGTTCGACCATTTCTTGATAAGAGTAACGCCAGTTTAAATTTCCGCTTGTGCCGGAAGTTGCATGATTGACCGGGTTTAGTTGATAGTGATTCTTCTCTAAGGTAAGACCGTAGACATATGTTTCGCTAAAATTATAATTTTGATCAAAGAAAACTGGTTTCATTGCGCAATTGTAGGTTAGGTGGCTTGATATTAGTCGAGATTCGACGCTTGCGTATGCTATTCCAGCATACCTGCTTCCTTGAGGTAGATCGACGCTTGCGTCGAAAAAATTCCGACCTAGCATAATACTTAAATCATAGATTCTTGGATCGTTGCCTCGCGACGTCAGATTTTCATACAAAAAATCATGTAGGACTTTGTGAGACCGTTTGCGCGGGGTCAAATACCTGTCCCGTTCGCCATCTTTGTCTCTGATCGCTAGCGGAAAAAATAACGGATCCTCTGCGTGCTTTCGAGCGAAACGGGATATAGTAAATAGCTTTCCGATTTCTGGTCGAAGTTCGATTATTGTTCCAAATTCGCAGGCTGCTCCGTAAAATATGCTCTCGCCCTGTTCATTGAAGCGGCCTCTCGTAGCGTACTCTGGCGGGGGATAAATGAGTTCGGAGACATTCTCGAAAAGGCGTAACTGTTGGTTCCAGCGGGCCCGATAGATTATATCGTTTTTGAGGGTAATCGCGCTAAAAATCACACCTTTTAGAACGTCTTTCAGAATCTTAGGTCGCAAATCAACGCTTGATTCCGGGTGCGGTTGTGCCTTCAAACGCTCAATCTTCCGCTTCATATCGAAATATTGAAGGGACGGAATTTTCACTCAATTCGCCTTTGCGCGATTCGGCGTCGGTGCTGGCGATTGTTGTCACTAGAATGATTCGTCGCAAGGTTCTTGGAACCTAAC
The DNA here is from genome assembly GCA_003241815.1 of Hyphomicrobiales bacterium. Lineage (GTDB taxonomy): Bacteria > Pseudomonadota > Alphaproteobacteria > Rhizobiales > Beijerinckiaceae > Allobosea. The sequence goes on along the minus strand of QBLV01000010.1, from coordinate 13,396 downwards.
GCGCGCCCATCCTTCGAGACGCCGCTTCGCGGCTCCTCAGGATGAGGGCTGAGAGTGGGATCGGCGCGAGGACTACCCTCCTCAAGGCATCCGCTTCTGTCCGCTGGTCGCCAGCAGCACGAGGATGAACGACGCCGCCGTCAGCAGGGTCGAGATCGAGGCGATGGTCGGGTCGATCTCGTCGCGCAGCGCGGTGAACATGCGCTTGGTCAGGGTCTGGTACTGTCCGCCCGAGACGAAGAGCGCGATGATCGTCTCGTCGATCGCCGAGATGAAGGCGAATATGCCGCCCGCGAAGACGCTGGCCTTGATCTGCGGCAGCGTCACGGTGAGGAAGGCGCGGAAGCGGTTCATGCCGAGGCTGCGGGCGACCATCTCCTGCGTCTTGTCGAAGCTCTGCAGTCCGGCGACGACCGAGGTGATGACATAGGGCAGGCCGAGCATGACATTGGCCAGGACGAGCCCGGTCAGCGTCTGGATCAGGCCGAGCTTGGCGTAGATGAAGAAGATGCCGATCGCGATGATGATGATCGGCACGATCAGCGGCAGCATCAGCATCATGTGCAGTGAGCGCATCAGCTTGGTCTGGGAGTTGCTGATGGCGTAGGCGGCGGCCGTGCCGAGCGGTGTCGCGATGATCACGGTGAGGATGCCAATCAGCGCGCTCATCCGCGTCGCCTGCATCCAGTTGGGATTGCCGAAATACTCGGCGTACCAACGCAGCGACAGGGCCGGCGGCGGGAAGGTGAGGAAGCGCGTGGCCGAAAATGACATCGGCACGATGATCAGCAGCGGCAGGATCAGATAGATCAGCACAAGGCCGACGAAGGCGCCGAAGAGCAGGCGAGGGAGAAGCGGCTGTTTCATCACTTCTGCCCCAGCATCTTGTCGAGCGGGATGATACGGCCAACGGCCATGAAGATCGCCAGAACCGCGACCAGCAGCACGACGCCGACCGCGCTGGCCGCGCCCCATTCATTGTAGAGCTCGACGTTCCGGCTCACGACCATCGAGATCATGATGGTGCGGCCGCCGCCGAGCAGTTCCGGCGTGATGTAGAAGCCCAGGGTCAGGACGAAGACCAGCGTCAGTCCGGCGACGACGCCCGGCAGCGAGAGCGGCAGGAAAATGCGCAGGAAGCTGTGCAGTGGCCCGCCGCCGAGGCTGGCGCCGGCCAGCATCAGCTCGCGCGGGATCTTCTGCATGGTCGAATAGAGCGGCAGGACCATGAAGGGCAGGAGAATGTGGACGGTGGCGATGATGGTGCCGAGTTCGTTGTGGACGAGCGCCAGCGGCTCGGTGATCAGGCCGAGGCCTTCGAGCATCTGGTTGGTGACGCCGGTGCGCTGGAGCAGGACGAGCCAGGCATAGGCGCGCACCAGAACGCTGGTCCAGAAGGGCAGGATGACGAAGGAGAGGATCAGCACGTCCCAGGGCCGCTTCACATGGGCGGCGGCGTAGGCAACGGGGTAACCGAGAATGAGCGTCATCACGGTGACGATCAGCGCGATGCGGAAGGTCAGCGTGAAGCTGCGCCAGTAGACGTCTTCGGTGAAAATGCGGCGGTAGTGTTCGAAGGTGAAGCCATTGTCATAGAACGACTGCGTCATCAGCCAGCCGACAGGGATCACCACCAGGGCGACGATGACGATCACCGCGGGCGAGGCGAGCAGGAACATCAGCCCCTGCTCGCGGCGCCGGTAACGGACAGACGGGTCGATGGCGGTCATGGGGTTTCTCCCGTCATGCTCGGGCTTGAGCCGAGCATCTCCTGCGAGAGGTTCTCGGGTCCGCGCCAGGCGCGACCCGAGAACGACGTCACGTAGCTTGCCTCACTTCTGCGAGAAGGAGAGCCAGCGCTTTTCGGCAGCTTCGCCGGCAGCCGACGTCCACCAGGCGTAGGACATCAGCGCCTGGACCTTGGCGTTGTTGGGCGCGCTCGGCAGTTCGCCGACACGAGCGGCGGGGATGACGCCGGTGTCGTAGGCCTTCGGATTGGCCGGGCCGTAGTCGATATGGAGAGGCAGATTGGCCTGGTGGATCGGATCGACCGCCTCGTTCAGAAACTTGATCGCGGTGGAGAGGTTTGGGGCGCCCTTGAGAACGCAGAGCGAGGTGCTCTGCAGGATGCCCTGGTTGTAGGTGTAGGCAACCTTGGCGCCCTCCTTCGTGAGCGCCGAGATGCGGCCGTTCCAGGCCATCACCATGTCGACCTCGCCGTCGTTGAGGAGCTGGGCGGATTGGGCGCCGGACGTCCACCAGACGGTGATGTGCGGCTTGATCTCCTCGAGCTTCTTGAAGGCGCGGTCGACGTCGAGCGGGTAGAGCTTGTCGGCCGGCACACCGTCGGCCATCAGCGCTGCTTCGAGCGTCGCGAGCGGATTGTTGCGCAGGGCGCGGCGGCCCGGGAACTTCTTGACGTCCCAGAAATCGGCCCACGTCTTGGGCGCAGTCGCGGCATCGGGGAACTTCTTCAGGCTGTAGCCGAGCACGCTGGAATAGAACTCGTAGGCGATGGAATAGTCGCTGCGATATTCGGCCGGCATCGCGGCCGCATTGGGAATCTTGCTGAAGTCGAGCTTCTCGAGGATGCCCTGCTCGCCGCCACGCAGGCAGAAATTAGTGGCGACGTCGACGACGTCCCAGGTCGGCTTACCCGTCGCGACCTGCGAGCGCATGATCGGCCAGGCATCGGGCACGCTGTCCTGGTTGATGGTGATGCCGAGCTTCTTGGCGGCGGGGTCGAGGATCGCGATGGTCTGCGCCTTCTGGTAGGCGCCGCCCTGCGAGACGAACATGATCTGTTCGGCCGCGTGGGCGGTGAGGGGGCTCAGCAGAGCCAGTGACAGACCCGCAGTGGCGCAGGCGGTCGCGAAGGTCAGGCTTCGTTTCGTCATGTGCTTATCCCCTGTTGTTGGATCGGACCTTCGAAACTACCGTCCGATCGCGTCTAGAAACTGGTACCAGCCGGCGACCATGCGGACGGCCGGCTCTCGAAGCGGGTAAAACGGAACGCGGCGCATGTGGCTCACATCGAGCAGGCCGACATCGGGCTGTCCGCCCCGGGCGAAGGCGGCGAGATAGCGCCCCATCAGGCTCGACATCGCGACGCCGGCACCATTGTAGCCCATGGCCAGCATCACCCGGTCGTCGACGCGTCCGACATGGGGCACGGAATCGAGTGTCATCGCCACGAGCCCCGACCAGCGATAGGCCAGGGGCACATCGGCAACCTGCGGGAAGATGCCGACCATCGCCTTGTGCAGGGCTGCGAAGGCTGCGGCTGAATCCGTCTTGCCGAAGGCGCCGCGTCCGCCGAAGACGATGCGGTCGTCGACCATGCGGAACCAGCGCATCATCCGCTTGGTCTCGGTATAGGTGCGCCGGGTCGGCATCACGCTGGCGGCGAGATCGGGCGAGAGTTTTTCCGTGGCGATGATGGCGCTGCGGAACGGGATCAGTGTCTTCTGATAGGCGCGCGTGGCTGGCGTCAGGTCGGAATAACTGTTGGTGGCGATGATCGCCTGTTGGGCGCGCACCACGCCGCCCGTCGTCTCGACCAGCACGCCGTCGCCTTCGCGGCGCAGGCGCAGCGCTGGCGTCCCGGCGTAGATCGCTACGCCGCGCTTCGCCACGCCTTCGGCGAGGCCGTGCAGATAGTTCAGAGGGTGGATGCCGCCAGAGCCGGCGTTCAGAACACCGCCGACGAAGCTGTCAGAGCCGGTCTCGTCGCGAACCTGCCCGGCGTCGAGCACGGACATGGTGGTGTCGCCCAGTTCGCTGCGAAGCCAGTCGGCTTCCTTGACGGCATAGGCCAAAGTCTCGTGATTATGCGCCGCCTTGACCTGACCCGAGCGCGTCAGTTGGGCGGCTTTGATATCGTAGCTTTCGACCAGTTCCGAGACGATTTCGGTGGCCTCCAGCGCGATATCGTACATTCTTTTCGCCATCGGTTTGCCATGGGCGGCGGCGATGGCGGGGAAGGAAACCCGGAATTTGGCGGTGATGACGCCGCCATTGCGGCCGCTGGCGCCCCAGCCGGGGCGGTTGGCCTCCAGCACGATGGAGGAAAGGCCGCTTTGCGCGAGATGATGGGCCGCCGACAGGCCGGTATAGCCGGCGCCGATGATGACGACGTCGGCCTGGGCATCGCGCTGTAGGGGCGGAAAATCGCGCAGCTTTGTCGCCGTCGCCCCCCAGAGCGAGGGGGCGGCCTCCAGCGATTGCCAGGCGGAGGCGCTGCTCAAAGGCTTAGACCCCCGCCTCGACCGCGTCGGCGAGCGCCGCGAGCGTCGGGAAATGGTAGTCCGGCTTGGTTAGTTCGGGCACGGCGGGCGTGCCGCCGAAGCCCGTCATGCCTTGCCTGCGTTCGATCCAGCAGGTGGTGTATCCCAGCGACTTGGCGACGCCGATGTCATGATACTGGCTCTGGGCGACGTGCAGGATCTCTTCCTGCTTGTAGCCGAGGGCCGATTGCCGGCCGCGGTTGAAGGCGAAGAACAGCGGATCGGGCTTGGGGGCGATCGCTTCGTCGGCGGTGACGCTGTCATGGAAGGGGTTGCCGAGCGTGTGCGAATAGAAGGCGAAGGTCGAGCGGTCGGCATTGGTCATCGCGACCAGCCGGAAATGCCGGCGCAAACGGGCCAGCGCCTCGACGGAGTCCGGAAAAGCGGGGTGCTGAAGAATGGCATACTGGAAGGAATCGGCGGAAGCCTCGTCGGCCGGCAGCCCGAGCTCCTTGGCGAGGTGGATGTAGACGCGCGTCATCGCCTCGCTGGAGCGGTCGTAATTCAGTTCGCGACCCTTGAGATAGGGTCCGAAAATCTCGTCGTCGGTCAGCTTGGCGGCGGCCAGGCCGCCGATGCGGCGCACGGCGTTCAGCACGCCGGTCTCGAAGTCGATCAGCGTGCCGACGACGTCGAATGTGAGAACCTTGAAGTCTTTCAGCGCCATGATACGAATTCTCTTCTGGCTGTACGGGTCTGTTGTTCGATGCGGTGTGCTTAGCCAGCCGCTTTCGGCACGATGATCGTGTCTTGCGGGTGGATGCTGATCTCGACGCGTTCGCCGATCGGCGGGACGCGACGGGCGGCCTCGTAATGGCTGGGCTGGCGCAGGCTGAGCGGCGTGCCGTCGTCGAGCGCGAGGAAGACGCGCAGGCTCTCGCCCTGGAAGACGATGTCGGTGACACGGGCGGAGAAGCGGTTGCGCTCGGGCGCCCCGGCCCCGTCTTCGATCAGAAGCTTCTCGGTCTGGACCGCGAGCACCAACTCGCCCGAAGGCGGCAGGGGGCGGGCGGTCCTGATCAGCGTGCCGGCGAGCGAAACGCCGTCGCTACCAGCGCGCTCGACCGGCAGCAAAGTCGCCTCGCCGATGAAGCTCGCCACGAACGCGTTGGCAGGGTGGTCGTGCAGGCGCTCCGGCTTGTCGATCTGGACGAGCTTGCCGTCCTTGAGGATCGCGACGCGGTCGCTCATCGTCAGCGCCTCGCGCTGGTCATGGGTGACGTAGATGATCGTGGCGCCGAGCCGCTTGTGGAGCTGGCGCAATTCGATCTGCATGGTCTCGCGAAGCTGCTTGTCGAGCGCCGAGAGCGGCTCGTCCATCAGGATCAGGCG
>QBLV01000010.1:3995-7727 GCA_003241815.1 Hyphomicrobiales bacterium | reverse complement strand
CATGGCGCGGGCGAGCGCGACGCGCTGGCGCTGGCCGCCAGAGAGCTGGCCGATGCCGCGCTCTTCATAGCCGGCGAGATCGACCATCGCGAGCGCCGCCTTGACGCGATCGGAATAGGTCGATTTCGGCAGGCGCCGCGCCCGGAGCGGGAAAGCGACGTTCTCGCCGACATTCATATGCGGGAAGAGCGCGTAGTTCTGGAAGACGATGCCGATGTCGCGCTTGTGCGGCGGGGTGAAGGTGACGTCGCGGCCGCCGAACAGGATAGTGCCGGCCGAGGGCTGGACGAAGCCGCCGAGAATGCCGAGCAGCGTCGTCTTGCCGGAACCTGACGGGCCGAGCAGCGAGACGAATTCCTGCGGCGCGATGTCGAGCGACACATCGTCCAGCGCCCGCACCGATCCGTAGATCTTGCTGGCCGACCTGATCTCGACGCGCTCGCCGCCACTCTTCGCCATTGCCTGCTCCCGTTGAGATACAGCGACACCGCGCCAGCGCGTGGGCAAAGACCGATCTCGGGCCTGACCATAAGTCGCTCTTATGGGACGGCCGTTCCAGGTCCTCTGCCCGGCAGCGCGGACCTCTGCGTGTCCATCGCCGCAAGCTGCATTCGACACAGGTATCAAAGGGATTTCGGTGGTCGGCGGCAATTGCCAAATAATCAGGATAAACATAACTTGAAGTCATGTCAGACCTGCGCCGTATGGTGTCTTCCAGCAATGCGCTCTTCGTCTTCGAGGCGGCAGCGCGCAGCGGCAGTTTCACGCGTGCGGCGGAGGAGCTGAACGTCACCCAGCCTGCGGTCAGCCGCATGCTGTCTCGCTTCGAGGGCTATCTCGGCTTGCGCCTGTTCGAGCGCAGCGGGAAGGGGGCGGTGCTGACGCCAGAGGGCGAAATCCTCTATCGGCGCGTCGCCGACGGCTTCCGCAGCATCGAAGCCGGCCTGCGCGAGGTCGAGCAATTGCGCGGCGGCAAGGAGACCGTGACGATCTCGGTATCCTCCGCCTTCACCACGCATTGGCTGATGCCGCGCATGGATCGCTTCCAGAGCCGCTTCCCGCAGGTCGATCTGCGCTTCCAGATGATCGCCGGGTCGTTGCGCGGTGTCGTCGAGAACGTCGATCTCGGCATGCGCTTCGTTGCGAACGATGAACCGGTCCCGACCGAGGCTCTGGTGGTGCGCGAAATCATGCTGCCGGTGTGCAGCCCGGGCTATCGCTGCGAGCCGGGAGCGGCGGAACAGGCCGCCAGCGGCAACACCGTGATCCAGCTGACGGACTCGCCGTCCGACTGGGCCAACCAGTACGCGCCCTTCGACACCGGGCGCGCAGGGTCGATCAAGGCCCTGACCTTCTCGGACTACGCGGTCGTGGTGCAGGCGGCCTTGCTGGGGCAGGGCATCGCCTTCGGCTGGATCACCGTCGTCGCCCATGCCCTGATGTCGGGCGCTCTTGTCCCGGCCGCCGACAGGCTGACGGTCGGCGATCGGCTCTGCGTGCTGCTGACGCCGCGCAACCGGCCGGCGCGGCCGCTCGTGCGCGATATCCGTGACTGGATCATCGCGGAACTGCGGGCCGAGATCGCGGCGATCGACCGGCTGCATCCGGCACTGGGGCTGAAGGCGGCGGTGGCCTAAGCGCCGATGTCGATCAGCACCGTCTTGTGGCGCAGATTGGCTTCCACCGCCTGGCGGCCGAGGTCCTTGCCGATGCCGGAACTCTTGTAGCCCCCGGTCGGCAGGATGAAGTCGAGCGTGCGGCTGTAGCGGTTGATCCAGACCGTGCCGGCCTTGAGCGCCCGCATCGCGCGCAGGCCGCGGCCGAGATCGGCCGTGTAGACGCCTGCCGCGAGCCCGTATTCGGGGTGGTCGGCCAGCGCGAGGCCTTCGTCCTCGTCGTCGAAGGCCTGGATCGTCAGCACCGGGCCGAAGATTTCCTCGCGGACGGCGGCCGTCTCCGCCGTTACTCCGGCAAGCAGGGTCGGCTGGTAGAAGGCGCCGCCATGGCCCTGAATCCGTCCGCCGCCGAGCAGGCACTGCGCACCCTGCAGGCGGCTGCGTTCGAGAATGTCGTCGATGCGCCGCGCCTGCGTCTCGGAAATGATCGGCGCGTAGCCGGTCGAGGCCTTCCAGGTCGGGCCGGGCGTCACAATGGCGAGCTTGGCGGTCAGCTTGTCGATCAGTTCGTCCATGACGGCGCGTTGAACGATCAGCCGCGAACCGGCGACGCAGGCCTGGCCGGCATTGGCGAGCAGCGATCCCGCGATGCAGGCGGCGGCCTTGTCCAGATCGGCATCGGCGAAGACGAGCTGAGGGCTTTTGCCGCCAAGTTCGAGCGTCACCGGCTTGATGCCGTTTTCGGCTGCGGCCTTCATCACGGCGACGCCGGTGCGCGTCGAGCCGGTGAAGGAGAGCTTGGCGATGCCCGGATGGCGTGACAGTGCATCGCCCGTCACCATGCCATTGCCCTGGACGACGTTGAAGATGCCGGCAGGAATGCCGGCTTCGACCGCGAGTTCGGCCAGCCGCACGGTGGAGAAGGGCGTCAGCTCGGAGGGCTTGAGGACGATGGCGTTGCCGGCGGCGAGCGCCGGCCCGACCTTCCAGGAGGCCATACTGAGCGGAAAATTCCAGGGTGTGATCGCGCCGACGACGCCATAGGGCTCGGAGACGATCATGCCGAGATGGTCGTGACGTGTGGCGGCGACGTCGCCGCCGAGCTTGTCGGCCCATTCCGAGAAAAAGCGGATGCCCTCGGCGACGCTGGCGACGTCTCCGGTCACCGCCTGCGCGATCGGCCGCGTCGAGCCCAGCGCCTCCAGCCGGCCGAGTTCGACCCCGCGCTCCTCGATCAGATCGGCCCAACGGCGCATGGCGCGGGACCGTTCGCGCGGCGGCTGCGTGGCCCAGCCGCTCTTCGCCACGGCTTGCGTGGCGTTTGCGACCGCGCGATCCACCGTCTCGGCGGTCGGCGTAATCGACGAGGTCGGAGGGCCGGGCGACCGGGATGCGTTCGCCGGCGGAGATACTCTCGCCGCCGATGTAGTGGCCGGTCGAGAAAGCGACTGAGTCCGGCGCAAAATCGCCCATTGCCTCAGAGCCCGACGAGGCCGGGGAGCCCGTCGATGCCGCTGAGTTCTGTGTAGCCGTAATAGGGATTGGGCGGCTCGTGTCCGCGATTGACGAAGACGCGCTGGCCGATTTTCATGTCATGGGCCGTCATCAGGTCGTAGCGGAAGCTCGACGAGCAGTGCATCACGTCCTGCGGGCCGCAGCCCAACTGGTCGAACATGTATTCGAAGGCCTGCATGCGGGGCTTGTAGGCCTGGGCCTCCTGCGCCGTGTAGGCGGCATGGAAGGGCGCGCCGAGCCTGGCGACCGAATGAGGGATCAGGTCGGTCATCGAGTTCGAGAGGATGACGAGCGGGATTTCGTTCGCGACCTTGGCGAGGCCTGCCGGCACGTCCGAATGCGGGCCCCAGCCGGGGATCTCGTCGATGATTGTCTGCGCATCAGTGGGTTCATAGGCGAAGCCGTGGAGCTTGCAGGTGCGCTCGACCGCGTTGCGGACGACGTCCTGATAGGGCTTCCAGGGGCCGAGCACCTCGTCGAGGCGGTAGGCGCTGAAGTCGTCGACGAAGGCGTCCATCTGCGCGGGCGACAGGCGCGCGCCATAGACGCGGCGGGCAGCAGGACCCATCTCGAAGTAGATCAACGTGCCGAAGCAGTCGAA
>QBLV01000010.1:3538-3937 GCA_003241815.1 Hyphomicrobiales bacterium | reverse complement strand
GGTGGCGAGGTCGGCGGCGAGATGCCCGGCGCCGGGTCCGAGCCCGAACCCGTGGCCGCTGAGCCCCGCTGCGAGGACCAGACCTTTCAGGCCGACCGTCGGCGAGATCACCGGCACGGCGTCGGGGGTGGAATCGATATAAGCGCCCCAGCTTTCGCGGATCGGGACGTCGCGCAGCGCCGGCACCAGCGCATGGGCGCGCTCGATCAGCGTCGCCATCGCCTTCCGGCTCGGGGCGGGATCGAGCACGCGGATGCGCTCGAAGGACGTCTCCTTGTCCAGGCTCCAGCCGCCCAATGCTTCGGGGCCGTTGAAAAAGGAGCCGATGCCGAATTCGACCGCCTTCAGCCGCTTGATGAACATCGGCATGAACTGGCGGGCATAGCGGATGCCCTGCGG
>QBLV01000010.1:2952-3528 GCA_003241815.1 Hyphomicrobiales bacterium | reverse complement strand
CCCTTGCCGCTGATCGCGATGGTGTAGCTGCCGTCGAGCCGGCGGGTCAGGGCGATCTCGGGCGTGTAGAAGGCGTCGAGCCAGGCTGGCGCGATCTCGGTGCGCAGGCTGGTGGCGCGGATGCTGGCCTGCGGGAAGACGACGCCGTGATGGCGGCAGAAGCCCGACGCCCAGGCGCCACCGGCGAGAATCACGGCCTGCGTTCTAATCGTGCCCTTTTCCGTGACCACGCCCGTGACGGCGCCGTTGGTCACGTCGAGGCCGCGCGCGGCGCAGCCTTGATGGATCGTCGCGCCATGCTTGCGGGCGCCCAGCGCCAGCACGGGCGCAGCCAAAGCGGGCTCGGCCTTGCCGTCGGTGAGCGAATGCACGCCGCCCAGCCAGTCGCGGCCGGTGCCGGAGGTCATTGCCGAGGCTTCCGGACCGCTGAGCATACGCGTCTCGACGCCGAACTGCTTGGCGGTTTGGCGCCAGCGTTCCCACTGCGCGATCTGGGCCGCATCGTTGGTGGCATAGACCAGCCCGCAGCGGCGGAAGCCGAGCTCCTCGCCAATCTCGGCGGCCAGCGAGTCCCAC
>QBLV01000010.1:1936-2942 GCA_003241815.1 Hyphomicrobiales bacterium | reverse complement strand
GGCGAGAAAATAGGCTGCGGCCGCCCCGACGATGCCGCCGCCGATGATGACGACATCGGCTTGCGCGGGCAACTGCGCGTCGCTGGAAATGGGCTTGATCGTAGGGCTCATGTGACGTCTCCGGCGCGCGGTCGCACGGCCACCTCTAGACCGGGCAATCACGCCTGCCTTGGATCATTTTCGCATCAGGCCGCCAAAGCGGCCTCGATCCCGGCCGCGATCGCGAAGAGGGCATTGTCGCCGCCGGTCTCGCCCATCAGCATCAGTCCGACGGGGGCTTCACCCCGTGCGTGGCAGGGCAGGCTGATCGAGCAGCGGTCGAGGAAGTTGCCGATGCTGGGATTGCGCAGCAGCAGCGCGTTCAGCCGGAAATACTCCGCGTCATCGGCGAGTTCAGCGATGCGCGGCGCCACGATCGGGACGGTCGGCATCAGCAGCGCATCATAGGGCGCCGTCAGTTCGTCCATCGCCGCGATGATGCGACGGCGCGCCGTGGTCAGCGCAACATAATCGGCCGCCGTCATCGTCACGCCGGCCTCGATGCGGCTGCGGACGCGTGGATCGTAGAGGTCGCCCTTCCGGGCCAGCAGGTCGCGATGCCAGTCATAGGATTCCGGCCCGGGGAAGCCGCCCCGGCTCATCGCGGGGGCGAGCTGGAGCAGCGGCTGAAACGAAACCTCGACGATCAGCGCACCTTGTGCCTTCAGCGTCGCGACCGCCCGCTCGAAAGTGGCGGCAACGGTTGCATCCATGCCGTCGCGCATGATCTCGCGGGGGATGGCGAGGCGCAGGCCGGCGAGAGGACGCGGGGCCGGTATGACGGGCGTCTCGCCTGCCAGGATGGCATCGACGATCGCGCAGCAGGAGACGCTGGCGCCCAGCGGGCCGAGCGAATCGAGGCTGCCCGAGAGGGGCACGACGCCGTCGAGCGGCACCCGGCTGGCGGTGGGCTTGTAGCCGACGATGCCGCAAAGCGCCGCCGGGATACGGCAGGAGCCGCCGGTAT
>QBLV01000010.1:0-1926 GCA_003241815.1 Hyphomicrobiales bacterium | reverse complement strand
GACCGCGACGCCCGAGCCCGAGGACGAGCCGCCGGGGATGCGGGCCGAGTCGCGGTCCCAGGGGCTGAGCGGCGTGCCGTAATGCGGGTTCGCGCCGATGCCGGAATAGGCGAATTCGGTCATGTTGGTACGACCGATGGGAATGAAGCCTGCCGCCAGCATCCGCGCGATGGTCGGGGCATGGGCCTTGGCGGGTGCGGCGTCTGCCAGCGCGCGCGAGCCGGCCATCGAGACCTCTCCGGCGACGTCGTAGAGGTCCTTCACCGCGAAGGGGATGCCGGCATAGGGCGAGGATGCGCGGCCGGCACGGCGGAGTGCGTCATGGGCGTCGGCGGAGGCACGGGCCGCCTCGGTCGAAACCGAGATGAAGGCGCGGGCGCCTTCGCCGGATGGATCAGTGATTCTTGCGAGGCAGTCCTCGACCAGGGCGCGCGAGGTCACGGCTCCCATCGCGAGGTCCTCGGCACAGCCTTGCACGGTCCGCAGCATGGTCGTTGTCTCCGCTCTCAATCAGGCTCCCGGCTTATCGCCATGAGCCTGCGAAATCCATGCTGCGCCTGCAGTCCCGACACCCTCGCCGTCATCCCGGGCGAAGCAAAGCGGAGACCCGGGATCCATGCCTGAACCTCTTCTGGAAACGCTCCGGCATGGATCCTGGATCAGCGCCGCTGTCGCGGCTGGTCCGTGATGACGTCGAGGGGAACCGAAGGGAGGCGAGCAATCCGCCGCCCCGCTCACATCAGTCCGGGTTCGCCCAAGTCTGTGCCATCGACGAGGCGGCTGTAGCGGTAGGGGTGGGGATCGACGATCGGCGCGTCGCCGGTGATGAGGTCGGCTGCGAGTTTGCCCGCCGCAGGGCCGACGCCGAAACCGTGGCCGCTGAACCCCGCCGAAACGTAGAGCCCCGGCAGTTTGTCGATGGGTGAGATCACCGGCACCCAGTCCGGCGTGAAGTCGATCAGGCCGCCATATTTCTGCACGATCTTCACATCGGCGAGTTGGGGATAGATCTCGGCGATGCGCTTGAGTGCGAAGGTGATCAGCTTCTCCTGCGGAGGCGGGTCGTAGGTGCGCATGCGCTCGAAGGGCGAGACGCTGTCGTTGCTCCAGCGCATCAGGGCTTCGGGACCGGCGAAGAAGGTTTTGTCGGCCGTGATCGTCAGGAGCCTGTGGCGCTTCCTGAAGGTGCGCCAGAACGGTTTGGCGTACATCATGCCCTGCGGGCTGAGCCGCAGCAGGCCGCGCCCGCTGATGCCGATGGTGTAGCCGCCGTCGAGGCGTCGGCGGAAGGTGACGTCGGGCGTGGAGATGCCACCCGTGGTGATCTCGGGCGCGGGAGCGGTGAAAAAGGAGGTGGACTGCACGCCGGCGAGCGGCATGTCGATGCCGTGATGGCGGCAGAACATCGACGTCCAGACGCCCCCGGCGACAAGGACCGTGCTCGTGCGGATGGTGCCCTTCTCGGTGACGACGGCCGAGACGCGCCCGGCCGCCGTTTCGAGCCCGCGCGCGGCGCAATCCTGATGGATGGTGACGCCGAGTTTGCGTGCCGCTTCGGCGAAGGCGGGTACAGCAAGCGCCGGTTCAGCCTTGCCATCGCTGGGCGAGTGCACGCCGCCGACCCAGTTTTCCGTTGAGCCCGGCGACATTTCCCTGGCTTCCGCCGCGGACAGCACGCGGCTGTGCATCTGCATCTCGCGCGCCTTGTCGATCCAGTTCGACCAGGCGTCGAGATCCGACTGCTTGGTCGTGACATAGACCAGGCCGGTGTGGCGGAAGCCTGTGTCGGCGCCGAGCTCCTCGTTGAGGCCCTTCCACATCTCCAGCGCGCGCTGGGCGAGGGGCAGTTCGCGCAGATCCCGGTTCTGCTGGCGGCACCAGCCCCAGTTGCGGCTGGATTGCTCGCCCGCGACATAGCCCTTCTCG
>QBLV01000109.1:7416-14653 GCA_003241815.1 Hyphomicrobiales bacterium | reverse complement strand
ATCCTGGCCCGCAGCGCCCGGATCGAGGCCGTCTCCGTGCAGGCTGCCGGCCGCGACTTCGGCGACTTTACCAGCGAGATCGTCGCACTCACCACGCAGGCCCAGCGCACCATCCAGAACTGCGCCCGGGACCACGACCAGTTGAGCGCCCTGCTCGGCTCGGCGCTGGAGCAGCAGCGCGATTTCGAAGGGCGCTACGGTCATGCTTTGTCGGGGCTGGCCGACAACCTGGAGCAGACGCTCGCCGAGGTGGCCGAGCGCCAGCGGCGCAGCGTCTCCCTGACATCAGATGCCGCGCTCCATTCGGGCAAGATCGCCATGGCAGCTGGCGGGGCGATCATCGCGCTGCAATCGGGCGACAGCATCCGGCAGAGGCTGGAGCACGTCATCGCAGCGCTGCGCCTGCTCGGCGCGCTCGGAGAAGGCTCGGGGCCGGGCGCCGAGCTGGATGAGCAGGAGCGCGATGCGGCCGGACTGGTGCTGCGCCGGCTGCAGGCCGCCCAGCTCGACGAAAGCGCGCTGACGCTCGCCCAGGACGCCGACGCGATTGAATCGGCGCTGGCCCTGCTGGCGGGGGACACGGCCGGCCTGCTCGATCTCGTGCGCTCGCTTTATCAGGGCGATGGCGGAAATTCGGGCTCCTTCCTCGGCGATCTGGAATCGGATCTGGCCCGCGCGTCCGACCTGCTCGGTAAATGCGACCGGGCCCGCTCCGGCATCGACCGCGTCACGGCGGCGCTCTCGACCGTGCTGGAAACCTGTCAGGAGACCGTCGCGGCACTCGCCGGCACGGTCTCCAGCATCGTCCTGATCGGCATGAATGCGGGCCTTAGGGCAGCGCGTGTCGGCACCGGGGGGCGCAGCCTCGTCGTCATCGCTCAGGAGCTGAAAATTGCAGCCGACCGGGTCGCGACGGACGCCAACCTGCTGACGCCGACCTTTGCCAGGATGCAGGAGGCCTCCGCTGGCCTGAAGCAGGGCGGGCGCCTCGACGCGGCTCATTTCGCTGCCCTGGACGAGGTGATGCGCAGCTCGCTGTCCGCCATGCGCCAGACCGGCGACCGGCTCGCTGCAACGCTGGGCCAACTGACCCGCGAGGGCGGCGGGTTCAGCGCCGTGGTGGCCAATGCGCGGCTGTCCTTCTCGAATGCGGGTGCGATGAGCGACCTGATCGCCTCGAGCGCCGTCGAACTCGCACGCGTCGTGGCCGATCAGGAGATGCCGGCGCAGGCCGGCGTGGCCGAGCGCGTGCGCGGCCTCATCGACGAGCATGTCTGGCGCAACTACACCATGGTGGGTGAGCGAACGATCCACCAGGCCGTCATCGGGTTGCTGCTGCCGACCGGGGCCGGCGCAGCCGCGCCGACGGTCACCGTCCAGGCCGGGGACAGCCTCGACGACGTCCTGTTCTGAGAGGGCGCCGCGTTCTGTCCTGAGCGGGCGCCACTGGCGGCGTGTCCGGACAAGCGGAGCGGGGCGCGGCAAGATCGTCCACTTGATTCGGTGAGTCCCATGGTCCGCGAGCGGCGGAGCCGTCGGACATTGACGCGCTTTGCGTGCAAAGCCGCCGTTTGTTGCGGTGCGCCTTGCGGATGATCAACCTTTGAATCAGGTTTCGATGCTTCGCGGATAGACATTCGCCTGTCTTCGCCGTAATCCCGTTACAGTTCTCTACAGCAATGTCATTTCTTCTCTCGATGGGAACGCACCATGGCAGACAATAACGAAGAGCTTCTGGACCTGACGACCTCGATCGTCTCCGCCTATGTCGCCCGCAACAATGTCCCTCGCGCCGACCTCGCCGATCTGATCGCCAGCGTCCACGCCTCGCTCGCCAAGCTCGGCGGCGAGCCCGAGGCGCCCGCCGCAGCGCCGCTGGTTCCGGCCGTGTCGATCCGCAAATCGGTGACGCCGGAGGCGATCATCTGCCTGGAGGATGGCAAGTCCTTCAAGTCGCTGAAGCGCCATCTGAGCAGCAAATACGATCTGACGCCCGAGCAGTACCGCACGAAATGGGGCCTGCCGGCCGATTATCCGATGGTCGCCCCGGCCTATGCCGAGGCCCGTTCGGCGCTGGCCAAATCGATGGGTCTGGGCCGCAAGGCCGCGGTTCCAGCTCCCGCCGCCGCAAAGCCCAAGCGCGTCGCCCGCGCCAAGGCGTAAACGATCATGCGACGCGGACCGGCGCCCGTTGCGGGCAGCCGGTCCGCGTCGATGCGTCCGCGTTGCGGTGGGAGATGGCGTTGGCGATACGGCCCGGACGCAAGGACGCGAAGACGGCGGACGCTGCGGCCGATGAATTGCGCACCGGCTCCGGAGCTCCCGCGGCCGGCCGCACGCTGGAGCAGGCGCTGGGCCAGCGCATCCGCGCGATTCGCCATGAACTCGACCTGACGGTCTCCGATCTCGCAGGGGCCGCCACCATCTCGGTCGGGATGCTCTCCAAGATCGAGAACGGCCTGATCTCGCCCTCGCTGGCGACCCTGCAGGCGATCACGGCCGCGCTCAACGTGCCGATCAGCTCGCTGTTCTCGGTTTTCGAGGAAAAACGCGACTGTTCCTATGTGCCCGCCGGCCAGGGCGTCCACATCGAGCGGCGTGGCACCAAGGTCGGCCATCTCTATGAGCTGCTGGGCCATGCGCTCGGCGGCGAAATCGCGGTCGAGCCCTATCTGATCACGCTGAGCGAGGAGGCGGTGCCCTATACCGGCTTTCGCCATGCCGGTGTCGAGTTCATCTACATGCTGACCGGCGAAGTCATCTATCGCCATGGCGACCGGACCTATCATCTGCGTCCCGGCGACTCGTTGCTGTTCGATTCGGCGGCAACTCATGGTCCGGAAGAACTGATCGTGCGGCCGATGACCTATCTCTCGATCATCGTGTACAGCCGCCTGCCGCCTGCGGTTTAATTTTCTCTGAGAGAAAATTATATTCCCGTTGATTGACGATTCTTCGGCGCCATTCTAGACATGGGGCGGGCGCCGCGACGGGCGACTGCCCTGTCAGGAACGGCTTCATGTGCGGCATTGTCGGCTTGTTCATCAAGGATCCGCGCCTTGAGCCGGAACTGGGCGCGCTGCTCTCGACCATGCTCGGCGTGATGTGCGATCGTGGGCCGGATTCGGCCGGATTCGCCATTTATGGCGAAGGCAAGCCCGGCTCCGTCAAGCTGACGCTGCGGGGGCCCGCAGGCACGGATTTCGTCAGCCTGGCTGCCGGGCTCGGCCTGCCTGTCGCCGCTCGCGATACCCATGCCGTGCTGACCGTCCCGGCCGGGCGGGAGACCGCGGTGCGTGCTTCGCTCGCCGCATCCGCGCCGGAGATCGCCGTGGTCGGCGCCGGCGAGCGGATGGAGATCTACAAGGAGGTCGGGCTGCCGACCGACGTGTCGAAGCGCTTCGGGCTGGAGCGCATGGGTGGGACGCACGCCATCGGCCACACGCGCATGGCGACCGAAAGCGCGGTGACGACCGACGGCGCCCATCCCTTCTCGACCGGCGCCGACCAGTGCCTCGTGCATAACGGTTCGCTCTCGAACCATCGCGGCCTGCGTCGCCGGCTGGAGCGCGAGGGGCTCTCTTTCGCCACCGACAACGACAGCGAGGTCGCCGCCGCCTATCTGACCTCGCGCATGCGCACCGGCGACACACTCGGGCAGGCGCTGGAGCATTCGCTCTCCGATCTCGACGGCTTCTACACCTTCGTCGTCGGCACGGAGTCGGGCTTCGGCGTGCTGCGAGACCCGATCGCCTGTAAGCCGGCGGTCATGGCGGAGACGGAGTCTTACGTCGCCTTCGGCTCGGAATACCGCGCCCTGGCCGATCTGCCGGGCATCGCCTCGGCCAGGGTCTGGGAGCCGGAGCCGGCGAAGGTCTATTTCGGGAACCGCCTGCAATGAGCGCGCATCACGCTATCGACCTCGCCACCGGCACGGTGCGGGAGCTCAACGCCGCGCTGCATGCGCTCAGTCCCGACACCAATCAGACGCTCTGGCGCGTTTCCAACCCGCGCGGGCTCCATGCGATCGCGGCCGGGGTCGATGCCCCCGTCACGATCGAGATCGACGGGCCGGTCGGCTATTACTGCGGCGGCATGAACAAGCACGCCAGCATCGTCGTCAACGGCAATGCCGGCGTCGGCCTCGCCCAGAACATCATGTCGGGATTCGTCCATGTGAAGGGCGATGCCAGCCAGTCGGCGGGCGCCACCGGCTGCGGCGGCATGATCGTCATCGACGGCAACGCCTCGGCCCGCTGCGGCATCTCGATGAAGGGCGTCGACATCGTCGTGAAGGGCTCGGTCGGCCATATGTCGGCCTTCATGGGGCAGGCGGGCAGCCTCGTCGTGCTCGGCGATGCCGGCGAGGCGCTCGGCGACAGCCTCTACGAGGCAAAATTGTTCGTGCGCGGTTCCGTCGCGAGCCTCGGTGCCGACTGCATCGAGAAGGAGATGCGCGACGAGCACCGCGCATTGCTCGCCGCCAAGCTCGAGGCGGCGGGCCTGACGGGCGCGGTCGATATCGGCGAATTCCGGCGCTACGGCTCGGCTCGCACGCTCTACCATTTCCACGTCGACAACGTGTCGAGTTACTGAGGGCGGAATGCGATGAGCGACCCCGGCAAGACGCCCCGCACGGTGCCGCGCGCCTCGGCGACCTTCGACGAGTACACGCTGTCGGAAATCCGGCGCGCGGCGGCGACCGGCATCTACGACATCCGCGGCGCAGGCGCGAAGCGCAAGCTCCCGCATTTCGACGACCTGCTCTTCCTCGGCGCTTCGATCTCGCGCTATCCGCTGGAAGGCTATCGCGAGAAATGCTCGACCGAGGTCGTGCTCGGCACCCGCTTCGCCAAGAAGCCGATCACGCTGAAGATCCCCGTCACCATCGCCGGCATGAGCTTCGGCTCGCTCTCGGCTCAGGCCAAGGAAGCGCTCGGGCGCGGAGCCTCGGCCATGGGCACCTCGACCACCACCGGCGACGGCGGCATGACCCAGGAGGAGCGCCAGAGTTCGCAGACCCTGGTCTACCAGTATCTGCCCTCGCGCTACGGCATGAACCCAGACGATCTGCGCAAGGCCGATGCCATCGAGATCGTCATCGGCCAGGGCGCCAAGCCGGGTGGTGGCGGCATGCTGCTGGGCCAGAAGATCACGGAGCGCGTCGCGGCGATGCGCACCCTGCCGGTCGGCATCGACCAGCGCTCGGCCTGCCGCCACCCGGACTGGACCGGCCCGGACGATCTTGAGATCAAGATCGAGGAACTACGCGAGATCACCGATTGGGAGAAGCCGATCTACGTCAAGGTCGGCGCGGCGCGACCCTATTACGACACGGCCTTGGCGGTGAAGGCGGGTGCCGACGTCGTCGTCGTCGATGGCATGCAGGGCGGCACGGCGGCGACTCAAGAGGTCTTCATCGAGAATGTCGGCATCCCGACGCTGGCGGCCGTCCGCCAGGCGGCGCAGGCGTTGCAGGATCTGGGCATGCATCGCAAGGTCCAGCTCATCGTATCCGGCGGCATTCGCAATGGCGCCGACGTCGCCAAGGCGCTCGCGCTGGGAGCAGACGCGGTCGCGATCGGGACCGCCGCTCTGGTCGCACTCGGCGACAACGATCCCCATTGGGAGGCGGAGTACCAGGCGCTGGGCACGACGGCTGGCGCCTATGACGACTGGCATGAGGGCCGCGACCCCGCCGGCATCACCACGCAGGATCCGGCACTGTCTGCACGGCTCGATCCGGTGGCCGCCGGCCGTCGCCTCGCCAATTACCTCGCCGTGCTGACGCTGGAGTGCCAGACCATCGCGCGCGCCTGCGGCAAGAGCCATGTCCACAACCTAGAGCCCGAGGATCTGGTGGCGCTGACGATCGAGGCCGCCGCGATGGCACGAGTCCCGCTTGCGGGGACGGACTGGATACCGGGCGTGACCGGGCGGTTCTGAAGGACTTGAGAGTTCAGCCCTCATCCTGAGGAGCGCTCCGCAGGAGCGCGTCTCGAAGGATGCTCCAGGAGGCTCCGGAGAGAACTGGAGCATCCTTCGAGACGAAGCCGTCGGCTTCTCCTCAGGATGAGGGCTGATGGCTCAAGCGGCGGACGAGCCGTACAGCGGACTTCATCATGTGAATGAGCCCGAAAACGGGCCTTCAAGGGGAACTGCATCGACCATGACCACCGATCTCGCAAAGGTCGCAAGCGAACGCGGCATCACCTATTTCCTGATCTCCTATGTCGATCTGTTCGGCGGGTTGCGGGCCAAGCTCGTCCCTGCGAGCGCCATCGGCCCGATGCAGCGCGACGGCGCGGGCTTTGCCGGCTTCGCGACCTGGCTCGACATGAGCCCGGCCGATCCCGATCTCTTTGCCGTGCCCGATCCCGACAGCCTGATCCAGCTGCCCTGGAAACCCGAGATCGGCTGGCTGGCCTCGGATCTCGTCATGGACGGAAAGCCCGTCGCGCAGGCGCCGCGCACGGTGCTGAAGAAGCAACTCGCCGCCGCCGACGGCTACACCATGAAGACCGGCGTCGAATGCGAGTATTTCCTGATCTCGGCCGACGGCACGCAGATTTCCGACGCCGCCGACAACGCCGTGAAGCCCTGCTACGACCAGTCGGCCCTGATGCGCCGCTACGAGGTCATCCGCGAAATCTGCGACGCGATGCTGAGCCTGGGCTGGGGCGCCTACCAGAACGATCATGAGGACGCCAACGGCCAGTTCGAGATGAACTGGCACTATGACGATGCGCTCAGGACCGCCGACCGCCATGTCTTCTTCAAGTTCATGGTGCGCTCAATCGCCGAAAAGCACGGCTTGCGCGCGACCTTCATGCCAAAGCCCTTCATCGACCTGACCGGCTCGGGCTGCCACATGCATGTCTCGCTCTGGAAGGGCGAGGACAACGCCTTCTCCGATCCGCAGGGCGAACTCGGCGTCTCCGGCCTCGGCTACAGCTTCATCGGCGGGCTGATCCACAATGCCGATGCGCTCTGCGCCATCACCAACCCGACGGTGAACTCCTACAAGCGTATCAACGCGCCGCGCACCGTCTCGGGCGCGACCTGGGCGCCCAATACGGTGACCTATACCGGAAACAACCGCACCCACATGATCCGCATCCCCGATGCCGGGCGTTTCGAGTTCCGTTTGGCTGACGGCGCCGCCAACCCCTATCTGCTGCCGGCTGCTGTGCTGGCCGCCGGCATGGATGGCATCGCCAACAGGCGCGATCCGGGC
>QBLV01000109.1:2420-7406 GCA_003241815.1 Hyphomicrobiales bacterium | reverse complement strand
TCCGGGCAAGCGGCTCGACATCAACATGTATACCGAAGGTCACAAGGTCCGCGGCGCCAAGAAGCTGCCGCTGAACCTGCTTGACGCCCTGCGCGCGCTCGACAAATCGACTGTGTTGCGCAGCGCGCTCGGCGCGCCGCTGGTCGATGGCTTCCTGAAGCTCAAGACGCAGGAATGGAATGACTATTCGCGCCATCTGACGCAGTGGGAGCGGACGAATACGCTGGATATCTGAGGCGCGCTCGGCTGAACCGGTCCGCCGCCGTCATCCTGGGCGACCGAAGGTCGTCCGGGATCCATCATAGGGAACCGCGTCGCCTTGTGATGGATCCCGGATCTGCGCGGCTTCGCCGCTTGTCCAGGATGACGCAGTGGGTCTGAAAAGGCCGTCACCCCTTCGCCAACAGGCTCTTCCTCAGCATGCAATGCACGCCCTTGTGCTGGTTCACCGTCTGGGTGACGCGCAGATCGGCCGCCATCGAGCACAGGGCATAGGCCTGTTCGCGGGTGATGCCGGTGCGCTCGACGATCAGCACGATCATGTCGCGCAGCGCCTTCTCGGCACAGCGGTCGAGATCGGGGTCCATGCCGCAGGTGATGACATGGGTCGGCGTCTCCGCGCGCGGATAGGTGAAGTGCAGATCCTTGCGCACGGTCAGCCTGAAGGTCCCCGACAGGGCGGTTTCGATCGCGGTGACGTTGACCTCGCCATCGCCCTGCACGCCATGACCGTCGCCGACGGAAAACAGCGCGCCGGGCGTGAACACCGGCAGGTAGAGCGTCGTACCGGCGACGAGTTCCTTGTTGTCGAGATTGCCGCCGAAGGCGCGTGGGATGATCGAGGTGCAGCGACCCCATTCGATCGGCGGGGCGACGCCCATCACGCCGAAGAACGGCGCCAGCGGCAATTCCAGCCCCCACGGCATCGTCCCGACCATGCGGGTTGCATCGAGCGGGATGTTCATCAGGTGGAAATGCGGAAAGTCGTCGGGCAGCGTGCCGGCAAGCGGCCGGTTGAGATTGTAGCCCCAATCCTGCCGCAGCGAGACGGATTCGATATCGACCTGCAGCACGTCCCCGGGCCAGGCGCCCTCGACCGCCACCGCGCCGGTCAGGATATGCGGCCCGAAGGGTGGCCCCTTCTGCGCATCATGGATCTCGAGCAGCTCCGGCGGCACATGAAATCCCGTCGGCGGCAGCACCTCGGCTGTGCCGCTGACGGATTCGATGGTCACCGTCTCGCCGCTGGCGATCGTCAGCGCGGGGGCGACCCGCGCATCGAAATATCCCCAGTGGCAGGTTTCGGGCGAGGCTTTGAGGTGATGCGTCATGATTGCGTCCGTACCAGAGGTCTCATCAGGATGGGCTGCGGGCGCTTGACCTGTCGAGTGCTAATCGAGACGAGCCGACCGGCGCCCGAACGGCTTCATGGAATCGGCAGCCTTGCCGCTGCTCAAGAGTGCCGTGCGCCGGCACTACCTCTCCCGCCTCGGTTGCTGCTGACCCCGTGCGCGCGTCAGCCGCGCGTGGCGGCTGGCGCGAGCCCGTGCAGGAAGACGTCGATGCAGCGCTGCGCATGGGCGAAACGGTCCTCGCGCGCGAACAGGTTGTCCCCCGGAAAGCGCTTCACCAGCACGCCGAACACCATGTCCATCAGCATGCGCGCGGCGGCTTCGGGCGGAAACGGTCGAAGGGCGCCGCGCTCCTGCTGCCGCGCCAGCCAGCCAGCCAGCAGCCGCCGGGCCGGCTCCGCTCCCTCCAGCGTGATCGCTTCGCCAATCTCGGGGTATCGGTCGGAATCCGCCATGGCGAGCCTGATGAAGGCAAGCCGCTCGCGGTTCTCCTCCTCGTCGATGTCGAGGCGGAAGATCGCGGCCAAGGCCTCTTCGGGCGTCAGGTCGTCGTCTGGGCGCGGCAGCGCCAGCATCGTTCGCCGGTTGTCGGCCACCATCGCCGCGAACAGATCGGTCTTGGCGGGGAACAGCCGGTAGAGCGTTTTCTTTGAAATGCCGCAGCTCGCCGCGACCGCAGCCATCGTCGTGCCGCCATAGCCGACATCGAGAAAGAGATCGCAGGCTGCGGCAATGATGCGCTGCCGCTCCTCTTCGTCGGAACGCTGCTTGGGCCGCCCCCGTGGCCGAAGTGAAGCGCCTTGTGCGTTCAGACGCGTGTGATCATTCATTAACCGTCACTCCCCGGAAACATCTTTGGGTTTGACAGCCGAAGAAATCAAGCGTTAAGAAACCTTAGAGTTTCCTAATGGTGCACATGATGCCGATCACGCGAACCGACACTGTCCGGCGCTTCCTTTTCTCGGGCGGGGCCCTGATCGGCATGGGACTCGCCGGCTGCAACAGCGAGAAGGCGGCCGCCCCGCCGCCCCAGCCGCAAGCCCAGGTCAGCGTCGTCGTGCTGCGGCCGCAGCCGGTCGCGATCTCAGCCGAATTACCGGGCCGGGTGGCTGCCAGCCTCGTCGCCGAGGTGCGTCCGCAGGTCGGCGGGCTGATCAAGTCTCGCCTGTTTCGCGAAGGCAGCGAGGTCAGGGCCGGCGATCTGCTCTACGAGATCGATCCGGCGTCCTATCAGGCGGCACTCGACAGTGCCGTCGCTTCACTCGCCCGTGCCGAGGCGGCGGTGCCCAGCGCTCAGGCCAAGGTCGACCGCTACCGCGATCTCATTCGCCAGAACGCCATCAGCAAGCAGGACAATGACGACGCCAACGCCGCACTGGCCCAGGCGCAGGCCGATGTCGCCTCCGCCAAGGCGAGCCTCGCAACGGCGCGGATCAATCTCGCCTTTACCCGTGTCACGGCCCCAATCGGCGGCCGCGTAGATGCCTCGACGCTGACGCCCGGCGCGTTGGTGACCGCCAACCAGACGACCGCGCTGACCACGATCCGCCAACTCCACCCGATCAATGTCGACGTCATCCAGTCGAGCACCAACCTGCTGAAGTTCCGCAGCGCCGTGGCGGAAGGGCGGCTGAAGCTCACTGGCCCCAATGTCGCGGTGAAGCTCAAGCTGGATACCGGGGCCGAATACGCCCAGTCCGGAAAGCTCGAATTCGCCGAGGCGAATATCGACGCAACCACCGGCACCTTTACCGTCCGAGCCGAATTTCCCAATCCCGACCGCCTGCTGCTGCCTGGCATGTTCGTGCGCGCTGTCATCCAGGAGGGCGTCGCCGAAAACAGCTTCCTGCTGCCGCAGCGGGCCGTCACCCGCAACACCAAGGGCGAGGCGACGGCCAAATTCGTCGCCGCGGACGGCAAGGTCGAGGAGCGGGTGATCGCGACCGCCCGCAGCGTCGGCAACAACTGGCTCGTCGATCAGGGCGTCAAGGACGGCGAGCGCATCATCGTCGAAGGTGCCCAGCTCGTCCGCCCGGGCCAGACCGTCACCGGAAACGAGGTCACGATCGACGAGGCCAGCGGTGAGCTCAAGGCGGCAAATCGCCAAGCTTCGCTGCCCGCCAGCCCGACCACGAAGAACTGATCGTCATGTCGCGTTTTTTCATCGACCGCCCGATCTTTGCCTGGGTCGTGGCCATCGTCATCATGCTTGCGGGCGCGCTGGCGCTGCGCACGCTGCCGATCTCGCAATACCCGCAAATTGCGCCCACCACGGTCAGCATCAACGCCAGCTATCCCGGCGCCGATGCGCAGACCGTCGAGAACTCGGTGACCAAGGTCATCGAGCAGGGCATGACCGGCGTCGACAACCTGCAATACATGTCGGCGACCTCGACCTCCTCGGGCGCCGCCACGATCACCCTGACCTTCACCAGTGCGGCCGATCCCGACGTCGCGCAGATGCAGGTCCAGAACAAGCTCCAGCTCGTCACGGCGCAATTGCCGCAGACCGTGCAAAGTACCGGCATCACGGTCGCCAAGGCCTCGAGCGGGTTTCTGATGGTCGCCGCCTTTGTCTCGACGGACGGGCGGATGTCGACCACCGACCTCGCCGACTATGTCGATTCGACCCTCAACGACACGCTGAAGCGCGTCGCGGGCGTCGGTTCGACCCAGTTGTTCGGCGCCGGCTATGCGATGCGGATCTGGCTCGATCCCGACAAGCTGCAAAAATACGCGCTGATGCCGAGCGACGTCGTCACCGCAATTCAGGCGCAGAACGTCCAGGTCTCGGCCGGCCAGCTCGGCGGTCTGCCGCAGACCAGGGGCCAACAGCTCAACGCGACGGTGACGGCCGTCAGCCGCCTCCAGACCCCGACCCAGTTCGAGAACATCATCCTCAAGAGCGGGTCTTCGGGCTCGATCGTCCGGCTCAACGACGTCGCGCGCGTCGAACTGGGCGCCAAGGACTACACCACGGCGACACGCTACAATGGCAATCCGGCGACGGGTCTGGCGGTCAATCTCGCGACCGGTGCCAATGCCCTCGACACGGCCGCCGCCGTAAAGGCGACGATCGACCGCCTCAAGCCGACGCTGCCGGTCGGCGTCGAGGTCGTCTACCCCTTCGACACCACGCCCTTCGTGCAGGTCTCGATCGAGAAGGTCGTCCACACGCTGATCGAGGCGATCGTCCTCGTCTTCATCGTGATGTACGTCTTCCTGCAGAACCTCCGTGCGACCCTGATTCCGATGATCACGGTCCCGGTGGTTCTGCTGGGCACATTCGGCGTGCTCGCGGTCGCCGGCTACTCCATCAACACGCTGACCATGTTCGCCATGGTGCTCGCCATCGGCCTGCTCGTCGACGATGCGATCGTCGTGGTCGAGAATGTCGAGCGCGTGATGCAGGAAGAGAAGCTGTCGCCCAAGGAGGCGACGATCAAGTCGATGAACGAGATTACCGGCGCGCTCGTCGGCATCGCCACGGTGCTCTCGGCCGTGTTCGTGCCAATGGCGTTTTTCGGCGGCTCGGTCGGCATCATCTACCGGCAGTTCTCCATCACCATCGTGACCGCGATGGCATTGTCCGTCGTCACGGCGCTGATTCTGACGCCGGCGCTCTGCGCGACGA
>QBLV01000109.1:0-2410 GCA_003241815.1 Hyphomicrobiales bacterium | reverse complement strand
GCCGCCAAGACGGGGCCCTTCGGCTGGTTCAACCGCGGCTTCGACAAGACGCTGAACGGCTATACGGGCGGCGTCGCGGGCATGATCGCGCGGCCGATGCGCTTCATGCTGGTGTTCCTGCTGATCGGCGGCGGCATGGTCTACCTCTTCGCGCGGCTCCCGAGTTCGTTCCTGCCCGACGAAGACCAGGGCGTCCTCTTCACCATTGTGCAGTTGCCCGTGGGCGCGACCCAGGATCGCACGCTCAAGGTGCTGGACGAAGTCCGGCAGCATTATCAGGAGAAGGAAAAAGACCTCGTCGAAGGCGTTCTCACGGTTACGGGTTTCTCGTTCGGTGGCTCGGGCCAGAATGTCGGCATCGCCTTCGTGCGGCTCAAGCCCTTCGAGGAGCGCGTCGGCAAGCAGGCCACCGCCCAGGCCGTTGCAGGCCGCGCCATGGGGGCATTCCGCAGCATCAAGGACGGCATGGTCTTCGCGCTGGCGCCGCCCTCGATCCAGGGCTTCGGCAACAGCGCCGGCTTCGAGTTCTATCTGCAGGACGTCGCCGGTGCCGGGCACGCCAAGCTGATGGAGGTGCGAAACCAGTTGCTGGGCCTCGCGGCGCAGAGCCCCGTGCTGTCGGGCACGCGGCCCAACGGCCAGGAGGACACGCCGCAATACTCCGTCGAGATCGACCAGGAGAAGGCGAGCGCGCTGACGCTGTCCCTGGGCGACGTCAATACCACGCTCTCGACAGCCTGGGGCTCGGCCTATGTCAACGACTTCATCGATCGCGGCCGGGTGAAATCGGTCTATGTCCAGGCCGATGCACCGTTCCGGATGCAGCCGCAGGATATCGACCGTTGGCATGTCCGCAACAGCGGCGGAGCGATGGTGCCGTTCTCGGCCTTCGCTACCGGTCACTGGACCTATGGTTCGCCGCGGCTCGAACGCTACAACGGCGCCTCGGCGGTCAATCTCCAGGGCGCCGCCGCTGCCGGCATCAGCTCGGGCGCTGCGATGGACCAGATCGACGAACTGGCGAAACAGCTTCCGCCTGGTTTCAACCATGAATGGACCGGTCTGTCCTTCCAGGAACGCTTGTCGGGCAGCCAGGCGACAGCGCTCTATGCGCTGGCGATGCTCGTGGTCTTCCTCTGCCTGGCGGCGCTCTACGAGAGCTGGTCGGTGCCCTTCGCGGTGATGCTGTCGGTGCCCATCGGCATCTTCGGCGCGCTGGCGGCCGCGACGATATTCGGCCAGACCAACGACGTCTACTTCAAGGTCGGCCTGCTCACCACGATCGGGCTCGCGGCCAAGAACGCGATCCTGATCGTCGAATTCGCGATCGAGCAGGAAGCGGCGGGCAAAAGCCTCATCGATGCGACGGTGGATGCCGCGCGCCAGCGGCTGCGACCGATCCTGATGACGTCCTTCGCCTTCATTCTCGGCGTGCTGCCGCTGGCGATCGCGACGGGCGCAGGCTCGGGCAGCCAGAATTCGATCGGCATCGGCGTCATGGGCGGCATGATCGCGGCGACCGTGATCGGCGTGTTCTTCGTGCCGTTGCTCTATGTCATCGTCGCCGGGACGGTCCGGCGCTGGCGCAAGGCCCCGGTCGAAAACGCGGCCCAAAAGGCGGTCGATACGCCGGCAGAGGCGCATTGAGGACATGACGCGGATGACGAAGACGGCTTTCGCCATGAACCTCTCGATGGAGACCCTCCCGGCCCGCCTCGGCGGCCTGCCGCGCCTGGCGGGGGTCGGCCTCGTGGTGGTCGCGCTCGCCGGCTGCGCGGTCGGGCCCGATTACGCGGCCCCAGGCCAGTTCCTGCCGACGAACTGGGGCAACGCGCCGAAGACGAAGAAGCCGCTCGAGGCGCGCCAGCTTTCGCAATGGTGGAAAAAGCTCGGCGACGTCAGACTGAACCAGATCGTCGAGCGCGCGGTGGCCGGCAATCTCGACGTCGCCTCTGCCAAGGCGCGCATCCGCGAGGCTCGCGCGACGCGCCGGCAGGCGGTCGGCGCGCTCTTGCCGCAGGTCGATGGATTTGGATCGGCGACGCGCTCGCGCACGGCGGCGGCCACCTCGGCCAGCGGTGGCAACACCACCTCCAACCTGTTCCAGTCGGGCTTCGACGCGAGCTTCGAACTCGATCTCTTCGGCGCCAACTACCGCAATGTCGAGGCGGCGACCTACGGCATCGATGCCGCCGACGAGGATCTGCGATCGGTCATGTTGACCCTGATCGGCGATGTCGCGACCAATTATATCGAGGCGCGAGGCGCTCAGGCCCGCGCCTCGCTCGCCCGCCGTACCGCCGCCTCGCAGCGCGAGACCGAAAAGCTCACCCGCAACAAGTTCACGGCGGGTTCGGCCTCGCCGGTCAGGATGCCGAGCTGGTGCAGGCTCTGGGCGTAGGCTGCCTCC
>QBLV01000108.1:2441-14692 GCA_003241815.1 Hyphomicrobiales bacterium | reverse complement strand
TTCCTCCGAGAGCTTCATGGCGGCGACGCTGCTGATCGCGCTCGGCACCGGCATGATCGCGGCGGCGGCGGGCCTGTCGATGGGGCTGGGAGCGTTTATCGCGGGACTGCTGCTCGCCGAGACGGAATACCGCCGTGCCATCGAGGTGACGATCGACCCGTTCAAATCGCTGCTGATCGGCGTTTTCTTCCTCACCGTCGGCATGGGCGTGAACCCGGCGCAGCTTGCGGCGCATCCCTTTGCGATCCTCGGCATCGCGATTGGCCTCTTCGCCGCGAAATCGCTGCTGATCTTCGGGCTTGCCCGCTTCTTCCGCCTGACGAAGGCGACCGCGCTCGAAACCGCGATCATGCTCGGCCCCGGCGGCGAGTTCGCCTTCGTCCTGCTCAATGGCGCCGTCGCTGCCAAACTGCTGGAGCAGGAGCCGGCGAGCCTGGTTCTGGCCGGCGTCTCCCTGACCATGGTCGCGCTGCCGCTGCTGGCGCGGTTTGCCCGTGCCATGACCCTGAAGCTCGCCGTGCCTGTCATCCTGCCCGACGAGGCCAAGGTGCCGCCCCCCGACGACCATTCCGCCCGCGCCATCGTCGTCGGCGGTGGCCGCGTCGGCCAGCTCGTGGGCAGCATGCTGGAGGAACACGGCAAGCCCTATATCGTGATCGATTCCGACGCCTCGCTGATCGCGGCCCAGCGCCGCGCGGGGCGGCCGGCCTTCTATGGCGACGCCACCAAGCCCGACTTCCTGCGGCTGTGCGGCATCGACGAGGCCACTGCGCTGATCGTGACGATCGACAATCAGCGCGCCGTCGATGCGACCGTGCTGGCGGCGCGCACGCTGCAACCCCACCTCGTGATCGTCGCAAGGGCGCGCGATGCCGACCATGCGCGCCATCTCTACAAGATCGGCGTCAACGACGCCGTGCCGGAGACGATCGAGGCGAGCCTTCAGCTGTCGGAAGCCGCGCTGATCGGCCTGGGCGTGCCGATGGGTTTCGTCATCGCTTCTGTGCATGAAAGGCGCGATGGCTTTCGGGCTCAGCTCAAGCCGGCAGACGCCTCGGCCCCAGCCCTTCCGCGGGATGCGCGCTCGCGAAGGCTGTGATCGCGGGCGCGGGCCTCACAGCCGCCCCGTTTCGCGGAAACCGGCCCGCATGCTGGCTGACGACCTGCGCGATATGCCCGTAAAACTGCGCGGCACTGCGATGCCAGCTATGGCTGGCGGCGAGTTCGAGACAGGTCTCCTTGGGAATGCGCAGGGCCTGGAGCGCCGCTGAGCGCAGATCCTCGTTCAGCACCGCAGCCCCGCTGCCGGCGAAGACGTCGCTGGGTCCCTGAACCGGAAAGGCGGCGACCGGCAGGCCGCTCGCCGCAGCCTCCAGCAGAACGATACCGAAGGTGTCGGTCAGGCTGGGGAAGACGAAGACGTCGGACGAGGCGTAGATCGCCGCCAGATCTTCGCCCTCGCGCGTGCCCAGAAACGTCACCTCGGGATAGGCACGCTGCAGATCGGCGCGGGCCGGCCCGTCGCCGACCACGACCTTGCTGCCGGGCAGCCGCAGCGACAGGAAGGCGTCGAGATTCTTCTCGACCGCAACGCGCCCGACGCTGAGGAAGATCGGGCGCGGCAGGTCGAGCACGCTGTGCGGGCGCGGGTGGAACAGCGAGAGATCGACGCCGCGCCCCCAGCGCACGATCTTCTCGAAGCCGTGCTGGCGCAACTCCGTCTCGACGGAGGCCGTCGAGACCATCACCGCCGCCGCCGGCCCATGGAACCGGCGCAGTAAGCGATAGCTCCAGCTTTCAGGAATCGGCCAGCGCGCCGCGACATATTGCGGGAAACGCGTGTGGTAGCTCGTCGTAAAGGGGCGCTTCTGGGCCAGACAGACCGCCCGCGTCAGCCAGCCGATCGGCCCCTCGGTGGCGATATGAATATGGTCGGGCGCAAAATCGACGATCCGCTCCGAGAGCGCCCGCCGCGTCGCCAGCGCGATGCGGATATCGGGGTAGCTGGGCAACCCGATCTGGCGGAACCCTTCGGGTGTCAGCATCCTCGGCGTGACCCCGAATTCGGGGCCCGCCTCCACCATCCGTTCCAGCGAGCGGACGACGCCATTGATCTGCGGACGCCAGGCATCCGTCGCGATCATGACGCGCATCAGGCCGCCTCGACCAGCGTCGGAACCGGCATCGGCCGCGCCGGGACGACGACGGGCACGGCCGCCTCGCCCTTGAGGCGCCCCTGCGGCCAGCGGATCATCTCGAAACGCCCGTCGTGATGCTCGACGAAAGCCGTGCAGCTTTCGACCCAGTCGCCCGTGTTGATATAGGTCAGCCCGTCGATCTCGCGGACGGTGGCATGGTGGATATGGCCGCAGATGACGCCATCGGCATTGTGCCGGCGGGCTTCACCGGCCAGGCAGGTCTCGAACTCGCCGATATAGTTGACCGCGTTCTTGACCTTGTGCTTGGCCCAGGCCGAGAGCGACCAGTGCGGCAGCTTCAGCAGCCGGCGCACCTTGTTGATCACGGCGTTGGAGGCGAGCGCGGCGGTGTAGGCCCAGTCGCCCATCAGCGCGAGCCATTTGGCGTTGCGCACCACGAGATCGAAGAGATCGCCATGAATGACCAGCAGGCGTCTGCCGTCGGCGGTCTCGTGGATGACCTCGTCGACGAGCGTGATCCCTCCGAACTGCAGCCCGGTGAAGTCCCGCAGGAAATCGTCGTGATTGCCGGTGACGTAGATCAGCTTCGAGCCCTTGCGCACCTTGCGCAGCAGCTTCTGGATGACGTCGTTATGCGACTGCGGGAAATACCAGCCGCTCTTCAGCCGCCATCCGTCGATGATGTCGCCGACCAGATAGATCTGCGGGGCGTCATAGGCCCGCAGGAATTCCAGGACCAGATCGGCCTGGGCACCGCGCGTGCCGAGGTGGAGATCCGAGATGAAGATGCTGCGGACCTGCTTCGCGTCGTCCTCGTCGCCCATGCCACCCGGCCCATCTCGTTGCGATGCGTCCGGCATGTGTCTGATTTGCATTGCGCTTTGATGACGGAACCAGCGATCCGTGATCTGTCTGCGGTTCAACGCACGAAGCCTTTGGAGGAATGCCATGGATCTCGGAATTTCCGGCCGCACGGCCATTATCTGCGCCTCCAGCAAGGGGCTGGGGCGCGGCTGCGCCCAGGCGCTGGCCGAGGCGGGCTGCACCGTCGTGATCAATGGCCGCGATGCAGCCACGCTCGAGGCCACCGCGAGCCAGATTCGTGCCAGCACCGGCGCGACGGTTCTCACCGTTGTCGCCGACGTTTCGACCCGCGCCGGGCAGGATGCCCTGCTCGCGGCGGCCCCCGAGCCCGACATCCTGATCAACAACAATGGCGGCCCTCCGCCGAAACCGTTTCGCGATGTGTCGCGCGAGGCGCTGCTGGAAGGCGTCGTGCAGAACATGGCGACGCCGCTCGAACTGATTCAGCGTGTCGTCGATGGCATGATCGCGCGGCGCTTCGGGCGAATCGTCAACATCACCTCGGCCAGCGTGCTGACGCCGCTGACGGGGCTCGACGTCTCCTCGGCGGCCCGCGCCGGGCTGACCGCCTTCCTCGCCGGCGTCGCGCGCGAGGTCGCCCATGCCAATGTCACGATCAACAACGTACTGCCGGGCAGTTTCGACACAGACCGGCTGAAGAGCGGGCTGACGAAGATGGCCGCGATCAAGGGCATGAGCGTCGAGGAGATGGCGAAGGCGCGCCGGAGCGATGTGCCAGCGGGACGCTTCGGCGAGGCCGACGAATTCGGCAAGCTCTGCGCCTTCCTCGCCAGCTCCCATGCCGGCTACATCACCGGCCAGAACGTCCTGATCGACGGCGGTGCCTTCAGGGGGAGCTTCTGAGGGCTCGCAAGCTGGGGCCCTCCTCCCAGCCAGCAGGTTGGGTTTGTCGTTCAAGCGCGCCGTCATTCCGGACAAGCCGCGGAGCGCCGCCGCTCCGGAATCCATCGTAGAGTGCCGTCGGCGCCTTATGATGGATTCCGGGTCTGCGTTCGCTTGCCCGGAATGACGCAGAGGGATTCACCGCCCTCCCACCCTTCGCCTAGCGGGGTTGCAGGCTTCGCGCTTTGAGGCCCGGTCGGGACATGGTCTAAACGGGGAAGCGCGGCGTCCGCCGCCTGCCCCTCCCACCGCGCCGGTCCTTTGTCCCCTCTCCTCGGCATCAGCCTCAAGCTCATCTCGGCGCTGGCATTCACGCTGATGTCGGCAGGCATCAAGCATATGTCGGTGCGCTATCCGACCGGCGAGCTCGTCTTCTTCCGCTCCTTTTTCGCGCTGATTCCCCTGCTGATCTGGCTGGCCTGGCGTTCCGAACTGCCGAGCGCCCTGAAGACCCGCAATCTGCGCGGGCATATGAAGCGCGGCGTGATCGGCTCGACGGGCATGTTCTGCGGTTTCGCGGCGCTGCAATTTCTCCCGTTGTCGGATGCGGTCGCGCTCGGCTATGCCGCGCCGCTCGGCGTGGTCGTTCTGGCCGCGCTGGTGCTCAAGGAGCGCGTGCGCATCTATCGCTGGAGTGCCGTGACGATCGGTTTCCTCGGCGTCCTGATCATGCTCTCGCCGCATCTGACCGGCGGAACCCTGTCGCAGGGGCTGCAGGGCGGCCCGGCTCTGGGGGCGGCGCTCGGCCTGGCCGGCGCCTTCTGCTCGGCCTTCGCCTCGATCGAGGTGCGCCTGCTGACCAAGACCGAACCCACCGGCGCGATCGTCTTCTACTTCATGCTGCTGACCAGCGCGCTCGGACTGATCACGCTTGCCTTCGGCTGGCGAATGCCTGACCTGACCGATGCCGCCATGCTGGTGGCCATCGGTATCCTGGGAGGCCTGGGGCAGATGCTTCTCGTCCAGGCCTATCGTTACGGCGACGCGTCGCTGATCGCTCCCTTCGAATATTCGACGATGATCTGGGCCGTGCTGATCGGCTGGTTCATCTTCGGCGAATGGCCAGTCACCACCATCCTGATCGGCGCCGCGATCGTCATCGCCTCGGGAATTTACGTCATCCTGCGCGAACAGCGGCTCGGCCTTCTGAAGCGCGAGCAGCGCGAGATCGGCACGACGCGCTCGACCTGAGCAGCGGCGCGCCGCGCATACTGCATGATGCGCGACACCAGTCGCGGCTTGCCCCTCGCGGTCGCAACGGGCATTGTCCGCCAGGACAAACAATCGTTCGCTTGTGCAAACGATTCAGCAGGTGAGACAGGCTAGGCAGCATGGGAATCGAGACCAAAGAGCGTGGCGGACGCGAGTTCGAATCCGGGGCTCATGTCATCTCGGGCCAGCTCGGCAAGACGATCCAGCGTCTGCGCAAGGCCTACAACTTCTCGCTCTCGGAACTCGCCGAACAATCAGGCGTCGCCAAGTCGATCATCAGCCAGATCGAGCGCAACGAGACCAACCCCACACTGGCGACGATCTGGCGGCTCTCCCAGGCGCTCGACATCTCGATCGAACGCGTGCTCTCCACCGGCGAGGAAGAGCCCTTCATCGAGAAGACGGCCCGCGCCGACACGCCGATTCTGGTCTCGGAAGACGGCAAGCTGAAGCTCGCCATCGTCGGCTGGATCAAGACCGTCGAATGGCTGCAATGGTACGATGTGCAGTCGGAAGCCGGCGGCGAACTCGATTCCGAGGGGCACCAGCGGGGCTCGATCGAATCGCTGTCCGTCACCTCGGGCGAATTCGAGGTCGAGGTCGGCGACATCATCCAGCGCGCCAAGGCCGGCGAAACCCTGCGCTATCGCTGCGACCGGCGCCATGTCGTCCGCTGCGTCGGCGCGGAACCAGGCACCGCGCTGATGGTCTGCATCCTCAAGGCGGCGGTGATGGAGTAGGCGGCGGGCCGTTCCCTGACTTCCGCAGGTTGCCGCTCATATACCTCTGAAGACCCGACCTGACGACCTTGCAGCACGCGCGCCCCGAGCGCATATTGATCGCAGATTGATCAACCCCTGCAGGATTTGCGACATGTCCGCCGCGTTCGAGCTGACGGCGACCGCCTTCCGCGAAAGCGGACAGCCCTATCTCTCGGCGCGCCGCGTTTCCGAGAAGCTCGGCCTGCCGCTGACCGAGCTTGCCACGATGATCGGCGTCGCTCGCACGACGCTCACCGCCAAATCCGGCCTGCGGAAGGTCGACAGCGCGCTGAGCCCGCTGGTGCGGATCATCGCCATGGCCGCCGAGATGGCGGGCGACGAGGGCCGCGCCGCGATCTGGTTCAAGCACCAGCCCTTGCCCGGCTGGGGCGGCAAGACAGCCCTCGATCTGGTACGGGACGGAAAGAGCGACCGGGTTCTGGACTATCTCGAATCGGTGCGCGCAGGTGTCTATTCCTGAGCGAACCCAGTCTATTCCTGAGCCGGGCCCGCCATCAGACCTTGTCCTCTGGCGTGCCTATGTGCCCCGCTGGGCCTATCGTCCCCTGTCCGGCGAGGGCGCCGCGCGCTATGGCGGCCGCTGGAATGCGATCGGGCAGCCATGCCTCTATGCAGCATGCGAACTCTCGACGGCCTGGGCCGAATACAATCAGGGCTTCGTTCAGCACCCGGCCCTGATCGCGCAGCTTCAGGTGGAAAGCGTCCGTCTCTTCGATCTCACTAGCCCTGACGGTCTGCGCAAGGCAGGGGTGACGGCGGACATTCATCACATCGGCTGGCGGGCGGAACTGGATGCCGGCAACCCACCGGCGACGCATGCTCTGGCCGAGCGGCTTTTCTCAGCGGGCTGGCATGGTCTGATCTATCCCTCGTTCATGTCGCCGGGCGGGCGCTGCGTCGCACTGTGGCGGTGGAACGCCGGCGACAGCGGCCCGAAAGTCGTTGTGATCGACCCCGAGCAGCGCCTGCCGAAGACGGGCCGTTCTTGGCCGTGAGCCAACCTTCACCCTCGCCCCGCACCGCAGATTGACGCTCTACCCTGCAAGCTTCGCTTCCCTGATCCGCAGCGTCACGATCAGACCGTCGGGCGACCAGTCATATGCGATCGAGCCGCCCAGTTGACCCGACACGCTGCGCTCGACGAGGCGGCTGCCGTAACCGGCTGCCGTTTTCGGCGGTTCGGTGGTGGGGCCGCCGCGCTCCGTCCAGACCAGTTTGATATGCTCGTCTTCGACGCAACCGGACACGTCGAGTGTCCCGGTCTCAATCGAGAGCGCCCCGTATTTCAGCGAATTGGTCGCGAGTTCGTGGATGACGAGGGCAAGCGTGGTGGCAGAGGCCTCGCCCACGCCCATGCGCGGAACAGCCACGCGGATGCGACCGCTGAAGGCGCCCATATCTTCATAGGGCGAGAGCAGGATCGAGATCAGATCGCCCAGCAGCGTGGCCGTGCCCTGGTGACCCGGCAGCGGCCGCACCAGGTCGTGAGCGCGCCCGAGCGCGGTCAGTCGCCCGGTGAGTTCAAGCGCCATCTCCTGGGCGGTGGTCGTCGATCGCGACGAGATCTGGGTCAGCCCGGTGGCGATGGCCATGAGGTTCTTGACGCGATGGCTCATCTCGCCCGCGAGCAGCTCATTGCCCTCCTCGGCCTGCTTGCGCCCGGTCACATCGAGGAAGATGCCGTAAGCGACACCCTTGTGCAGATTGGTGTCGTCGCCGATACCCCGCGCCGAGATCCACTGGACGTCGTCACCGACGATGATGCGGAAGTCGATTTCGTAGGTGCCAACGATCGCCCGCGTGGCGGTGAATGCGGCGCGAACCCTGTCGCGATCCGCAGGGTGGATGCGG
The DNA here is from genome assembly GCA_003241815.1 of Hyphomicrobiales bacterium. Lineage (GTDB taxonomy): Bacteria > Pseudomonadota > Alphaproteobacteria > Rhizobiales > Beijerinckiaceae > Allobosea. Next base: position 6,921 of record QBLV01000108.1, on the reverse strand, counting down.
GAGGACAGGTCCTCGAACTTGATGGCATCGTCGGGCGGCTCCGCCCATAGCTCGTAGCCTCGGTCATCCATCGCGAACTCATCGGTCTCGACATTCCACGACCAGAGCGCGACGCCCGCCGCACTGACCGCGCGCCGTAAACTGTCGGCCTTCCAGGCCCGCGGGTTGTTCAGAGGCATGTTGACGCTCGCAAAGATCGAGCCGCAGGCGCTGCAGGCAAGGCATCGATCGACCCGCAAACGAGCCGCCGATGCATCTCGGCGTGGCCCTGCGGATATCGCCGCGATCCTGGACCGCTTTCAAGGTGGGCTGGAATAGATCGAGCCGAACGTGTCATCACTTCTGGCTCCTAACGGTTTTCCACCCGCCCATCAGAGCAAGAGTCGCGACATAGATGATCTGGCGTTGGTCGTTGCGAACGGTGACGCCGAAACTGCGGTGGTCGCCGTCCGGCAATTTTTCGCGTGCCATGTCCGGCAGGGCGTCCAGGGCCATGTAGCGCGCCGTCTCCGCATCAAGCAGCTCGTAGCCGGTGTCGTCGAACACCTGCGTGTCGCCGTCGTCGGTGTCGATGAAGTAGCGCGGCATCGGGATCTCCCTCGCCGCGCGAGCGCGCTGCTGATGAGTCAACGCATGGCGACGGCAAAGGGGTCCGTGCTTTCATACGAAAACGTGAACGGCGGTTCCTGTGATACCTGGCGTTGCGGCCGCCGGCATGGAAGGAACCGATCACACCGTACCGGGTTCGCGCGCGCGGCGATGCCCTTCAACCACTCGGGGGTTGGTCGGCGCTAGTTCGCCGCCCGTGCCGCCGGCCTCGCCGGCCCCTGCACAGCCGGCAGCGACTTCAGATACTCCGCCATCGCCAGCCGGTCGGCTTCCGGCAATTGCGCCGTATTACGCACCACGGCCGCCATCGTGCCGCCGACGCTGTCGAAGCTTGGCGTGAAGCCGGTCTTCAGGAGTTCGGCGATCTCCTCTTTCGACCATTTGCCGAGAGCGTCGGGAGCTTGCGTGATGTTGGGAACCCATCCCCTGCCCTCAGGGTCCGGCCCGCCGGCAAGGCGCGTCGCCTGGACGATGGCGCCGAGCGCGTTGCGGTCCGAATGGCATTCGGCGCAATGCCCGGGGCCGTTCACCAGATAGGCGCCGCGGTTCCATTCCTCGCTCTTCGTCGGATCGGGCTTGAACGATGCCCCCTCGAAGAACAGCAGCTTCCAGCCGCCGACCACGCGGCGGATGTTGAAGGGGAACGCCAGAACATGATCCGCAGCGCGACCTTCGACGGGGCTGAGCGTGCGGATATAGGCGAACAGATCAGCCAGAGCTTTCGGGGGCATCAGCCGGTAGGAGGTGTAGGGAAAGGCCGGATAATAGTGCTGACCCGCAGGCGAAACGCCCGCCGCCATCGCATCGACGAAGTCCTTCACGCCCCAATTGCCGATGCCGTCGCGCGTATGGGGCGAGATGTTGGGCGCGTGGAAGGTGCCGAAGGGCGAGCCCAGCGCAAGCCCGCCGCCGAGCCTGAGCTTGTCGTCCTGGTTGGGCGTGGCATGGCAGGAGGCGCAGCCGCCCGCCGCGAACAGCAGCTTGCCGTTCTCCAGATCGGGCGCGGGCAGCGTGCCGATCTCCGGCGAGGGGGAAACGATGCGCGGATCGGTGAGGACATAAAACCCGCCGAATGCGACAGCCGCCAACAGGACGAGGGTGACCAGCAGACGGCGCAGACGCAGCATTCAGTTCTCTCCGAGGCTTTCAGTGGGCGCGAACAGGAAGCGCGGGACACGTCGATAACGCATCCCGCGCCGGAAAGCTCCCGCCCTGCCGGAAACCGCGGGAAGACCCGGGCAGCCGTCCGCTGGCCACGCCGAACTGCGACAGGCGCCGCAGCACTCACTTCTTGATGCGGTAGACCTCATGGCAACTGCCGCAGTTCTTCGTCGCATTCCCGAAGGCGGTGCGGAAGCCAGCCACGTCGGCCGCCGTGCCGATGGCGGCGGCATCGGTCTCGAACTTGGCGAAGGCGGCCTTGAAGCCGGCCTGATCCTCCCAGATCTTCGGCGCAGCGGTGGTCTCGCCGCCGGTCTTGGAGCTATCGGGATAGAGGCCCGGCATCTTCTTGGCCGCATCGACATAGGCCTTGGCGATGGCCTGGGCCTTCGCCGCCTCGAAGGGAGCCTCGCCCTTGGCGATCGCCGCGCCGTCGCGGGAGCCCGCACCGACGGCCTTCATCGTGTTGCGGCGTTCTGTGATCGGGTCGGACTGGGCGAGGACGGCGGTGATGCCCAGTCCCAGAACGGCGGCGACGGCGATGGTGCGGATCATGGCGCTTCCCTAAGGCTTCGGTCGCCGGAGTGGCGCCGATTGGAACCATTCCAGATCAACCGATCTCACAGTCGGCGCCAAGTGCCATTTGCGTGAGCAGTCTTGCGTTTCGGCAAGACCGCCCTTGCATCAAAGCCGATACCCCGCCTCCCTCAACGCGTTGAACACCTTCAGCGGCGTCGCAGGCATGTCGATCGCCTTGATGCCCGCCGCCCGGTCGAGCGCATCGACCATCGCGTTCATCACTGCCGGGCAAGCTCCGATCGCACCGGCCTCGCCCGCCCCCTTCACCCCGAGCGCATTGGTGACGCAACGAACGTTGCGCGTCTCGAAATGGAAGTTCGGGATGTCGATGGCGCGCGGCAGCGCGTAGTCCATGAAGGTTGCCGTCAGCATCTGCCCGGAGGAGTCGAACTTGATCTCCTCCATCAGCGCCTGGCCGATGCCTTGGCCTGCGCCGCCATGGACCTGACCCTGCAGCATGATCGGATTCAGGGTCAGGCCGAAATCATCGACCACGACATAGTTCACGATCTCGGTCGCGCCGGTCTGCGGATCGACTTCGAGTTCGCAGACATGCGTCCCGTTCGGATAGGTCGCCTCGGGGGGCTGCCAGCTCTGATGGACCCGGAGCTTTTCCGTGGTCGCGCCCGGCAGGGCTGCGATGGCCGCCAGATCGAGCGCCTTGTCGGTGCCGACGACCTGGACCCGGCCGTCCACGATTTCGAGATCGCCGATCCCGGCCTCCAGCTTCTCGGAGGCGAGCTGCTTGAGATTGTCGGAGAGGATCGCGGTCGCCTTGTCGAGGGCTGCGCCGCCGACGGGGATCGAGCGCGAGCCGCCGGTGCCCGAGCCGGTCTCGACCTTGTCGGTGTCGCCCTGGATCACGCGGATGCGGTCCATGGGGATGTCGAGGTGCTGCGAGACGAGCTGCGAATAGGCGGTCTCGTGCCCCTGCCCGTTCGACTGCGTGCCGATCAGTACGGTGACCATGCCGTCCTTCTCCAGGATCACGGTCGAGCTCTCCGGTCCGCCGCCGCCGCAGGCCTCGATATAGCTGGCCATGCCGATGCCGCGGATCTTGCCGGCCTTGGCGGCAGCCTTGTGGCGCGCCTTGAAGCCCGACCAGTCCGCCACCTCCATGGCGCGGCGCATATGCCCCTCGAACTCGCCGGAATCATAGACCGGCCCGGTCTGCGTCGCGTGCGGCATCTCGGTCGGCTTGACAAAGTTGAGCGCACGCACGGCATCAGGCGTCTTGCCAGTTTCGCGCGCGATCGCATCGACCAGCCGCTCGATCAGATAGGCGGCCTCGGGTCGACCGGCACCGCGATAGGCATCGACGGCCATGGTGTTGGTCAGGATGCCGCGGAAGCGGACATGCACGGCCGGGATATTGTAGCAGCCCGGCGTCATCGTGGTGCCGACCCAGGGGATGAAGGGCCCATATTGCGAGAGATAGGCGCCCATCTCGGCGGCGAGATCGACCTTCAGCCCGATGAACTTGCCGCGCTTGTCGAGCGCCATCGTCGCGGTCGCGAGATTGGCGCGGCCATGGGTATCGGCCAGGAAATGCTCGGTCCGGTCGGACACCCAGCGCACCGGGCGCTTCAGCTTTTCGGCCGCGACCATGGTCAACGGGTATTCGCGGTACATGAAGATCTTGGTGCCGAAGCCGCCGCCGACATCGGGCGTCACCACCCGGATGCGCGAGGGATCGACCTTGAGGATGCTCTTGGCGAGGATGTCGCGCGTGCCATGGCTGCCCTGGCTGCCGAGCGTCAGCGTCCAGCGCTTGTCGGCCTTGTCATATTCCGCGATGCAGGCCCGCGTCTCCATGTAGTTGGCGGCGAGCCGGTTGTTGACGATCGTGACGGAGACCGTGCGGTCGGCCTTGGCGAAGGCTGCATCGGTCTTGGCCTTGTCGCCCTGCTCCGCCTCGAAAGCGACATTGCCCGGCCGGTCGGGCCAGATCTGCGGCGCCTTGGAATCGAGAGCCTCCTCGATGCCGGTCACCGAGGGCAGGGTCGTCCATTCGATGTCGATCGCCTCGGCGGCGTCGCGCGCCTGCGTCAGCGTTTCGGCAACGATGAAAGCCACAGCCTCGCCGACATGCCGCACCGTGTCCGTCGGCAGCACCGGCGCGGGGCGCGCC
>QBLV01000108.1:0-2431 GCA_003241815.1 Hyphomicrobiales bacterium | reverse complement strand
GCATGGACGGGTATCCTTCAGATAGGTCGAATGAAAGACTGGAACAGGATCGATGTCGCGTCAGCCCCGGCAAGCGGCATGCCGTGATGCGCCGGGCGCAGGGCGCAGGACCTAGCGCGGCATGCGCGCGGCCGTTTCGGACAAGGAGACCATCGTGTTGTACGAAGAGACAAGCCAATTGGCGTCGTTTGCGGCACCGCGCCGCACATCGCCCTTGCCGCGAGCGAGCTTGTCGCGGAAATCCCGGACCTTGCCGAGCCAGGAACTCGCCTGGCTGTCGATCATCGGAACGCCCTTCGGGTCGGTCTCCTTGAACCGGTCCATCTCGCGCATCGCAGCCGCATAATCCACGATCGCGGCGTCGAAGGCCTTGAGATCGACGATCGGCTTCTCGTTGGTCGGCATCAGATCCATGACGGCACGCGCATTGATCATGATGTTGCGGATCTGCCAGCGGGCCGAGCGCCCTTCGCGCTTTTCAACGGCGGCCAGTTCGCGCGCATCGAGACCCTTCTTGTAGACCCGCATCTGGGCATCCAGCGTCGCGCGCTCAGTCAGGAAGACCTTGGCGGCCGGCACCATCGCCACATGCAGCGTCCGGCCCTCAGCGGCGTTGTCGTCGCGGTAGTCATTGCGCTCGTAGTAGCGCTCGGCCCGCGTGATCAGCGGCGCCAGCTGCTGATAGGCCTTGATGTAACGCCTGACCGTATCGTCGATCTCGGGCAAAGCGGGCGGGTTTCCCGCCGCGTCCTCCGCCTTCCTGATCTCGCCCGCAACGTCGTAGAGACTGTACATCCCGTAGCTGATGTAGCGCTCCTTGCCGGTCGGGCCCTTCTTCATGTCGACCCAGCTTGCATAGCGGTCCCAGGACTGGATCGCCCGCAGGGTCCGGTTCATCAGCGCGGTAAAGGCGTTGGATTTGGCGATGGCAGCCTGCAGATCCGCTCCGTCGGCGGCAACCGCGTTGGGTGCGGCCTGAGCAAGCGCCGCCCCCGGCGCCGCGACGAGAAGCGCCGCCGCGCACAGCGCGTTGCGGAGGATGGCGCGAACATTCATGTCATGGCTCCTGTATCGCTTTGCCTGGGCATCGAGCGCGGGATCGGTTCGAACCCTCACTGCTCGACCGGCTCGCCCCGCATCACCCAGTCCTTGAAGCCGCCGAGATAGTGGCTGTCGACGTCGAGCCCGGCCGACTGCGCGAACGCCATCGCCTGCAGCGAGCGCACGCCGGCGGCGCAGGACAAGACGATCCGCTTGCCCGGCTCGTTGGGCAGGTCGGCAGGGTCGAAGCGCGAAAGCGGGCGCGAAACCGAACCCGGAATATGTCCCGCAGCGAATTCCTGGGGTTCGCGGACATCGACCACGAGGATCGAGCCGTCGTCCAGGCCGGTCTTGATGTCGTCGATATCGAGATCGTTCACGGTCAAGGCAGTCGCTCCGGCGGTCTCACTCGAGAAGCTTCACCAGATAAAGCGTGAGCGCCGGAAATGCCACCACGATGCCGAGCCGAACGACGTCCGCGACGACGAAGGGCAGCACGCCGCGATAGATCCGCGTGATCGGAACATCGCGTGCCAGCGAGGCGACGACGAAGACGTTGAGCCCGATCGGCGGGCAGGTCATGCCGATGCCGACGACGATCAGCACGAGGATGCCGAACCAGATCGCGACATCGTCGGACGGCATGCCGAAATCCAGCGCGGTCACGATCGGGAAGAACACCGGGAGCGTCAGCAGGATCATGGCGAGCTCGTCCATGACGCCACCGAGCACGATGTAGAACGCCAAAAGCCCGATCAGCACCGTATAGGGCGCCCAGCCCGAGGCCGCGATCATCTCGGCCGCTGCGGTCGGAACCTGCGTCAGGGCGAGGAAGGCATTGAAAACCTCCGCCCCGAGCAGGATGGCAAAGATCATCGCCGAAGTCTCTGCCGTCTGCAGAATCGCCTGCCCTATGCCCGAGAGGGAAAGCGAGCCGCGCAGCACGCCGATCAGCAGCATGACAAAGGCACCGACCGAGGCACCCTCCGTCGGCGTGAACACGCCGCCATAGATGCCCCCCACGACGATCAGCGCGACGACCAAGGCCGGGACGACGCCGAGCAGCGGGCGGATGCGGTCGCGCCAGACGACGCGCGGTTGGGCCGGGCCCCATTCGGGGTGGCGCCGCGTCATCAGTGCGATCGTGACGCAGTAGAACGCCGCTGCCATCAGCCCGGGAATCAGCGCCGCCTTGAACAGCTTGGCGATGTTCTGCTCGGTCGAGATCGCATAGACCACGAGGATGACCGAGGGCGGGATGAGTATCCCCAACGTCCCGCCGACAGCCACCACGCCGCAGGAAAAGCCGGGATCGTAGCGGTAGCGCCGCAACTCCGGCAGCGCGGCGCGCGCGAAGGTCGCGGTCGTCGCCACCGCCGAACCGCCGATC
>QBLV01000107.1:14386-14711 GCA_003241815.1 Hyphomicrobiales bacterium | reverse complement strand
GTTCGGCTCCAGCGTCAGGCGATCGACGACGTCGCCTCCAGGCGCGAGCTGTCGCGCCTGCGCCAGCATCGCCTCGCGGGCCTGCTGATTGGGCACCAGTCCCTGCAGCGTAAGCCCCTGCTCGCCGATCGTGGCACTCCAGGCCAGCGCGACAGCCGGCGGGGGTGCAGGCTGCGGTGCGGGCGCGGTGGCAATTTGGGTCCCGACCGGAGGCTGGGGCGCGGCGGGCAACTCGGACGGGAGGAAGATCGGTGCCGGAACCTCAGGGAGCGGCGGCATCGTCAAAGCTTCGCTCGGACCCGGCAGCGTGGCGGGGAGGGCTGAA
>QBLV01000107.1:0-14376 GCA_003241815.1 Hyphomicrobiales bacterium | reverse complement strand
CAAAAAGACCGGTGCCGGGACGTCCGGCAGCGGCGGAATCAGGCTTTCGACCGGCGGCGGCTCCGGGGGGCAAACGATGGCGGCCTGAGCGACGGAATCGGGTCCGTCGCCCTGCGCGATCTGCAGGCGAAGCGCCTGGCAGGCCTCGAAGGTCGCCGGGCCCTCGCCCGAGAGCGTATAGGCATCGCCTGTCAGCTCCGCTTTGCCCTGACGCAGGCTGGCGAGATCGGCGATGGCCCGCGTAACCTTGGCGAGAAACGCAGCAGGCGCCCCGGCCGCCGGCTTCAATGCGTCCTCGATGCTGATCGGGCCGGGAAACTGGCGTCGCAGGAGCGCGAGGATCTGCTGGCGTAGGGCTTCGGACGGATAATATCCGGTCAGGCGGAGCGCATCGGCGGCTTGACGCTCGATGACGAGGCGATAAGGCGTCACGACCGGCGGCCCGAGCGCGCAGGGGATGGCCTGGAAGCCGTCGCGCGCCATCCCGACCGTGGCACCCTGCAGCGCGAGGAAATCATCGGGCGTCACCGCCGTGCCCTCGATGCAGAAGCGCGCATCGTCGAGGGAGATCGTGCCGTTGGAAAGCCTGGGCAATTGCGCCAGAACCGCCTGCGTCATCGCCTGAAATCCGGGAGGTGCACCGAAGGCAATGCGCTGGCGGTCATCGACGCGCAGGCCCGGAAGGGCCCTGCCCGCTGCCGCGACATTGGCCATCGCGCTCGCTTCGTCGGGCACGAACCCGTTAAGGGCGACGACGTTCTCCTGGCGGCTCGCGGACCAGCTATAGGGCTTTTGGGCGACGACCTGCGACAAACCGCCCAAAGCGCGGCGGATGCCGAACTCGGAACGCAACCGCGCGATCGCGCGCGCCGCACCGTCGGCCGAGAGCGCCTCGCCGCTGATCGTGACGTCGCGGCCGTCAACCTGGGCGGAGATCGGGCGCGCGCCCGGCGCCTCACCGGCGACGGAGGCCGCAACCTCCAGCGCGCGCCGACCAACATCCCGCTCGATCGCCTCGCCGAGAAAGAGGTTACCGGCGCCCCAGAGCAGCGCCAGCGGCATCAATCCCCAAAGCCAACGTCCCGGCTGCGCCATGCCACTCCCCACGAGGCCCGAACCGGCCTGTTCCTCACGAGAGAGACGGCCGGTTTGCCCGAAACCAAAAACAGCTTGGTTTCAGGCGTTTGCACGACGCCGTTCAAGAACGGACACACGTAGCCCATCGGCGCTGGCCCAGACCGGGGCGCGCCAGCGCGATATGTGTCCAAAACAAGACGGCATGGTCTAGAAGACGCTTCGCGAACGGCCTGTCAACCCAATGCCTGGCCTCGCCGGGGTTGTCCAATGTGGCGAGGACCTCCCTGATGCCCTGGATGGCCGACACACGCCATCTGGAGGGATTGTGGGATTCAAAACCGGAGCCCCCGGTGGGGGCAAGGCCAATCTGCGCCAGACGGATGCAGTCTCAACGAAAAAAGCCCCGGGTTTCCCCGGGGCTTTCCAATCAGATCGCTTGAGGCGATCAGAAGTCGCGCTGGATGCGGAAACGACCAGCGATCGAGTCTTCGCTCTTGATGCCGAACAGACCGCTGCGACCAGCAGCGTTGTTGACGATGCCGACCGGCGAACGGAGGTTGAGGTTTGTGTACAGAACCTCAACACCGATATCCAGACCCGACACAGGCGACCAAACGAGGTTGGCGGCCACGATCAGCTCCTCAGGATCGAGCGACCGCGTGGTGATGCCGGTGAAGCCAGGGCCGACCTGCTGATACGGAAGCTTGAGCCAGGAATAAGAGCCCGAGAGCTCGCTGCGCAGCGTGGGGGTCCAGAAGTGACGGAGGGCAGCGACGAGCGAGAAGCCAGTCGAGTTCTCCATCCGGCCGTTGACCGAGCTGATCGCGGCATCGGCCAGGATCAGCGTACCGGTGCGACCAACACCGAAACCACCAGTCCAGCCGAGGTAGCCGAGAGCTCCGTCAGCATAGGCAGCCTGCAGGAACAGGGTATCGCCAGCAGCCAGCATCGGCAGGTTGAGCTTCACACCAGCCTGAGCGGCGAAGCCGAGCTCTTCCGACGAAGCCACAAGACCGTTGTTGAGGGTGATCGCAGCCTTGCGCTGGGTCAAAGCACCCGAAAGCTGAGCCGAGCCCCAACCCTGATCGACGCGAAGCGACGCGACGACATCCGGGTAGTCCGGAGCCGGCAGGAGACCAGGAGCCAGAAGGGTCGTCGAAGCGACGCCGTTTTCACGACCACCAGCCGAGCTGCGGTCTTCCAACGACACCGTCGCCGAGAAGCCCGAACCGAAAGTTGCGGTGTAGGCCAACAGGTTCAGACGGGTATCAGCCGTGCGGATCGTCGAGAAGTTGAAGTCCGAAGCGTAGAAGTCGAAGAACGACTGAGCGCGACCGGCGGTGATCGGACCGAACTGAACGAAGGCCAGATCAAGCAACGTCGCCTGACCAGAAAGACCACGAACGGTTCCGGCGACCGGCGAACCGGAGTTGAAGCCGCTGCCGGCGGTGTAGACGCCCGAGCTGTTGGTCAGCTCATAGCGGAAGAAGGTGCGCAGCGTGCCGTAGGCAGTCGCGGTGCGGGCGTCGACATTCAGACGGCCACGAGCGCGGGTGCCGAACGAATCCTGGAAATCGCCATGCTGGGTGCCGACGGTGTATTCGGCGCGAACACGGCCGCCGACGCGGAGGCAGGTGTCGGTGCCGGGGATGTAGAAGAAGCCAGCGCCGTAAGCAGAGCAGACGCGGACGTATTCAACGGGAGCAGCCTTCCGCGAGGGAAGATCGGCTGCGTGAGCCCCGGCGACCGCGGCGATGCCGGCGGTGGAACCGAGGAGGAGGCTCTTAACGAGCTTCATTGGTAACCTCCAAAATGAGTTTCGAGACCCTCGGGCTTTGGCCTGCTCATTGGTGACTGGCCCCAGGAGACCCAACCACCGAACCTGCCTATTCCCGGCCTTTCGCCCGCGTCCCTGACCATTCAGAGGCGAAGACGAAAAACAGCGACCGGGAACGTCCCGACGCAGGTTCACCATACGAATGCCGGGGGGCCGATCAACCTTCATCACGCCACCGAGAGGCCCCAGGGGGTGCTTTGGACCCCGGTGTTGCAGGGAGGTCACGCTTTGACCGCTGAAATTTACCACTGGTTAACCACTTCCGCCGGCACCGGCCTGTTTTGAGCCTTTCCAGACCAGAATCGCGTTGAGCGCAGGTCTCGCCCTGCGCTCAACGCGCCGAAATTGATTCTCGATGACGAAGGTTGGCGGTTCAGTATTCCCACTCGGCGCCGACGCCGACCGACGCGCTGCCGTCGGCCCCTGTCTCCGCCTGGACCTTGATCCGGCGGGTCACGTCGATGCCGACGGAGACGCCGCTGTCTTCCGGTCTGGCGCCGGCCTTGATGCCGATCGTGACATTGTCGCTGATCGCGCGCGATACGCCGACCGTGGGACCGCCCTCGCCGACCTGGATGTCGAGATTGTCGACGCCGAGCGATTTGCGCAGGCGCTCGAACGAATCGTCGCCTCCGCCGCCGGCGAACTGCGCCGCCGTCTGGGCCAGTTGCAGCGCCTGGAAGGCCGACAGCGAACCGGATGCCCTCGCGAAGAGCAGGCGCGAGAGCACCTCGTCCTGCGGCAGATCGGGCGACGAGGTGAAGGCGAAGGAGGGCTGGTCGGCCGGGCCGGTGACGATGACGCGGGCGGTGACGTCCGCGGCGCGGGTCTCGGCGACGAAATCGAGCTCCGGCATCGTGCTGCCCGTAAAGGTCAGGCGGCCACGGCTGAAGTCGAGGCGCTGGCTCAGCACGCTAAGCCGTCCGCGCCGCAGTTCGAAGCCGCCATCGAGCGACGGAGCCGCCAGCGTGCCGCCGACCCTCAATTGGCCGCCGAGTTCGGCGTCGATGCCGCGGCCCCGGACGAAGACGCGGCTCGGCGCCGAGACCGTCAACGCGAGCGCGGCGTCGAAGGCCGGGGCTGGCCGGGAGCCGCGGGCGGCCGGGCGGGCCGCGCGCTTCTGGGCCGCGAGGCGGGCGGCGGCGGTGCCGGTCGCCCGGACATGCTTGATTCCGTCGACCGGGCGCAGCGTGGCCGGCAGACGGTCGGGCACCGCAACATCGAGAGAGAGCACGTCGACGCGTCCGCTCAGACGCGGCCGCTGCGCCAGGGGACCGGAGATCTCAAGCCCGAGATTGGCGACGGCCGTGACGATGCCGCTGGAGAGGAGCTGGGCCCGGTTGCCCTGGATCCGGATCTGGCCGGGGAAGCCGGCTGCGGGATCGAGCGCCAGCCGGCCGCTCGCCGACAGTGTGCCGCCATTGGGCGTCTGGGCGCTGGCACGCTCGATCACCAGGTTTTCGCCTGTCGCTGCAACGCGCGCGGTAACGGCTGTAAGGCGGATTCCCTGGAGCGCGTCGGTGAAGCTGCCACCGGTCAGTGCGGCCGACCCGCTCAGGCGCGGGGTGGCCAGCGTGCCGGCGGCGCGCATGTCGAGCGCGACCGCGCCGGTCACCCGCCTGCCCTGCGCCCCGATCAGCGGATTGATCAGGCCCGCATCGAACCTTCCCTGCGCCGCGAGATCGAGCCCGCCGACCGCATCGAGCGGTGCCGTGCCACGAATGGTCAGGCTGGCGCCGCGGCCGGCGTTGAGCGTGGCGTTGACGCTTGTCTCGTCACCCCTGAAGGCGCCCTCGCCCGTGATTTCGATGGGCGGCAGGCCGGCCTGACGGGTGTCGGGCGTTGTCAGGCGGGCGACCCGGACGCTCCATGGTCCAGTCAGCGCGCCAGGCCTCCCGGTGATCTTCGCCTGCGCGTTCAGCGTGCCCGCGATGTCGAGCCTCGGCGCCAGAATGCGGACGGCCGAGAGCGGGACGTCACGGGCGGTCAGGTTCAGGTCGAGGGTTTCGCCCGCGCGACCGTCCAGCGTCAGCCGGCCATTCTCGATCGCAACGGCGAGATCGGCGATTTCGATTCCTGTAGCGGGGAACCTGAAGGTAGCGGGATTGGCGAGCGCGATCCGACGGCTGTCACGGCGCGCCTCGAAGGAGGCGAGCTCGAGCTTCAGCGGCTCGCCCGGCACGAGTCGGCCGGCTCCATTCAAGGCAAAGCCGCGCGCGGCGGCGCTGAGGGTGAAGGCGCTCGCATCAGGCGCGCCTTTCGAATCGAAGCGGATCGCGCTGACGGCTTCGCCCGCGATCACGGCGCGGTCGATGGCGATTGCCGCGTCGAGCATCGGCCGGCCGTAAATGTCAGTCGCGGCCGCCGTCGCGTCGAGCCTGTCGATCGAGACGGAGGGGCCGGCGAGTTTGCTGCCCTTGGCCGTCAGGCCGAGATTCTGACGACCTTCGACGACGGCAAGCGTCACATCGGCATCGAGCCGGCCGCCGAGCTTGGTCAGGACGAGGGCGGAGAGATCGTCGAGATTGCGCGCGGCCAGGGTCAGGCGACCGGCGGCGCGGCTGTCCGGATCGACCGTCAGCGCACCGTTGAGACGCACCGAGCCGATGGCGAGATCCAGCGCGGACAGGTTCCAGCCATCGCCCGGCAGGCGCGCCAGCGCAATGGTGCCGGTCGCGGGTTTGGAATCGATCTCGCCGTCCAGCGTCAGGCGCGAATCGAGCGCGCCCTGCAGGTCGCGGATCACGGCATCGATGGCCAGCCGCGGTATCGGCCTGGCCAGCGCCGTCGCATTGGCAATCGCGATGCGGGCCGTGGCGTCGAGTTTGTCGCGGGGGCCGGTGATCTGCGCGGTGACATCACCGCGACCCGAGAGGCGTGGATCGGCGCGCTTCAGGTCCGGCATCGCGAGGATCAGCTTCAGATCGGAAGCCTGGCGACCGATGCCGCCATCCGCCGTGAAGGCGGCATGCTGGCCGGCGAGCCGCAGCCCCGACACCGTGAGGTCTCCCGCGAGCGCGCGCACCTGCCCGGCCAGGGTCAGGTTGCCGGCGAGCAGGCGGTCCACCGTGGCATCGCCGGTGGCGAGCCTGTCGCCACGGCCGCTCAGCGTCGCTCCATAGTCGTCGAGCCGAGGTGTCGCGTCGATCTGCGCGCCGATCTCGGCGCGACCTCCGAGCGGGCGCCCGGCCAGGGCGCTCAGCCGTGCAAGGTCCGGCAGCACGGCCTGAAGGCGTCCGAGGACGCGAGCGTTGCCGGCCTTGCCCTTGTAGTCCAGTTCGACGCCGGACATGGCGAGCCGCAGCGTCTCGAAATCCGCCGTGCCGTCATCCTGCCCGGTTCCACGCAGGCTGAAGGTGACGCGCGGCCCCACGGCGCGGGCGAGCGCCCGGTCGTGCAGCACGATGCCTGACGCCTGCCCATCGGCCGAAAGCTCGATGCGGGTTCCGGGCTGCCCGATCGGGCCGTTCGGCGTGGCGTTGAAGGTCATGCCCAGTCGCTCGAAGCCGCCCAGCGGCAGCTTCGCGTCCTCGGCGTCGAGCTTCGCGACGATGGTCGCCGCATCCACCGGCCCCTTGATCGTGGCGTCGAAAGCGAGCTTGGCGATCTCGGTGCCCGAGGCGACCGTCTTGCCGCCGGCATTGGGCCGTGCCGCCGCGGTGACGTGCAGGTCCAGCATCCGGTCGGGGGTGTAGCGGCCGAGTACGTCGAGCCGGGCCAGCGCCGAAACGAGCGCCATGTTGCGGATGTCGATGCCGCCATCGTCGGCAAAGCCGACAGAGCCGTCGAGCCGCGTCGAGCCGACGAAGACCGGAGCGACAGGCGCCGGCATCAGGCCCTCGATCCGGGCATCGAGGGCGAGATTGAGCTTCCGCTCGGCGCCGCTGCGGTCGATCCGTGCATCTCCGCGTGCCCCGATGGTCGGGCCGGCGTTGAAGATCAGGGTTGAGCCAAAGGAATCCAGCGGTCCGTCGCCGCCGAGATCGAGCGTGACCGGCGGTTCACCCGGCAGACCCAGGACCTTCGAGATGAGGCCGCCCGCGGGCTCGTCGAGCTTGACGTCGAGCTGGAGCCGCGTGGTGTCGGGAACGAAGGCGATATTGACGTCGAACTGGCCCGGCGAATCGAGGCGGCGCGCCGCCAGTTTAAGGTCGAGCCCCTCGCTGGGCGGCCCAAGCGATGCCGAACCGGTGGCGCCGAGCCGCGCGGGCACGCCGAAGACCGGCTCGCCCAGCACGAGTTCGTTCAATTGGAAGGCGCGGACGATTACCTTCAGCGGCAGTTCGGGCAGGATCGGCTCGTCGCTGGGAACAGCCCCGGCGGGCGGTGGCGCCTGCCGGCGAAGCAGTTCGAGCTTGCCGATCTCGAGCCGGTCGATGTCGAGACGGCGCAGCAGCAGCGCGCTTCGAGTCCAGATCAGCCGGGCACGGTCGAGCCGCAGCCACGGGCCGTCACGGTCCGACAGGACGATGTCCCGGATTTCGACATCGGACGAGAGCGCGCCGTTGACCTCGCCGATCGAGACCTGGCTGGTGTCGCTGGACAGGGCCTTGGAGATCAGATCGGCGACGACCCCGCGATCGGTCTGGGCGTTCTGGGCGAAGCCACCGAGATGAGCCGAGGCGAGGAAGCCGGCGACGAGGAGCACGGCGACAAGCGCAAGGCGCGGTAGGTTGAAGCGCGGCAGGGAAATTCGATTCCGCATCAGAAGGCCTGCCCGATGCTGACATAGAGCGCGACCGGCTTGTCGCCCTTGCGCGGGTTGAGCGGGGCCGCGACATCGACGCGGATTGGGCCGATCGCCGTATAATAGCGCAGGCCCAGCCCCGCAGCCATCTGGAGCCGCTGCTTGAAGTCCGGCACACTGCCTTCAAAAGCCGTGCCTGCATCGAAGAAGGGCACGATGCCGATGGTGTCGGTGATCTTGATGCGCGCCTCGACCGAGCCCTCGAACAGGCTGCGCCCGCCGGTCAGCCGGCCGAGCGGGCCCAGCGGCGACAGCGTGCGATAGGCATAGCCGCGTACCGAGCCGCCGCCGCCGGCATAGAAGCGCCGTGTCGATGGCACCTCGTCGAGATCGGCGCCCGCAATCGAGCCCAGACCGACGCGTCCGGCCAGTACATAGCGAGCATCCTGGTCAAGCGCGTAATAGGCCGAGAACGCGGCTTTGCCCTGGACGAGCCCGACGGTCGAGCCGAGGAATGTCGGGTAGGGCGTCACTGAAGCGGTGGCGCGGAAGCCCCGCGTCGCGTCGAGCAGGCTGTCGGTCGAATCGTACTTCACCGAGAGCGGAATGCCGACGAGCGTGTAATCGACCTGGCCGAGCACGTCGCTGGTCTGACCCTTCTCCACCTCGAGCCCGCCCGAGATCGAGAAGGTGTCGCTGAACCGGCGCTGGATCGCCGTGGTGACGTTGGCGTAGCGCGCCGTGTAGCCGCCATAGCGGTTGGTGCCGACGCGCTGGCGTGTCGCCATGCCGTCGAGCAGCCAGTCGTAGCGGCTGCCGCCGAGCGCCGGCTTGAGGAAGCTGAAGCCGAAGCGGCCGCCCATGTCGGAGCGCTCGAAATCCTCGAATTTCGTGATCTTGCTTCCGTCGATGCGCGGCGCGAGGAAGATATCGCCCTCAACGCGCAGGCGCTCGGCGCCACCGAACAGGTTGCGGTGCTCCCAATAGGTCTTCACCGCCGGGCCGTCGATCGTCGAGTAGCGGGCCGAAAAGCCGATCAGGCGCTTGGGCCGCTCCGTGACATCGACGAAGATCGGCAGGTTGCCGGCACCGTCCAGCCGCTCGGCCTCGCGGATGCGGACCGAAGCGATGGCGGGGATGGTGGCAATCGACTTGCGCGTGTCGGTCAGCGCCTTGGGCGAATAGGGATCGCCCGGTTCGAGATAGATGAAGGAGCGCACCACTTGGGGCGGGATGTCGGCGGTGTCGCCGAGCGTAACGTCGCCGAAGCCTGCAATCGGTCCGGGCTCGACCACATAGGTCACGTCCATGATCCGCGCGGCGTGGTCCACGACCGGGCGCAGTTCCACGACCTTGGCGAGCGGACGCGACTGCGCCCTGAGATTATCGACCAGCGCAGCCTGCGCCGCCCGCAGCGCGGATGCGGTCGCGGGATCGCCAGGCTTGAGCCGCGTCACCCTCGCCGGATCGGCGATCGCCGGGGCCCCCGTGATGCCGCGCTCGCTGACCGCGACGTTGCGCAGCCCGAAGACCGGGCCGGGCGCGACCCTGACGACGATCGGGACGGCATCGCGGTTGCGGTGAGATTCCAGCGCGCGGACAAGGCGCGCATCGGGCTCGGCGCCGACCTTCAGCGTCGCGCCGTCGACGACGATTGCGACCTCGGCGTTGAAATAGCCCTGCGACCAGAGCGCATCGACGATGGGATTGAGGTCGGTGGCCATGCGACGCGCCAGCGTCTCGCCATCGGGCGGCGCATCCTGGCGCAGACGATACAGCAGCGAGGCGTCCTGCAGCGTGCGCGTCAGCGCCTTGGCGTCATCGGCCTCGCCGAGATCGAATTCGAGTCGATAGGGCAGCGCCGCCGCACTGACTGCCGGCGGCTCGTCTTTCTTGGTGAACAGCCCGAAGACGTCCAGCGACGACAGATCGAAGGCGCGTGCCGGCTGCGCCTGCATGCCCAGGAGTGTGGCGAGCGCATACCCGCTTAGCGCAGCAGCGCCGCTCGCCCTCCGACAAAACCGCATCCGTCCTCCAAAGCAACCCCCCACACCGCAACAATGCCGACCTGTCGATGTTCCCCGCCCAACCCTACCAAGAGGTGCCGCGCAGGCGCAAACTCGACGGATTTGATCGACGTGGCTAACGAAGTGTTAGCGATACCGACCCCAACGGGCTCAGCTTCGTCACGATCTCGCCCTTGCCCGGCGAGAGGACACCGCCGCAGAGGCTGCCCGTGGTGACGATCTGGCCGGCACGCAGGCCGCCCATCAGCTCATTCTCGCGATTCGCCCAGGCGAGGAAGGGCGTCATCGGATCGCCGTTTCCATGCACCGCCGGCTGATCGTAGATCGTGACGCCGTTGAGCGAGATGAAACAGCTGAGCCCGGCGAGGTCGTCGAGAACCTTCATGTCGAGTTCGGGGCCGAGATAATACCCGCCATGGCCGAGCGCGTCGGCGAGCCAGAGAGCGAAGGGTACGCCCTGCCAGTTGGCGAGACGGCTCTCGACGATCTCGATGCCGAGATATGCCTTGTCGCAATGGCCCAGCAGTTCGGCGCGCGAATAGGGCTGTCCGGGGCGCATCGGCACATCCTTGGCCAGCCGCAGCGCGATCTCGATCTCGACGCGCAGCTCGGCGCCGATGGCGCCGTCATAGACATCGCCCGGTGCGAGCCAGGGCCCCGGCATCAGACCGGCGACGGGGGTGCCGTCCTCGGCGATCGCGACCTTCCAGCCGGCCTCGACATGGCCGAGGCGACCGGCGATCTCAGCCTGCACGCCCAGCCCTTCGAGGAAGGAGGCCGGGACCGGCTGCTCCGTCATCTCGATCAGCGCCTTGTCGCGGCGGGCAGCGACCAGCGCATCGCGCAGGGTCTCGTTCGTGGTCGGCATGGCGTCTCGTCCCTGATCGCTCGTCCGGCTCGTCGGCCGGTTCGTGTCCCCACCCTGCACGAGCCGGGCCTTCGATGCCACCTTGCTAAACCGGCGTGCGCGCTCGAACAAGGCAGGTAGCACCCTCCCTCCCGCCATGAGGTGTCGGCAGGAACGCGTCACATGGTGCATAGACCTGGTTGAGCCACAAAGGATGACCGCATGACGACCAACGACAATGACCTGCGCATCGATTATGTCGAATTCGTCGTCGCCGATCTCGGCCGGGCGCGGGATTTCTATGCCGCCGCCTTCGGCTGGACGATGACGGATTACGGGCCGGAGTATTGCGCCTTCGCCGATGGCCGGCTGGAAGGCGGTTTCACCACGCAAGGCGCGCCCAATCCCGGCGGCCCTTTGGTCATCCTCCATGCCGTCGATCTCGCCGCGGCACAGGCGAAGGTCGAGGCGGCGGGCGGGCGCATCGTCAAGCCGACCTTCGATTTCCCTGGCGGGCGGCGTTTTCATTTCGCCGATCCCGACGGCTATGAACTTGCAGTGTGGTCGAAGGCTTGAGCGACTGATCCGATGGGGTTTGTGACAGCGTCCGGTTGACAGGACCGATGGCCTCCCCTCCGCTCGCGTGACGTCGAACGGTTGGGGACCCGCCACCTATGCTCACCTTGCGACAGATCGAGGTGATCCGCGCCATCATGATCACCGGGACGATCAGCGGCGCGGCGAAGCTGCTGGCGGTTTCGGCGCCCGGCATCAGCCGGCTGATGAAGCATACCGAGAAGACGCTGCGGCTGAAGCTGTTCGAGCGCCGGCACGGGCGCTATGTGCCCACCCCCGAAGCCAACGACATCTTCGAGCAGATCAACGGTGTCTACAAGAAGGTCGACGACCTCCACTACACGCTGGCGCGGATCGAGCGCGGCGGCGGCATCGAACTGCGCATCGGCTCGGTGCCGAGCATCTGCCACGTCATGGTGCCGCGCGCGATCGAGAAGCTGAAGCGCAAGCACCCCGATCTGCGGCTCGACATCAACATCCTCAAGATCGAGGAGGCGCTCGACTATCTCCTGCTCGGCCGGGGCGAGATCGCGGCGATGAGCTACAAGCTCGACCATCCCGGCATCGATTTCGTGCCGCTCTCGATGGGCGAACTGCTCTGCATCGTGCCCGACGGACATGAGCTGGCCGGGCGCGAGGCGATTTCGGCCGCCGAGATCGTGTGCCACCCGCTGATCGGCATCGACCCCAACGACCCCTATGGCCGGATCATGGCCGAGATCTTCAGCCGCCAGGGCCTGGCCTACGACATCGTCATCAAGGCCCGTTTCGGCACGACGGTCTGCTCGCTGGTGCGCGCCGGGCTCGGCATCGCGGTGATCGACCAGTTCACGGTGGCGCATGGCTCGATGCAGGGCATCACCACGATCGAGATCGCCGAGCCGACGCAGTTCCAGACCTATGTCGCGATCAAGAACGACAAGGCGCCGTCGCTTTACGCGGAGACCTTCGTCGCCTTGCTGCGGCAGGAGATGGATGCGGTGGTCAGGCCACGCATGAGCGTGCCGGCGGGATCGGCTGGAAAGATAACATCAGGTTAGGTAATCCGATCGAATTGGTCATCGCGTTATTGCGCACGATCGGCTTATCTCATGGGCGGCAACGCCTGCCGAGAACAGGCGAGCCAGACAGGGACGAGACAATGCCGGATATTCCCATCGCCAACCGGACGAAGCGCGTGCTGCTCGGGCTGATCGGCTCGCCGATTTCGCATTCGGCCGCGCCGG
Source organism: Hyphomicrobiales bacterium (assembly GCA_003241815.1). Classification (GTDB taxonomy): domain Bacteria; phylum Pseudomonadota; class Alphaproteobacteria; order Rhizobiales; family Beijerinckiaceae; genus Allobosea. Next base: position 2,099 of record QBLV01000107.1, on the reverse strand, counting down.
CGATGCATGAAGCCGCAGCGAGAGCCGCCGGCTTCGCGCTGCATTACCATCTGATGGACGTGGCGGGCGCCGGTCGCGCCGACCTGGTCGCCATGCTCGACGGCGTGCGCCGCATGGGCTTTTCCGGCATCAACGTCACCTTTCCTTACAAGGAGGCGGTCGTGCCGCTGCTCGATGCGCTGTCGCCGGAAGCGTCCGCCATGGGCGCGGTCAACACTGTCGTCGCACGCGACGGCGTCCTGACCGGGCACAACACCGACGCGACAGGCTTCGCCACCGCCTATCGTGCGCTTGGCCGCGACGACGGCGACGCCCCCGTCGCGATTATCGGCACGGGCGGCGTCGGCAAGGCGATCGGCTTCGCGCTCGCCGGCAGCGGCGTCTCGCAGCTTCGATTGTTCGACACGGATCGCGCCAAGGCGCAGGCGCTTGCCGACCAGATCGGCACGCGCGCACGGGTCGAAATCTGCGCCAGCGTCGCGCAGGCCGTGTCCGGCGCGGCCGGCATCGTCAACGGCACGCCCATCGGCATGCTGCCCGATCGTGACAGCCCCGTCCCGGCCGAGCTTATCCAAAAGTCTCAGTGGGTCGCGGACGCCGTCTATCATCCGCTCTGGACACCACTGCTCAAAGCCGCGCAGAAGGCGGGCGCCATGGTGATGACGGGGCGCGAACTCAGCATCAACCAGGCCGTCGATGCCTTTGCGCTGTTCACGGGGGTTCAGCCCCCCGATGGCGCCATCGCGGAGGCTTTCGACAGATCTCTGGCCGCGCAGGAGGCGAGCCACCGAGCAGCCTAAAGATCGTTCCGATCGACAACGACCCGCAGCAGCCGGGCGAACAAGAACACCAAGCCAAACCCTGGAGGAGACAATCATGAAGACCCAATGGATTATCGGCGCCGCGCTGGCGGCCGCGTTTGCAACCCCGCTTGCCTTGCCCGCCTCGGCGCAGGACAAGGTCAAGCTCGTCGACGTCGTCGAGTTGTCGGGTGCGGGCGCCACCGCCGGCACCAACTGGAAGAACGGCATCGACCTCGCTGTCGCCGACATCAACGCCAAGGGCGGGATTCTCGGCAAGCAGATCGAGATCACGCATTACGACACGCAGACCAATCCGGGTAACACGCGGGCCGCCGTGCAGCGCGCCATCGACGAGGGCACCTATGCCGTGCTCGGCCCGGTCTTCTCCGGCCCGATCGGCGCCTCGATGCAGATCGCCCAGCGCGCCGAGATCGCGCAGATCGTCGGTGGCGAGGCGGCCGGCCTGACCAAGCAGGGCAACCAGTACATCTTCCGCACCTCGCTCAGCCAGAGCGCGGCGATGCCGAAGATCGCCGCCTATCTCAAGAACACCGTCAAGGCGGCTTCCGTCGCCGTGGTCTGGGTCAACAACGATTTCGGCAAGGGCGGGCGCGACGCAATCATTCCCGAGCTGGAAAAGGCCGGCATCAAGCTCGCGGCCGACGTCTCGACCGAGCAGGGCCAGGCCGATTTCGCGGCCGACGCGATCAAGATCAAGAACGCCAATGCCGACGCCATCTTCGTCTATCTCAACGAGGAGGAGAGCGCCCGCTTCCTGCGCGCCGCCAAGCAGCAGGGCATCACCAAGCCGATGGTCGGCGAGACGACGCTGCTCGGCGCCAAGGTGATCGAGCTGGCGGGCGACGCCGCCAACGGCGTGCGCGGCCATGTCGGCCTGTCGATCGACGCACCGATCCCGGCTTTCCAGGAGTTCGGCAAGAAGTTCCAGGCGAAGTACAACCAGCCTTCCGACCATAACGGCCTGAAGGGCTACATGGCCGTCTACATGATCAAGTGGGCGACCGAGAAGCAGAAGAAGTTCGACAAGAAGGGCGTCGCGGACACGCTGCGCGGTGCGACGATCAAGCCCTCCGAGGAACCCGGCATCCTGATCGAGACCACGATCGAGGCCAATGGCGACCTCGACCGCGAGAGCTTCCTCGCCGAGGTGCAGAACGGCAAGCAGGTGATCACGGCGACCCTGCCGAAGATCAAGCCCTGACGAGGAACCTCGACCTAAACCCCTCCCCCTTGTGGGGAGGGGAAGGGGTGGGGGTCGCAAAGGCAGTCTCGCCC
>QBLV01000106.1:7872-14770 GCA_003241815.1 Hyphomicrobiales bacterium | reverse complement strand
ATGGTTGGCATCGACCAGAGCGAGATCGTCGCCATGGCCCATGGCGGCGAGGATCCAGAGCAGATCGGCGGAGAGGACGGGGTCGAGGGATTTCAGCATGGCGAGCGGCTCATCTGGGTTGTCGTCCCCGGCGGGAGAGATAGAGGCGGGCGGCGTTGCCGCCGAAGATCGCCTCGCGCTCGCTGTCGCTGCAACCGGACAGCAGCGCGGTGGCGGTCTCGAACCAGCGGGCGTAAGGCGCGCGCAGCGTCACGACCGGCCAGTCGCTGCCGAAGATCAGGCGGTCGGGTCCGAAGCTCGCCAGCAGGTGCTCGACCACCGGGCGCAGGGTGTCGGGCGTCCAGTCGGGCGCAGCCTCGGTGACGAGGCCCGAGAGCTTGCAGGAGCACTGCGGATGCGCGGCGAGCGCCGTGATGCCCTCGCGCCAGGCGGCGAGATTACCTCTGACGAGATCGGGCTTGGCGGCGTGGTCGATGACGACGGGAAGCGCGGGGTGGCGTTCGAGCAGGCTGAGCGCGGCGGGGATATGGCGCGGCTTGAGAAGGGCGTCGAAGACGAGATCATGGCCGATCATCGCCTCGACAGCCGGGGCGAGCGCGGGCCGGCCGAGCCAGTCATCGTCCTCGATGTCGTGGACCATCGGGCGCAGGCCGAGGAGGAGCGGGTCGCTGGCGAGCGCGGCGATCCGTTCAGTGACATCGGGCGCGTCGAAATCCGTCCAGCCGACGACGCCGGCAATGAAGGGCGTGTGGGCGGCGATGCCGAGCAGATAGCGCGTCTCGGCCTCGGTCGGCGCGGCCTGGACCAGGAGGGTGCGGTCGATGCCGTGGCGGGCGAGCAGTGGGGCGAGATCGTCGGGCGTGAAGTCGCGGTGGATCGGCCCGAGCGCCGGCGTCAGCCAGCCATAGTCGCCGCGCGCGATCTGCCAGACGTGTTGGTGGGCGTCGCTGCGCGGCGCGCTCATGCCGGCACCGGGCGATCTGCCGGCACCGGAACATCGGCGCCGAGCAGGCCGTTCGCCTTCAATTCGGCCCAGAGCGCGGCCGGCACGGGTTGCGACAGCTCGGCGATCTGGTCCTCGACCTCGGTGGGCGAGACCGCACCCATGACCAGGCTCGCCACCGCCGGATGGCCGAGCGGGAAATGCAGCGCCGCGCGGCGCAAGGGCACGCCGTGGCGGGTGCAGACGGGCTGGATCGCCGCGACGCGGGCGAGGATCTCGGGCGGGGCCGGGTTGTAGTTGTATTTCGAGCCCGGCACCGGACCCGTGGCGAGGATGCCGGAATTGAAGACGCCGCCGAGCATCAGGCCGATGCCCTTTTGTAGCGCCAGCGGCATGAAGGAGGCCAGCGCCGGCTGCTCCAGCAGGGAATAACGCCCGGCCAGCAGCATCGTGTCGAAGTCGCCGGCGCGGGCGAAGCGCTCGCACATATCCGCCTCGTTGACGCCGACGCCGATGGCTCTGACGGCGCCGGACGCGCGCAAGGTTTCGAGCGCGCGATAGGCGCCGTTCATGGCCTCGGAAAAACGCTGCTCGATCATGTCGGCGCCATGCGTCCAGACATCGACGTCGTGAATCAGGACGATATCGATGCGGTCGACGCCGAGCCGCAGGGCCGATTGCTCGAGCGAGCGCATCGCGCCGTCGTACGAGTAGTCGAAGCGCATCCCGTGCGGCAGGCCGCCGAGATAGCCGGAGCCGTCGCCGCGCCCGGCAAAAGGCTTGGCGACGCGGCCGACCTTGGTCGAGAGGACGAGGCCGTCTCGCCCGGCTCGTCGCAGGGCTGCGCCGACGCGGTGCTCGGAGAGGCCGTGGCCATAAAGCGGCGAGGTGTCGATCAGCGTGACGCCGCCGGCAATCGCGGCCTCGACCGTCGCCACGGCCTGCGCCTCGTCGAGCCGCGCATAGAGATCGCCGAGCGGGGCTGCGCCGAAGCCGAGCGTCGAGACGGGCAGTCCGCTGCGGCCGAGAGGGCGCGGCGCAAGGGCAGTGACGGCGGGCATGCGAGGCGTTTCCCTGATCGTTGCCGACACTATGTGCATACCAACATGTTAGCTTGCAACCGTGTTCGAACGGGATTAGCGTTGATGCCAAGATGGCAGGCGCGGGGGAGTGAAGCCCGGCGCGCCCGACCAGATCAACAGGCCCGAAAAGGGCGGTCTTTGAGTCCAGGGAGGGACAGTCGATGAGCGAGACCATTCTCAAGCCGACCCGTCGTGCGTTGCTGCGCGGCGCCACAGCGCTCGGCGCGGCAGGCGCCATCGGCTCGCCGCTGGTGCTGCGCGAGTCGCATGCCCAGGCGGCGTTCAACTGGAAGCGCTTCTCCGGCACGACGATCGACGTGCTGCTGGTCAAGAACCCGCGCTCGGACCTGATGCAGGCCGCCGAGAAGGAGTTCACCGAGCTCACCGGCATCAAGGTCTCGTCCGAGCAGGTGCCCGAGCAGCAGCAGCGCCAGAAGGCGGTGATCGAGTTCGCCTCGGGCAAGCCCAGCTTCGATGTGTCGGGCATCTCGCTGCATGTGCAGAAGCGGATGGCCGCCAAGGGCAAATGGTTCGAGGACCTGACGCCCTTTATCAAGGACGCCTCGCTGACCGCACCGGAGTTCGACTTCGCCGATTTCGGCGCCGGCCCGGTCGCCTATGCGCGTCAGGCCGACGGCTCGCTCGATACCATTCCGTTCTTCGTCGATTACTGGATGGTCTATTACAACAAGGAGCTCTTCGCCGCGAAGGGCGTCGAATACCCCAAGACCATGGACGAGATGGCGACGGTTGCCGCCAAGCTGCACGATCCCGCCAAGGGCATCGCCGGCTTCGTCTCTCGCGGCCTGAAGAATGCCAACGTGCCCGTCTGGGCGAGCCTGCTGCTGGGCCAGGGCATCGAGACGACCTCGACTGAGGGCAAGCTCCAGACCGACACCCCCGAGGCCGTCTGGGCGGGCGAGCTCTACAAGAAGCTGAACAAGGATTCAGGTCCCGCCGGCCAGGTCGGCTTCAACTGGAACGAGTGCCAGACCAGCTTCATGCAGGGCCGCGCCGCGATGTGGCTCGACGGCATCGGCTTTGCGACCCCGCTCGAAGACCCCAGCAAGTCGCGCATCGTCGGCAAGGTCGGCTACGGCATCACGCCGCCGGGTCCGAAGGCACATCACGCCGGCATGTTCGCCGACGGCATGGGCATCTCGCGTGGTTCGCAGAAGAAGCAGGCCGCCTGGCTCTATCTGCAGTTCGTGACCAACAAGGCCAACCAGCTCGCCATGCTGAAGGCTGGCGCCGGCGCGCCGGGCCGTGCCTCGGCCTATCTCGACACGAACACGATCGCTCAGTCGAAATTCGGCAAGCAGTATTTCGACTGCCTGCTCGGCTCGGCCAAGGTCGCGCGCGCAGCACTGCCGCAGATCGTGCCGGTGACGGAGTTCCGCGACGTCTTCGGCGTGGCCCTGACCAATGCGCTCGGCGGCGCCGATGTCGCGGCCGAGCTGAAAAAGGCGACGGAGACCTTCGCGCCGGTGCTCGTCAAGAGCGAGCAGGGGTGAGGTTGAGGCGTCATGGCCGGGCTTGACCCGGCCATTTCGTGACGAATGTGCGGTTTCATGGAGATGCCCGGGTCAAGCCCGGGCATGACGGCCCTGGCATGACCACGACAATCCTTCCAGCAGAGTTGGCCGAGCGAGCGCAGCCCGCGCCCTTCACGCATTCGGCCGATTTCACGCCGCGCTATTGGCTGTTCGCGGCGCCGGCCGTGCTGGTCGTGGCGGGGGTGATCGTGTTCCCGTGGCTGTTCACGCTCTACATGTCGACGCAGGACTGGAAGATCGGCGGCGGGCCCGAATTCGTCGGGCTGCAGAACTTCGCCGAGCTGTTCCGGGACACGCGCTTCATCGAGTCGATGGGGCATACGCTCTATTTCACGGTGCTGGCCGTGGTGCTGCCGATCCTGTTCGGCACGGCCGCCGCGCTGGTCTTCCACCGCGAATTCCCGTTCCGTGGCGTGCTGCGCACGGTCTTCGTCATGCCGATGATGGCAACCCCGGTCGCGGTGGCGCTGGTCTGGACGATGATGTTTCATCCGCAGCTCGGCGTGCTGAACTACCTGCTGTCGCTCGTCGGAATCGGCCCCCAGAACTGGGTCTACTCGCCCGACACGGTGATCCCGACGCTGATCCTGGTCGAGGTCTGGCACTGGACGCCGCTGGTGATGCTGATCGTGCTCGGCGGCCTCGCCGGCCTGCCACGCGAGCCCTACGAATCCGCGCTGATCGACGGCGCCAATGACTGGCACATGTTCCGCCACATCACGCTGCCGCTGGTCTGGCCCTTCATCATGGTGGCGATCGTGATCCGCACCATCGATGCGCTGAAGGCCTTCGACACGATCTTCGTAATCACGCAGGGCGGGCCGGGCACGGCGTCGGAGACGCTGAACATCTTCCTCTATCTGCAGGCCTTCCAGTTCTACAAGATCGGCTACGCCTCGGCGGTTGTGGTGATCTTCTTCGTCATCGTGATCATGCTCTCGCTGCTGCTGCTCTATGCGCGGCAGAAGTCGAAGTGGAACGCGTGATGTCCCTGCACGCATCCACACCCTCCACATCATTCCGGGCGACCGAAGGGAGACCCGGAATCCATCCTAGAGCACCGGTGTTGTCCTATGATGGATTCCGGATCGGCGCCGCTTCGCGGCTTGTCCGGAATGACGGTGCGTGTGCCGATCGGGAGGCCCGCCCATGAAGCGCCTCGCCACAAAACTCGGCTTCTACGCCTCCCTCTTCGTGCTGGTCTCGCCGGCGGTCCTGGTCTTCCTCTGGATGATCTCGCTGTCGTTCAAGAACGAGCTCGACAACACCGCCTTCCCGCCAGTGTTCATTCCCGATCCGCCAACGCTGAAGAACTATGTCGACGTCTTCGCGCAGAACAATTTCGCGCTCTATCTCTGGAATTCGGTCCTGGTCACGGGCGGAGCCGTGCTGATCGGTCTCGCGGTCGGGGTGCCCGCCGGTTACGGTATCGCGCGCGGCAAGGCGACGAAGTTCGCCATCCTGATCCTGGTCGCGCGCATGACTCCGGCTTTGTCCTACCTGATCCCGCTCTTCCTGCTCTTCCAGATGACGGGGCTCGTCGGCACCATCACCGCGCTGGTCATCACCCATCTCGTGATCACCATCCCGATCATCGTCTGGATCATGATCGGCTATTTCGAGAATATCCCGATGGAGCTGGAGGATGCCGCGCGCATCGACGGCGCGAGCTCTTGGCAGGCCTTCCGCCATGTCGCGCTGCCGCTGGCGATGCCGGGCGTCACGGTCGGTGGCATCCTCGCCTTCATCTTCTCCTGGAACAATTTCATCTTCTCGGTCGTGCTCGGCGGCAAGAACAGCCGCACATTGCCCTCGGCTGTCTACAACTCGCTGACCTTCGAGCAGATCTCCTGGGGGCCGCTGGCCGCAGCGGCGCTCCTGGTGACGCTGCCGGTGCTGCTGGTGACCGTCCTGGCCCAGCGCCAGATCGTCGCCGGGCTCTCCGCCGGAGGGCTCAAGGATGGCTGAGACACGGTCTCCGTGCTTGTCCTGCTTGTATCATCCGACTAACATGTCAGACATCTCACTGTCCTGAAAGACGACCTCCATGAGCATCGACCCCAACCGCTTCGGCCTCTCCTGCGCCATCACCACCCCGATGCGGGAGGGCGGCGCCATCGACCTGCCGCGGCTGGTCAAGCATGCGCGGCATGTGCTGGCGCGGGGCTGCGACAGCGTCACGCTGTTTGGCACCACCGGCGAGGGCGCGGCGCTTGGCCTGCCGGCGCGTGGCGCGATGATGGGAGCGCTGATCGGGGCCGGCATCGACCCGGCACAGCAGATCTATGCGGGCATCGCGGCGTCCTCGCTGCATGAGGCTATCGATCAGAGCCGGCTGGCGCTCGACGCGGGGGCCAAAGGCCTGCTCGTGGCGCCGCCGTTCTATTTCAAAGGCGTCAGCGACGAGGGGCTCTACCGCTGGTTCTCGCAGTATTTCGAGAAGCTCGGCGCCTCGGTGCGCAATGTCATCCTCTATCACATCCCCTCGGTGACGGCCGTGGACATCAGCGTCGCCCTCGTCCAGCGGCTGAAGACGGCATTCCCCGGCATCGTCGCGGGGGTGAAGGATTCGTCGGGCAGCTACGCCAATACCGAGGCGCTGCTGAAGGCGCATGGCGAACTCGCCATTCTTGTCGGCGATGAGCGCCAGCTGGCCAAGGCCGTCCGCAATGGCGCTCAGGGCTCGATCTGCGGCGTCGCCAATCTGGTGCCGCATCTCCTGCGGCCGATGGTCTATGAGGGCAAGGACTCACCCGTGGTGAATGAACTGGTCGATGAGATATGTTCGCATCCGGTGCTGGCTGCGGTGAAGGCGCTGGTCGGGCATGTGCATGGCGATGCCGGCTATGGCGCGATGCGTGCGCCGCTGGAGGCACTCGACGAAGCGACGCGCCAGCGTCTGTTTTCGGCATTCGACCGGATCACGTTGGCGAAGGCCGCCTGACGCAAGCCGGAGAGGGGACGACGTCTTGAACCAGCCCGAGTCTGATGCCCGCGAGGCTGAGCCGCTGAAGTTGAGGGAGCAGGCCTATGTCAGCTTCACCGAACGGCTGCTGACGCGCGAGATCAAGCCGGGCCAGTTCGTCACCCAGCGCGAGCTCGTGGCAATGACAGGCCTGCCGCTCGGCGCCATCCGCGAGCTGATCCCGCGGCTGGAGGCCGAGGGGCTGATCAAGACCGTGCCGCAGCGGGGCATGCAGGTTGCCCATGTCGATCTCGACCTGATCCGCAACGCCTTCCAGTTCCGGCTTTTCCTCGAGAAGGAGGCGACCGCGCTCTATGCGGCCAACGCGACGGACGATGAGATCGCGCAGCAG
>QBLV01000106.1:0-7862 GCA_003241815.1 Hyphomicrobiales bacterium | reverse complement strand
GCGATCATTGCGCGGGCCGAGGCGGGGGGCGATCCTGCCCTGATCGAGGATGCCGAGGATGTCGACCGTCTGATGCATGAGGCGATCATCGACCATCTCGACAACGACATCGTCTCCAAGGCCTTCCGCGTCACCTGGCTGAAGATCAGGCTGATCCGGCAATACGAGACGCGGATCCAGAACCACATCCTGGTACCGGTGATGCGCGACCACCTCAAGATCATCACGGCGATCGAGGCGCGCGATCCGATCCGCGCGGCGGAGGAGATGAGCATCCATATCGGCAACGCCCGCACGCGGGCGATGAGCTACTGACGGGGCGAGGGACGCCCGAACACCGACACCATCGTAACGAGCCGAGTGAACCGGCCGCACCCTGGAGGGAAACAACCATGACCAAGTTTACCAAACGCGACTTTCTCGCCGGCTCCGCCGCGCTGGCTGGCGGGGCAATTGTCATGCCGACCATCCTGCGCGCGCAGGCCACCGTGCTGCGCTGGGGCGAGATGCTGCCCGCCACCCATCCGCAGGTGCAGATGGTCGAGCGGATCGCGAAGCAGGTGAAGGAGAAGACCTCGGGGCGCATCGACATCCAGACGTTCCCGGCCGGTCAGCTCGGCTCGGGCAAGGACATGATGGAGTCGGTCGCCTCGGGCGCGCTCACCATGACGACGGACGGAGCGGCCGCGCTCGGCTCGTTCCTGCCGCAGCTCTCAGTGGTCGAGGCGCCCTATCTGTGGCGTGACGCCGCCCATATGGCGAAGGTCGCCACCGCGCCGGTCTTCACCCAGATGAACGCCGATCTCGAAAAGAAGCGCGGCATGCGCATGGCCGCCGTGACCTATTACGGCAAGCGCCACCTCACGACCGGCTCCAAGCCGGTGAAGAGCGTGGCCGACGTCGCGGGCCTCAAGCTCCGGGTGCCGCCGGTCGACACCTTCCGCGCCATGGTCGAGGCCTGGGGCGCCAAGGCGACGCCGGTCAACTTTAACGAGCTGTATCTGGCGTTGAGCCAGGGCGCCGTCGACGGGCAGGAGAACCCGCTGCCGACGATCCACAGCGCCAAGCTGCAGGAGGTGCAGAAGCACCTGATCCTGACCGGCCACATCATCACGCCGCGGCTCGTCATCGTGAACGCGGATTTCTGGAAGGGGCTGAAGGACGCCGACCGCAGCCTGCTGGAAGCTGCTATTGCCGAGGGCGTCAAATGGCAGGACGCCGAGCTCGCCAGCCAGGAGGGCAGCCTGGTCGCGACGCTGAAGGCGGCCGGCATGAGCGTGACCGAGCCTGATCTCGAGAGCTTCTCCAAGCCGGTTCTCGCCACCTTGCCCAAGCAGTTCGAGGGCAAATGGGGCAAGGGCACCTGGGACGCGCTGGCGGCGCTGTGAGGATTGCCGCGCTGACCGCATCAGGCGCGAGGAACCCCCTCCCACGTCGGAGTCGGCTGTTGCCGACTTCGACACTTTCCAAGCTGATCTCGGGCAGGCCCGAGATCAGTGAGAGGGCAGGGTGAGGGGTCGGCCCTTTGACACCGCAGCCGTGACCTCACCGCAGCCGCCGTTGGGTGGGGGCCTCGCTGGTCGAGGGGCCGTCACCTCTCCCCTTCCCCTCTCACTGACCTCGGGTTTACCCGAGTTCAGCACCCAAAGTGTCAAAGTCGGGTAGACCGGACTTTGATGCAGGAGAGGGGTTCCCCGCGCCTTTCGGATCGACGTCGATGAAATCTCTCCTCCACCTTTCCGACCGCATCGTGCGCTGGTGCGCCGTGGCGCTGCTGCTTTCGCTGCTGGCGGCGGTGCTGCTAGGCGTGCTCTCGCGCCAGCTCAATGCGCCGCTGGCCTGGACCGACGAGCTCGCGCAATACCTGCTGGTCTGGACAGGGTTTGTCGGCTGGATCATCGCGGCCAGGCGGCGCTCGCATATCCGCATCACGGTCTTCGCCGACAAGCTGCCCGAGGGCGCCGGTCGCGTGCTGGAGATCGTCACGCAAGCCGCGATCATCGTCTTCGCCGCCGTGTTGATCCGCTATTCCTTCGCGCTGATCGAGCGCAACTGGGACGTCGAGTCGATCGCGCTGCCGATCTCGGGTGCGGCGCTGTACATTATCATGCCGCTGGCTGGCCTCGCGTTGATCCTGCAGGCCGTGGCCGAGATCGCCGATGTCGTGGCCGGGCGCCGGTTCGTTGCACCCGAACCCGGGAGCCAGGCGCTATGACGGGGATCATGCTGCAGATCCTGCCGGTCTGGTTCGCCGCGCTTCTGATCGGCGTGCCGCTCTTCGTTTCCATGGGGCTTGCGGCGATCGCCTTCGCGTTCCTCGGCGGCTTTCCGCTGGGCATCGTGCCGCAGAAGATCGCGCAATCGGCCAACTCCTTCCCGCTGCTGGCGGCACCGCTGTTCATCCTGATGGGCAACATCATGAATTCGGCGGGGATCACCGACCGGATCTTCGCCTTCGCCACGGCCTGCGTCGGCTGGATGCGCGGCGGGCTGTGCCACGCCAACATCCTCGCCAGCGTGATCTTCGCCGGCATGTCGGGCTCGGCAGTGGCCGATGCCGGCGGCGTCGGCACGCTCGAGATCAAGGCGATGAAGGACGAGGGCTACGACGCCGAGACGGCGGCTGCGATCACGGCCGCTTCCGCCACGATCGGCCCGATCATCCCGCCCTCTTTGCCGATGGTGATCTATGGCGTCTCGGCCGATGTCTCGATCGGCGGGCTGTTCCTGGCCGGCATCATCCCCGGCCTGCTGATGGCGGGTGCACTGATGGCGATGGTGGTGCATGTCGCCAGGAAGAAGAACCTGCCGCGCCATCCCTTCCCGGGCGCGGCGCAGCTCTGGGTCGCCTATAAGGAGGCGCACTGGGCGCTGATGACGCCGGTGATCCTGTTCGGCGGGATGATGGCCGGCATCTTTACGCCGACCGAGGCTGCCGCCGTCGCCACGGCCTATGCGCTGGTGCTGGGACTCTTCGTCTATCGCAGCTTCGATCTGGACGATCTGCCTGATCTCGTCGTGCAGACGGTGGAGACCACCGGCGTCGTGCTCGCGCTCGTGATGACGGCGGCCGCGCTCGGCTGGTGCCTGTCGATCTCGCGGATACCGCAGACGGTGGGGCCGCTGCTGGTCGATCTCGCCGGCAATCCGCTGGTCTTCCTGCTGATCGTCAACCTGATGCTGATCTTCATCGGCTGCTTCATGGAGGCGCTCGCCGCCATGCTGATCCTGATCCCGATCCTGACGCCGGCGGCGGCGCAGTTCGGTATCGACCCGATCCAGTTCGGGCTGATCTTCGTGCTCAACCTGATGATCGGCACGATCACGCCGCCGGTGGGCGTCGTGCTCTTCGTGACCTCGAAGATCGCCGGGATCAGCTTCGAGTCGATGTCGCGGGCGATCGTGCCCTGGCTGATGCCGCTGCTGGCCGTCCTGCTCGCGGTGACGCTCTGGCCGCCGCTGACGACCTGGCTGCCCAACCTCGTGATGGGGCGCTGAGGCCTCCCGGCCCCGGCGCCCGATCCCAGCGTCAGCTCTTGCGGTGGATCTGGAAGCCGGCGAAGGACTGGCTCACCGGCATGATCTCGAGGCTGTTGATGTTGACATGGCCCGGCAGCGTCGCGACCCAAAAGACGGTGTCGGCGATATCCTGCGGTTGTAGCGGGTCGGCTCCGCCATAGAGCGCGTCATAGGCGGCCTTGTCGCCGCCATTGCGGACCAGCGTGAACTCGCTCTCGCAAAGCCCGGGCTCGATCGAGGTGACGCGCACGCCCTTGCCGTGCAAATCCGAGCGCAGGCCGAGCGAGAACTGGCGCACGAAGGCCTTGGTGCCGCCATAGACGTTGCCGCCGGCATAGGGCCAATTCGACGCGACCGAGGCGATGTTGATGATGGCACCCTTGCGCGCGATCAAACCCGGCAGCAGCTGGTGCGTCAGCGTCACGAGCCCGGTGACGTTGGTGCCGATCATCGTCTTCCAGTCCGACAATGCGGTCTGCGGCGCGGGCTTGGTGCCGAGGGCCAGGCCGGCATTGTTCAGGAGCACGTCGATGGCCTTGAACGGCTCGGGCAGGGCATCGAGCGCGGCCATCATCGCGGCCTCGTCAGTGATATCGAAGGCCGCGCCGTGGAAGTTGTCGCCCAGCTCCGCCTTCAGGGCATCGAGGCGGTCGGCGCGGCGGCCGGTGCCGATCACCTTCCAGCCGGCCTCGACGAAGCGACGCGCGGTGGCGGCGCCGAAGCCCGCTGTCGCGCCCGAAATCAGGATGGTCTTGCTCATGGGAGTGCCTTTTCGTTTCTCAGGTCGGGCCGGCCGACGGCGCTCTGCAAGAGCGCCGCCCGCGATGACAGGGGAATGAACGGCGTATGGGATGGTCAGTCGGATGTTTTGGCAGCACCAACTCCGCGACAATCGGGCTGCCGTCATTCCGGGCGTAGCGAAGCGGAGACCCGGAATCCATCGTAAGGCACGACGGTGCTCTATAATGGATTCCGGAGCTGCGCCGTTTCACGGCTTGTCCGGAATGACGCTGAGGTCTTCAGCAGCGTTTTAAGCCAGCGACCGTTCAGGCCTCGCCGCCCTTCTGGAGGTAGTGCTCGGCGCTGACCACGATCTTGTCGTCGAGTTCGCCGATCGCCGCCTCGTCGCGACCCTTGTAGGGGATGGCCAGCAGGACGTGGCGGATGGCGTTGAGCCGCGCGCGCAGCTTGTCGTTGCCGCGAATGACATGCCAGGGCGCCCATGGCGCCGAGCTCTTCGCCAGCATCTCGTCCAGCGCCTGCGAATAGGCCTCGAAACGCGGGATCGCCTCGAAATCGATCGGCGAGAGCTTCCAGCGCTTGAGCGGGTCGTGCCAGCGGTCATGCAGCCGGACCATCTGCATCTGCGGGCCGATGGTGATGAAGAGCTTGATCAGCCGGACGCCGTCGCGCACCAGCATGCCCTCAAAGGCCGGGGCTTCGTGCAGCAAGGCCTCGGTCTGGTCAGGGGTGCAGAAGCCCATGACCCGCTCGACGCCGGCGCGGTTGTACCAGGAACGGTCGAAGAAGACGATTTCACCCTTCGTCGGCATCTGCGCGGCATATCGCTGGAAATACCATTGTCCGGCTTCGGTGTCGGAGGGCTTGGACAGGGCCACGACGCGGGCCTGGCGCGGATTGAGATGCTGGGTGAAACGGCTGATCGTGCCGCCCTTGCCGGCGCCGTCCCGGCCTTCGAAGACGATGACGATGCGTTCGCCGCTCTCGCGGACCCAGGTCGCGAGCTTCTGCAGCTCGATCTGGAGCGGCTCGAGTTCCTTGTCATAGCGCTTGCGCTTCATGCGCTTGCCATAGGGGTAGTCGCCGCTGCGGAAGGCGGCATCGACGATCGCAGCCGGCAGCGTCGGCGCCTCGATGTCGAACGCCTTCGGCGCGCTCGTCTTGCGCGCGGCCGCCGGCTTCAGGGCGGGGTCAGCATCCTGCTCCGCCTTGGCAACGAGCCGGAGAGCTCCCTTCGATTGGCTGCCCGATACCGTTTTCGCCATCGCATCGATCCTTGTTGATCCGTCAGCCTAGCCGTACTCCCTCGCGAAGGGAATTGACGTGCGCGGAGCTTCCGATCAGGAAGGACGGCCCCGCCGTGCCGCAGCCGGTCCATCGGCCGTGGCGCCAGCGCGGGCCGAGGTTCCTCCGCATGGCCGATGTCGTCGATCCCAACGCACCAGCGACGCATGCCCTGATCGAAGCGATGGGCGCAGCCGTGGTCCTGCTCGATGTGCAAGGGGTCGCCCAGGCCCTGAGCCCGGCCATGCGCGCGCTGATGCCGGCGCTGGAGACCGGCCAGCCGCTGGCGCTGGTCATGCGCGATCCCGATCTGATCGAGGCGATCGACGGCGTTGCCCGGCAGGGCAGCCGTCAGGTCATCGAGCTGGTTGAGCGCGTGCCGGTCGAGCGCACCTTTCGGATCCATATCTCCGCGCTGGCCGGCACCGGCGGGCGGCGGCCCGTCGTGCTGACCTTCGAGGATCTGAGCGAGCAGCGCGTCACCGAGCGGATGCGCGTCGATTTCGTCGCCAATGCCAGCCACGAGCTGCGCACGCCGCTGGCTTCGCTCCTGGGGTTCGTCGAGACGCTGCAGGGCCCGGCGCGCAACGATGCCGGCGCGCGCGACCGGTTTTTGGCGATCATGCGCGAGCAGGGTTTGCGCATGGCGCGGCTCGTCGATGATCTGCTCTCGCTGTCGCGGATCGAATTGCGGGCGCATCTGGCGCCCGAGACTCCGGTCGACCTCACCGGCATTTCCCGCGAGATCGTCGATTCGCTGACGCTGATGGCACGCGAGCGCGAGGTGACGCTGACGCTGAGCGCGCCGGCCGAACCGGTGAAGGTCGCCGGCGACCGTGACGAGCTGCTGCGGCTGATGGAAAACCTCGTCGAGAACGCGATCAAATATGGCAAGCGCGGCGGCCAGGTGCTGATCGATGTGCAGGATGGGCAAGCCGAAGCCAGTGTCGGCGTGCGCGACGATGGGCCGGGCATCGCGCCCGAGCATCTGCCGCGCCTGACCGAGCGTTTCTACCGCGTCGACACGGCCGCAAGCCGCGAAGCCGGCGGCACGGGGCTGGGCCTGGCCATCGTCAAGCACATCGTCCTGCGCCATCGCGGCCGCCTGACGATCGAAAGCGCGCTCGGCGAGGGCGCTACCTTCCGGGCCGTGCTGCCGCGTTTAGGTGCCCCACTGCGCAAGCCCTGATGCGGGAGCCGATCCGGAATTCATGCCGGAACGCTATTCAGCAGGTTCAGGCATCGATCCCGGGTCTCCGCTTCGCTGGGAAACCCGTCGATGCTCACCGTGGCGCCGCGATGATGATCGCCGCGCCGACCAGGCAGATCAGTCCCCCGGTGACGTCCCAGCGATCGGGCCGGATGCCCTCGACCGCCCAGAGCCAGGCGAGTGAGGCCGCGATATAGACCCCCCCATACGCGGCAAACGCTCGGCCCGCAGCATCGCTCTCGACGAGGGTCAGCAGCCAGGCGAACAGCGCAAGGCACGCGATTCCGGGCAGCAGCCACCAGATCGGCTTGCCCAGCCTCATCCAGCCCCAGAATGCGAAGCAGCCGGCGATCTCGAAGAGGGCTGCGCCGAAATAGGCGGCGATGGTCGGCATGGGGATGTCCTGTCTTGGCTGCAGCGGGTTTCGCCGCCGGCCGCGAAAGCCTAGAGCATGCGGGTTCGGCTCGGAACAATGCCGTCATCCTGGGCTTCGCGAAGCGAAGTCCGGGATCCATCCTAAGGCCCGACAATGCCCTACGATGGATCCCGGTCTGCGCGGCTTCGCCGCTTGCCCAGGATGACGCCGTGTTAGGGAGTCTGCATGGCACAGACGGGTACGCGCCCCGGCCGTTATGGCATGGCGTGGGAGAGAGACGACATGCCGCCACGCGACATCGCCATCATCGGAGCAGGTCCGGCCGGGCTGATCGCCGCCGAGCGGCTGGCGCAGGCGGGCCATCGCGTCACGATTCACGAGCGGATGGCCTCGCCGGCGCGGAAATTCCTGCTGGCGGGGCGCGGCGGGCTGAACCTGACCCATTCCGAGCCGATCGAAGCCTTCCTGCCGCATTACGGCGCAGCGCGGGACTGGCTGGAGCCGGCAATCGCGGCCTTTCCGCCCCAAATGCTACGCGAATGGGCCGATGGGCTCGGCGCCGAAAGCTTCATCGGTTCCAGCGGGCGCGTCTTCCCCAAGGCGATGAAGGCCTCGCCGCTGCTGCGCGCCTGGCTGCGGCGGCTGGACGGACTCGGCGTCAGGCTCGAAGCCGGCCGGCGCTGGACCGGCTGGAACGTCGACGGGGCGCTAAGCTTCGAGACCGGGGCTGGC
>QBLV01000105.1:9592-14904 GCA_003241815.1 Hyphomicrobiales bacterium | reverse complement strand
CCGGCATCGAGCAGCAGCCGGTCGATGAAGGCTGCGTTCTGCCCGCTGGCGCGCGCCTCGGCGAGATCTTGTGCGTTGGCGGCGAGGATCGCGGCGGCGCGGTCACGCAAGGCGGCGGCCATGGATTGCAGCGCGCGATTGCGCTGGGCTTCCGGTGCGAGCGCGATGAGGCGCGCGGCCGCACGGGCACGTTCGCCGAGCGCCCGCATCTGCGCGGCGACGTCGTCGGCAGCGCGGTCTCTACTCGCCACCCCGCCGTTCCGGGCCGCGCCGCCGTTTGCGACCACGCGGAGAGAGCTTTCGCTCGTCATGTCTACCTGCCAAAAGCCATTGCAATGCAATCTTAGCCGACGCCGAGCGCCATGTCGTCCCGATGGATCATCTCGGCACGGCCGGGATAGCCCAGTATCGCCTCGATGTCGCGCGATGCCTTGCCGAGAACCAGCGCGGCTTCGCCGGCATCGTAAGCCACGAGCCCGCGCCCGAGCACGCGACCTTCGGCATCGCGGATCAGGACGGCGTCGCCACGCGCGAAATCGCCCTCTATGCGGCTTACGCCGACCGGCAGCAGGCTTGCGCCGCCGCGTAGCGCACGGGCCGCGCCGGCATCGACATGCAGCGCACCGCGCGGTTCGAGCGAGCCTGCGATCCAGGTCTTGCGCGCAGTCGCGGGTGTGGAGGCCGTGAGGAACCAGGTGCAGCGCGCACCCGCGCCGATCGCGCCGAGCGGGTTCTTCGGCCGCCCATCGGCAATCAGCATATGGGTGCCGCCGGCGGCCGCGATCTTGCCCGCCTCGATCTTGGTGTGCATGCCGCCGCGGGACAGCTCCGACGCGGCGCCGCCGGCCATGGCGTCGATCTGCGGCGTGATGCGCTCGACCAGGGGGATGTGCCTCGCCGACGCGTCGCGAGCGGGGGGGGCGGTGTAGAGACCGTCGATGTCGGAGAACAGGACCAGCAGGTCGGCGCCCGCCATGGTGGCAACGCGGGCGGCGAGGCGATCATTGTCGCCGTAGCGGATCTCGGTCGTGGCGACGGTGTCGTTCTCGTTGATCACGGGAATGGCGCGCAGGTCGAGCAGGCGCCCGAGCGTGGCGCGCGCATTGAGGTAACGCCGGCGCTCCTCCGTGTCGGCCAGCGTCAGCAGGATCTGTCCGGCCGTCAGGCCGTGGGCACTGAGCGCCTCGGACCAGGTCCGTGCCAGCGCGATCTGGCCGACTGCGGCGGCGGCCTGGCTTTCCTCGAGACGCAGCATGCCCGACGGCAGGCCGAGCACCGTCCGCCCCAGCGCGATCGCTCCCGACGAGACGACGAGGACGTCGGCTCCGCGCTGATGCAGATCGGCAAGGTCCTCCGCCAGCGCCGCGAGCCAGGCCTGGCGCAGGCGGCCGCGGTCACGGTCGACGAGCAGGCTCGATCCGACCTTCACGACGATGCGGCGGAACTGGTTCAGCGACGGCGTCTGCACGGGAAGGAACCGGACGGGTTGACGATGGCGACAAGCCTGCCTGTTGGCGAAAACCGCGCCATTGTAAAGCGCCAGGACCCTGGGGAGGGCCCGCGACCAGCGCATTTGCGCGACAGTTGCATTGACAATGAGCTTTTGAGGGGCCATATGAGCCGGGTCGATATTTAGGCCGAACGACGTGGTTCTGCGCATGAGAATGCGCCTGCTGACGACCTTCCTGCTCAAATTCGAAAATCGGCGCGTGAGCTCTTTCACGTGCTTCAACTAATGCTGAGAAAGGGTTCGTCATGAGCGCCGGCACAGTTAAGTGGTTCAATTCTACCAAAGGTTTCGGTTTCATTCAGCCGGATGATGGCGGCCAGGACGTGTTCGTTCACATCAGCGCCGTCGAGCGTGCTGGCATGCGCGATCTCAGGGAAGGTCAGAAGATCTCCTATGAGCTGACGCAGGACAAGCGCTCGGGCAAGATGTCTGCCGATCAGCTCCGCGCTGAGTGAGACGACAACGCCGCGTCAGCGCAGGCCAAGAAATCAGGAAGGGCGACCACGGATGTACTGGCGCCCGCCATTTCCAAGCCTGGATGATGTGGCATGACGAAGGGTCGGGGACCAAATGCCCGGCCCTTTTTTCATCCTCCAACCGCAGGAGTGAGACATGCAGGTTCTCGTTCGCGACAACAATGTCGACCAGGCCCTCCGGGTTCTGAAGAAGAAGATGCAGCGTGAAGGCGTCTTCCGCGAGATGAAGCGCCGTTCGGCCTATGAGAAGCCGTCCGAGAAGCGCGTCCGCGAGAAGGCCGATGCCATCCGCCGCGCCCGCAAGGTCGCTCGCAAGCAGATGCAGCGCGAAGGTCTGATCGCAGCACCCAAGCCGAAGCCGAAGCCGGTCCGCGCTGGAAGCGCACCCGCGCCGCGCTGATTTCAATACCATTCGGGCGCATTTTGGATTATTGCGCCCTGGCGGGCCGCATCGTGCCCGTGACAACCCGAGAGAAGGTTAGCCTTGAAGAACCCGACCGACCGCAGCTTCACTGATCGTCAGGCCAATTCCGCGGCCGCCAAGAAGGCGCTTCTCGAGCGTTTCAAGGCGCGGCCCGGTCCGGATGACCCGATCATGCAGCAGCGACGCGCGGAACGCGAAGCCGTCGCCGTTGCCCGCGCCGAGCGCGAGGCCGAGAAGGCCGCCGCCCGCGCCGAGCAGGAGCGCCTCGACGAGATCGAGCGTCTGCGCCTCGAAGAGGAAGAGCGGATCGCCGAGATCGCGCGTGAGGTCGCCCGCAAGGCCGAACAGGCCAAGCGCGACGCCGAGCGTCCGCGCAAGGTGCTGCTCGAGGCCGTGCAGTACGCGCAGATGCGCGCTGCGGGCAAGGGCGGACGCCGCTAGACAAGACCGGCGCCGGGCACGATCGTTCCCGGTGTTCTGCTGACGGGGTTTTGCATGCACGCCTTTGGCGGCAGGAGGCTCCGCAGTCGATGTTTGCGCCCAGACAGATGCCCTCAGGCATGTGTCTTGGTGCCCTGACACGCCTCCCTTCAGGAGCCGGGTCGCTCCAGGCGTTCGGTCTGGACCGTGACCCCGCCTCCACCGCAAATTCGGAGCGAGCCGCCATGGCGACGCGTGGACTCTCCGCCGACGAGATCAAGCGTCGCGCCCAGCTCGCCTTCGACAAGGCGGATGCGCGCAAGCAGGAAGCCTCGCGTGCGATGGAAGCCGAGCAGCTCGAACGTGACGCCGTGCTGCAAAAGACCGTGCGCCTGAAGGCGCTGCGCCTCGCCAAGGAATCGGCTGATGCCGAGACTGCGGCCATCGTCGCCGATGAGCAAGCCCGCGCAAAGGCCGAAATCGCCGATGCCAAGGCTGCGGCCAAGGCTGCGAAGACCGCCAAGGCTGCTGCCGTGGTGAAGAAGCGCGTGGCGAAGGCCAAGCCCACTCCCTGACGCAAGCCTGCTTTCTGACATCTGTCGTTTCCTCAGCGACGGGCCGCGCTGCATAGGCGGCTGGCGACGCTGCGCAACGCGGCGGCCACGTTCCTCCGGAAAATCTGTCACCAACGATCTGGTTTTGCGGGTGGGAGTAGTCCCCGTCCTCGCGCAGTCGCATGTTCTGACGCCCTCAGCGTCACTTCCGGTTGACGATGTCTGCCGATGACGTATGAAAAATTGTCGCAGGCAGAATAATCTCTCCGCCGGTTGAACCTTTTCCACGCTCGCCGCGACCAACCCTTGCGAGCCGGATGTCAGGCCTCGAGGGCAATGCATACGGAATCGGACGAAGACCTCGTCAAGCGGATCGCCGGTGGCGACCGGCTCGCGATGAAGGTGCTGTTCTCACGGCATCAGACGCGGGTTTATCGTTTTGCGTTGCGCCTGCTGCGCGACGAAACGATGGCAGAGGATGTGACCGGTGACGTCTTCATGGATCTCTGGCGTCAGGCCGACCGCTTCGAGGCACGCTCCTCGGTCACGACCTGGCTGCTCACCATCGCGCGCAACAAATCCTACTCGGCCTTGCGCAAGCGTCGCGACGCTGCTCTCGATGACGACTTCGCCGAGAGCATCGAGGACGACGCCGACGATCCCGAAATCGTGCTGCAGAAGCAGGACAAGGGTCTCGCGATCCGGGCCTGTCTCGGCAAGCTCTCGCGCGAGCATGCCGAGGTCATCGATCTCGTCTACTACCACGAGAGTTCCGTCGAGGAGGTCGCGAAAATCGTCGGCATCCCCGAGAACACCGTCAAGACACGCCTTTTTCACGCTCGGAAGAAGCTGGGAGAGCTGCTCAAGAGCGCGGGCATCGACCGGGGCTGGCCTTGAGACTCGCCCGGTCCTGAACCGGGCTCGTGATCTGCCGATGCGTTGTCGCCATCCATCAAGCCGTCTTCATCCATCGAGCCGTTCTGGAGCTCAGTCATGACCGATGCCATCTCGAGCGATCCGAAGCGCGCCGAACTCGAGCTGCTGCTGCCCTTCTACGCCAATGGCCGCATCTCGGCGGTTGACAAGATCCGTGTCGAGGCGGCGCTGGCCGTCGACGCGGACCTCGCCCAGCGGCTCGACATCATCCGCGACGACATGGCCGAAACGACGCTGCTCAATGAAAGCCTCGGCGCCCCGTCGCCCGGTGCGCTCGACCGTTTGATGGCAGGCGTGGACGCCGAGCCACGCCGGTTGGGCCTGCTTGCCACGACCAAGGGGGGCTTCGTGAACTGGCTCGGCACCCTTCTGGCTTCGCAGCCGCCGCGCCGTCTGGCCTATGCCGGTGCGGCAGCCTGCGCGCTGATTGCGTTTCAGGGCGTCGCACTGACCAGCATCGCCTTGCGCGAGAACACCGGTTTCGAGACCGCATCAGTGCCGTCGCAGTCCTCCGAGCGATACGTGTTGCTGAGCTTCGCTTCCGATGCACGGGCTGGCGACATCGCCTCCTTTTTCAAGCGCTTCGATGCTTCGGTCGTCGACGGGCCGCGTGCCAACGGCTTCTTCAAGGTCCGCGTCGGCGATGCCTCGCTGACGCAGGCGCAAGTGGATGCCATCGCGGCGCGGATGAAGTCGGAGGCGACGATCGTCCGGTTCGTCGCGCCGGCCCCTTGACGGAATCGACGCGGTGACGGCTTTGCGCAATTCTGATAAGGCGTCGCTGCAGCAGAGCCCATCGGGAGAGCGCATCATGATGTTGCCACGCCTCCTCGCGCCTCCTCGCGCCGTTCACGCTTTGTCGTTGGCCGGTGGTGGCTGCCTGGCCCTGATGCTGATCCTCGGCGCGCTGCCGGCGTCGGCCCAGCAATCGGGTCCCGCGGCTGGCAACACGCCTGCCGGCGGTCCGACCAGCCAGACCCGCACGATCACGG
>QBLV01000105.1:5232-9582 GCA_003241815.1 Hyphomicrobiales bacterium | reverse complement strand
GATCTTCGCAGCGCCGCGCTCCCGCACCGTCGTTCCCGCTGCGAACGAAACGCGCTTCGTCCCCGACGAGATCCTGTTCGAACTGGCACCCGATGCCCAGGCCGAGGCCGTGCTGCGGCGCTATGGCGCGACGCTGATCACGAGCCGGCGGGTCGAACTCGCAGGCACGACGCTGATCCGCGCCCGGCTCGAGGCAGGCCGCGATCTGCGCACGGTGCTGACGCAGATGGCCGACGACAACGCCATTGCCGGAGCGCAGCCGAATTTCACCTACGAACTCCAGCAAGAGATGGCGCGTCCGGTCAGCACGACGTCCTCCGGTGGCGGACGGTCCGACGTTCCGACCCTGCGCCTGTCCGATCCAGCGGCCGTTCGGGCAGCGCCCACGCCTCGGCGCGACCTGCCGCCGCAATATGTCATCGAGAAGCTGCGGCTGGGCGATGTCCACAAGCTGGCGCGCGGGGCTGCGATCCGCGTCGCCGTGATCGATTCCGGAGTCGATGTCGGTCATCCCGAATTGCGCGGCGCAGTGGCGGGTCTGTACGATGCACTCGGCGAGGCGTTCGTGCCTCATGCCCACGGCACCGCGATGGCGGCGGCGATCGGGGCACAGGGACAGTTGCAGGGCGTCGCTCCCGGCGCGCGGCTGCTGGTGGCGCGGGCCTTTTCAGGCCGGGCCAACTCCACGTCGGCGAGCGGCACCAGCCTCCAGATCATGACGGCGATCGAATGGGCGGTGAACCAGGGCGCCCGCGTCATCAATCTCAGCTTCGCCGGTCCTGAAGACAGGCTGCTCTCGCGCGGTCTGGCCGGCGTCGCGGCCAAGGGCGTGATCGCGGTTGCGGCTGCGGGCAATGGCGGGCCGGGCGCTGCACCCCTGTTTCCCGGCGCGGACCCCAATGTCATCGCCGTCACGGCGACCGATGCCGACGACCGGATCTTTCCGCGGGCCAATCGCGGAGCCTATATCGCGGTCTCGGCGCCTGGTGTCGATGTGCTCGCGGCCGAACCGCAGGGCCGCTACGCCTTCTCCTCGGGCACCTCGATCGCCGCCGCCCATGTCTCGGGGCTGGTGGCGCTCATTCTGGAGAAGCGGCCCGATCTCGATCTCGCCGGCGTGCGCCGGCTGCTGACGCAGAGCGCGATCGACCTCGGCTCGAAGGGACGCGACCCGGTCTATGGCGCGGGCCGCATCGACGCCGCCGCCGCGCTGTCGCAAGCCCAGCCGGTCACCGCGTCGCGGCCCTGAGGGCTGCCACCTTACGTCGTCACCTTGGCGTTCCTTGCAGGCGCTGCGCCGGCTCGTATTGCCCTTCCAGCCGATTGGCGTGGCGATGCAGCAGCCGCCAGCCGCTTTCCTCGAAGCGGAAGACATGCGTGACGCGGTTGGTCCACTGCGTCGGCTGGTCCATGCCGGGCAGCGTGACGTCGAAGGTCTCGATGTCGGTGGTATAGGCGAGTTCGGCTCCGACCACCGTGGTGACGTTCTCGTGGCTGACGGTGCCGCCCCTGAACTGCTGCCCGGCCCAGTCCCAGCGCTTGGCGATGGCGTCCCAGCCTTTCTCATAGCCGCCCCAGCCATACATGCTGGTCGCATCGTCGGCATGGGAATAGAACGCCTTGATCGGCCCGACATCGCCATTGGCGACATGGGCGAGCGCCTCGCGCAGCGCAGCCAGCGCCGCCGGAAAGGCTTCCGCCGCCGACAGTTTCGATGATCCACCCATGCCCGCCTCCATGTTGCTGCAAGGCTAGCACGACAACGGCCCGCTCAATCAACCTCGGTATGCGTGGGTTTCCATGCGCCGGCCGCTTGACCTTCCGCGCCGCATCGGACTGATGTCGCGCCATGGCCCGCCCCAGACTTCTTTTCGTTGCGACCGAGGACTGGTTCTTCGCCTCGCATTTCATGCCGATGGCGCGGGCGGCGCGCGAGCTCGACTTCGATGTCGCGGTGATCGCGCGCGAGCGGCAGCACCGCCGTGTCATCGAGGCCGCGGGCGCAAGGCTGATCGCGCTGGAGGCGGAGCGCCGCAGCCTCGATCCGCGCGCTCTGTTTCGCCAGGTCGTGACGTTGAAGCGGCTGATCGAGGCGGAGCGGCCGCATATTCTGCACTGTATTGCGCTGAAGCCGATCGTGCTCGCCGGTCTCGCCGGCCGCCTCGCGGGTGTGGACAGGCGGGTCTACGCCCTGACGGGCCTCGGGTTCCTCGGTGCGAAGCAGGGCCCTGTTGCAGATGCCGCGCGGCTGGCCACGACGCTCTGGCTACGGGGCGCCCTCGACGGTCCGCGCGTGCGCTTCCTGTTCGAGAACCCCGACGATCCGGTCTCGCTCGGGCTCGATCCGCAGGATGCGACCAAGGTCGCGATCGTCGGTGGCGCCGGTGTCGATCCGCTGATCCTGATGCCGGAGCCGATGCCTGCGACGCCGCCGCTCAAGGTCGCGCTGGTGGCGCGCATGCTCTGGTCGAAGGGCGTCGATCTTGCGGTCGAGGCGGTCAGGTTGGCGCGGGCCGAGGGTGCGCGGGTCGAACTGACCATTTATGGCGCGCCCGACCCGTCCAACCCCAAGGCGATCCCAGAGGACACGCTGAAGCAATGGGCCGCTCGCCGGGGCGTCACCTGGGCTGGGCCGACGCGCGATATCGAGGGCGTCTGGCGCGATCATCACCTTTGCATTCTGCCGTCGCGCGGCGGCGAAGGACTGCCGCGTACGATCCTGGAGGCGGCGGCCTGCGGTCGGCCCATCCTGACGACGGACGTTCCCGGCTGCCGCAGCTTCGTGCGCGACGGGCAGGACGGGATGGTGGTGCCGGTCGAGGATGCCGCCGCGCTGGCGCAGGCGCTGATCGTGCTCGCACGCTCGCCGTCACTGGCCGAGCGGATGGGCGCGAGCGCCCGGGCTCGATTGATCGACGGCCATACCGAGAGGGACGTCATGAACGCGGTCAAGACGCTTTACCGGAACATGCTGGCGCAGCCGAACGTGGATGTCGCGGCGTGAGAGCACCTGCCGCCGGGCTCAACCGTTGCGGCTTCATCCTGGAGCACACGCGCCTTCTGTCGGTTCCGCATGCGCCGGAGATTGCCTTGCATGTCGCGCAGGAGGCGACGGAGCTGTGGCAGAAGACCGAAGACGAACTCGCCACGATCGGCCTGCCGCCGCCATTCTGGGCTTTCGCCTGGGCGGGCGGACAGGCGCTGGCGCGCTATCTGCTCGACAACCCGGAGACAGTGCGCGGGCGGCGTGTACTGGATTTCGCCAGCGGTTCGGGGCTCGTCGCCATCGCGGCGGCGAAGGCCGGAGCGGCAGCGGTCGAAGCCTGCGATATCGACGCATTTGCGGCGGAGGCGATTGCGCTGAATGCCGCCGCCAACGGGGTCGATGTTACGGTCCGGCTCGATGATCTTATCGGTCTGGACGAAGGCTGGGACGTCGTCTGCGCCGGGGACGTCTGCTACGAGCGCTCCATGGCGCAGAGCGTGATCGCCTGGCTGAGCGATCTTTCGTCGCGGGGAACGCAGGTGCTGATCGGAGATCCCGGCCGCAGCTATCTGCCGAAGGATCGGCTGGAGGCGCTGGCGAGCTATGCCGTGCCGGTGACGCGCTCGCTGGAGGATGCCGAGATCAAGCAGAGTTCGGTCTGGCGGCTGAAGGCTTAACCGTCGCGCCCTCAGCCGCGTCCTGCCATGTCAGGCGGCGCGGCGGGAAGATGGCATGATGGCCACGTCGCGGCTGTCCTGCGTGCGGAAGGTCGAGATCAGCCGGTTGAGCTGCGCGATCTGGTCGAGCAGCGTGCGGGCGGAGGCCGCGCTCTGCTCGGCGAGCGCCGCGTTCTGCTGGGTGATCTCGTCCATGTGGCTGACGGTCTGGCTCATCTCGTCGATGCCGTTGGCCTGCTCGCCCGAGGCACTGGCGATTTCCTGGACGGTGGTCGAGACGGCCGCCGAGGCATTGACGATCTGTTCCAGCGTCTCGCCGGTCAGCCGAACCAGCTTCACGCCCTCGGTGACCTCGGCGTCAGAGGATGCGATCAGCCCGGTGATGTCCTTGGCTGCGTCGGAGGAGCGCTGTGCCAGCGCGCGGACTTCCGCCGCGACTACGGCGAAACCACGCCCGGCATCGCCCGCGCGGGCGGCCTCGACGGCGGCGTTCAGCGCCAGCAGGTTCGTCTGGAAGGCAATGCCGTCGATGACGCCGGTGATCTCGGAGATTTTCTTCGAGGCTTCTTCGATGCGCGCCATGGCGTCGGTTGCGTTCTTGACGATATCGCCGCCGGTGCGGGCGATCTTGGTGGCGTCGTCGGCGAGAGCGACGGAGCGGCGCGAAGCTTGGGCCGAGGTCTTCAC
>QBLV01000105.1:0-5222 GCA_003241815.1 Hyphomicrobiales bacterium | reverse complement strand
CTTCACGGATGCGGCCAACTGCTCGGTCGTGGCCGCGCTCTCCTCGAGCGCCGATGCCTGCTGCTCGGTGCGCAGCGACAGGTCGTCCGCGCCCGAATTGATTTCCTGCGACGAGGCGGCGATGGCGGCCGAACTCGCCTTCATAGTGCCCACCATCTGCTCGAGGCGACCCATCGCGTCGTTGAAATTGTCGCGGATCGCGCCGTATTCCCCTGGAATATCCTGGCCGATGCGGAAGGTCAGGTCACCATTGGCGAGGGCCGACATGGCTTCGCTGACGACGCCCACGGCCTTCTCCCGCTCAGCGACCTTGGCGCGCTCCAGCGATTTCCCCTCCTCCTCGACCTTGATGCGGGCGGCTTCGGACGCCTCGAGATAGACCGAGATGGCGTAATCCATATCGAGCAGCGCGGCCTTGACGATGGCGCTGATCTCGGCGCCGCGATCGGCCGCACCTTCGATCTTGCCGCCGAAGCGACCCTTCGGCCAGCGGGCGGCCAGGACATCGGTGATGATCTTCTCGAGGATCAGCGCATAGCCGCCGATGTACCAGCGCGGTGCAAGGCCGATGCGGGCATGGATCTCACCGACGGTGGTGACAGCGGCGACGTAGTTCTGATCGAACTGACCCTTGGCGATGCGGTCCCAATGCGAGGACTGGCGCTGCTTGGCGCTGTCGATATGCTTCTCGCTGTTGAAGAAGCGGGCCGTCTCCGGGTTGTTCCGGAGCTGCGTATAAAACGCATCGAGGGCGCCCGGCAGGGCCGCGACGATATCGTCATGCATGCCCTTGATGCGGTCGCGGGCGCGGGCATCGAGCTGCATGAACGATAGGCGGCTGTTGAGATGATCCGACGACGACGACATGAGAGGCTCCCCCTCTTGGGCGCGGCTCCGATTGCCGGCTACAAAACGGAGAAAAGCGTAGTTTGGTTAATTTCCAATCAACATTGGCGTTGATATCGATCAAATCACGTCAGTACGTTGCGTACAGTCACGCTACGTCCACCCTCAGGGTTGCATCGCTCCGGGGCCTTCATACCGAGCGAGAAAGGCTTCCACCGATAAAGCTCGGAAATCTCCGAGAGCCGCGCGCAGATGGGTGTGCTCCCAGTCCCACCAGGCAAGCGCCATCAAGCGCTGGGCTATGTCTGGAGGAAAACGTGGCCTGATCACCCTCGCCGGGTTTCCTGCCACGATCGTGTAGGGTGCGACATCCTTGGTGACGATCGCACCGCCCGCCACGACCGCGCCCGTGCCGATGTTGCGCCCCGGCAGGATGATGGCGCCATGGCCGATCCAGACATCGTGGCCGATGGTGACGGGTGTCGAGCGGCGCCAGTCAAAAAACGCCGCGTCGTCCTCCGCATCGTCGAAATAGGCTGATGCCCGGTAGGTGAAATGCGATTGGCTGGCGCGCTGCATCGGGTGGTTGCCAGGATTGATCCGGGTCATCGCCGCGATCGAGCAGAACTTGCCGATGGTCGTGTAGATGATGTTGGAGTCGTTCACGACATAGGAGTAGTCGCCCATCGTCGACTCGACGAAGGAGGTTCGCGCGCCGATCTCCGTGTATCGACCGAGCGTGGCATCCCGCACGTT
Organism: Hyphomicrobiales bacterium; assembly: GCA_003241815.1. Lineage (GTDB taxonomy): Bacteria > Pseudomonadota > Alphaproteobacteria > Rhizobiales > Beijerinckiaceae > Allobosea. Next base: position 3,620 of record QBLV01000105.1, on the reverse strand, counting down.
CGCCGTGGGATGGATCGCAGGTTCGAGGCCCAGATTCCTGGCCGCCATGATGCTGTCTCCGGGATCTCTTGCGGACTGCCCGGCTCAGCGGCCTAGCGCGAAGCTGTCGAGCAGATGGAAACGACTCTCGCGGTCGGGCTGCCTGAACAGGGCAATGCGGTCGATCGCGGCGGGTTGAACCGGGACGGCGGCGGCATAGGCGGCAGCCAGGGCCGCGGCGGTGCCGGCCACGATGTCCGGCGGCAGCGAGCCGGTCAGCGTCATGTGGAAGCGGAAGGCGTCGCCGACATAAGGGTAGCCATAGGCTTCGAGATAGGCGCGCTGCGCCGGCGTCAGCGGGCTCGCCAGCCTTCGCTCCAAATCGGCCGCGCCGAGTGGCGCCCGGAAGGGCTCGAAAGCCTGGACCAGGTCGAAGGCGAGCTTCTGCAGGGCCGGGCTCGGCTCCGATGGCGTGAGTGCGATGAAGCGGCCGAGCGCGGTGACAGTGAGGCCCGCCAACGGCACGGCCGTCAGGCCAGCCGCGATCTGGTGGGTGAAGGCGCGCAATTGCCCCTCGCTGCGGCCGTTCGCGAGGGTGAACGGCGCCTTCAGCGTCCCATGGAAGCCATAGCGGCTGGGTTCGGCCGTGAGCTGCGGCCAGAGGTCCCCGTCGCATCCTGAGGGAACCGCGAAGGGCACGTCCTCACCGCGGAAGGCGTCATGGCCCAGCGTCGCGCAGCCGAAGCGCCAGAGTGCGCTGTCGGAGGCGGGCGCGTAATAGAGGGCGTAGCGCGGCGTGCTCAAAAGGCACGCTGCCCTTGCGACCAGACGGCGGCGATGACCGGGGTCGGGCCGAGAGCCTTGAACCGCACGAGATCGGCGCGCAGGCCGGCGCGCAGATGGCCGCGGTCCTTCAGGCCGAGGATGTCGGCGACCTTCCAGGTGACCATGCTCATTGCGTCAGGCAGGCCGAGGCCATGATCGTTATGCAGCTTCAGCACGGCCTGGAGCAGGCTGGCGGGTACGTAATCCGAGGACAGCCCGTCGAGCAGGCCCTTCTCGGCCAGCTCGGATACCGACACGCCCCCGGAATGCGAGCCGCCGCGCACGACATTGGGCGCGCCGGCGATGGTGGCCAGCCCGCGCTGCTTGGCGGCTGCGGCGGCTTCGACTGTGGTCGGGAACTCGGAAATCACGGCGCCGGAGGCAAGACCCTCTTCGACATGCTCGACGGTGGTGTCGTCATGCGTCGCGATCGGGATCCCGCGCGCGGAGAACAATGCAACCACGGCCTGCCAGTTGCGCCCGACATTGGCAGCGCCTTCCTGCTGGCGCACCGCGACGTCCTCCTCGAACTCGGCCTCGCTCTTGCCATTGCCGACGGCGTAGGTGCGCAGATGCTCGATGTTGCGCCATTGACGCTGTCCGGGCGTGTGGTCCATCAGCGAGACGAGCTGGACCAGTTCGTCGTCCTGATAAGGCCCGATGTCCGTGAGCAGATTGGGGCTGGTCAGTTCGCAGCGCATATGGATGCGGTGATCGATGCGGAAGACGCCCTCCCGCCGGCCTTCCGCCAGGGCCTTCATGACGTCGGTGAAGATATCCTTGCGGTAATCCTTGGCCGAGAAGGGCGTGCCGGCGCAGATCGCGTCATAGACGGTGGTGACGCCGGCTGCCGCCATCTGCGCGTCATGGACCAGCGCAGCCGCGAGCCCGTTCGGCCAGAAGACCTTCGGCCGCGGCATGAAGTGCTTTTCCATGTTGTCGGTGTGCATCTCGACGAGACCGGGAGCGACATAGTCGCCGCCGGCATCGATCGCACCCGCTAACGAGGACAGGCCCTGGTCGACGGCCGTGATGCCGGTCTCGTCGAAGACGATCGTCCCCGTGACGATCTCGTCTTCGAGGATCAGCTTGGCATTGGTCAGAATGGTCTGCATCAGGCGGCCTTCCGGAAGTCGGTGATGTCGAGATAGCGGGTCGCGACCTTTTCGCGCACGGCCTCGTCGTGGAAGATCCCGACGATGGCGGAGCCTTTAGCACGGGCCTCGGCGATCAGCTCGACCACGACGTCGCGGTTGGCCGCGTCCAGCGAGGCGGTGGGCTCGTCGATCAGCATGATGACCGAGGGATCGACGAAGGAGCGGGCGATGTTGACGCGCTGCTGCTCGCCACCGGAGAAGGTGGCGGGTGCGAGGTTCCAGAGCCGCTCCGGCAGGTTGAGCCGCGCCAGCATGGCTTTCGCCCGCTCGCTGGCGTCTTCCGGCGAAGCGCCGCGCGCCAGAAGCGGGTCGCGCACGATGTCGAGCGCGGAGACGCGGGGGATGACGCGCAGGAACTGCGAGACGAAGCCGAGCGTGCGGCGGCGGATGTCGAGCACGGTGCGCGGCACGGCCGCGACGATGTCGATGGGCTTGCCGCCATGGGTGATGTGGATCGTGCCCGATGTCGGCCGGTAGTTGCCGTAGAGAATGCGCAGCAGGCTGGATTTGCCGGCGCCCGACGCTCCGGCGAGCACGAGCGCCTCGCCGGCCGCGACGCTGAAATTGACGTCGCCGAAAACGGGCAGCCTGACGCCGCCCTGATTGTGCAGGGTGAAGGCCTTGCCGACGTTCTCGACGCGAATCATCGTGGTCATGGAGTCCGGGATCCTGGGATCAGTGCCTTGTGCGGCGGGGTGACGCGGGTGTGACGAAGGGCCCCGTGGGAGCGATCCAGATCGGTGGATACGGAGCGTGGCCGTCGTCGCGCCCCAGAGTCAGAAGCTCGGTCTCCAGCCCCGTGGGCTGCGGACGCCAAGCGCCCGTGGCCGGGGCCGTCGCGGGCCTTTGCGAAAAGCCAGACCATTGGGGTTGGACGAAGCCGCTCATACGGTCAGCACCGCCGAGGTCAGGAGTTGCGTGTAGGCATGGTGCGGGTCGTCCAGCACCTGGTCGGTCAGGCCCTGCTCGACGACATGGCCATCCTTCATCACCATCAGGCGGTCGGTCAGGAGCCGCGCCACGGCCAGATCATGCGTGACGATGATCGCCGCCAGCCCGAGATCGCGCACCAGAACCCGCAGCAAATCAAGCAGCTTGGCCTGGACCGAGACGTCGAGACCGCCGGTCGGTTCGTCCATGAAGACGAGGCGCGGCTCCGAGACCAGCACGCGGGCGATCTGCAGACGCTGCTGCATGCCGCCGGAGAACTGGCGCGAGCGGTCGTCGATGCGCGAGCCCGAAATCTCGACGCGCGACAGCCAGTCGAGCGCTCGCTCGCGAATCTGCCCGTAATGTCGGTCGCCGCGATCCATCAGCCGTTCGCCGACATTGCCGCCGGCCGAGACGTCCATGCGCAGCCCGTCGCGCGGGTTCTGGTGAACGATGCCCCAGGCGGTGCGCATCAGCCGGCGGCGTTCCTGCTCGGGCACGGAATAGATGTCGAGCGGCGCAGGCCCGCCCCGGAACAGTACCTCGCCTTCATCAGGCTGATCGATACCGGCGAGGCAGCGCAGAAGGGTGGATTTGCCGGAGCCGGATTCGCCGACGATGCCGAGCACCTCGCCCGGCCAGAGGTCGAAGGAGACGTCGGCGCAGCCAATGCGCTCGCCATAGAAGCGCGAGACGCCGGCGACGGAGAGGAGCGGGGCGGGCCTGCGC
>QBLV01000104.1:4480-19479 GCA_003241815.1 Hyphomicrobiales bacterium | reverse complement strand
GGTTCAGGAGCGCGCCGGGACTCCGGCGGCTGCGACGACGCCATCGGCTCCGCTGCGCGTCGCCGCCATCCCCGCCGCGCAGACGCCTGCTGCTCCCGCCCCTGCGACGGCCGCCATTCGTAGCGGAACCGGCGATTTCGTGGTGCAGCTGGGGGCTCCCGGAAGTGAATCTGAGGCGCGCGCCACCTTCGCCGCGCTTCAGCGCAAATACCCCGACCAGCTCAGCGGCCAGGCGCCGATCGTGCGCAAGACCGAACTCGCCGGTGGCAAGACGGTGTTCCGGCTGCGCGTCGGCCCCTATTCGCGAGACGATGCGACGACGATGTGCACGCAGCTGCAGGCTGCGGGCGGGCAGTGCTTCATCGCCAAGAACTGACGATCGCGACCTGATCGTCGGAGATTTTCAAGCCGGCGGCGCATCTGCGCCGCCGGTTTTTCGTTCGCGTCTGACGCAACGCATCCCGGCGGGACCATCGGTGGTCCATGCCCCGGTTTCGTGCCAAGACCCGCGCGGCCGGTTCGTCGAGGCAGCCCACGAGGCGCCGCGACCCAAGACCAAAAAAGCACCAGGAGGACACCCATGGATCGTCGCAACTTCGTCAAGACAGCCGCAACCGGCGCCGCCGGCAGCGCGCTGATCGCGGCGCCTGCGCTTGCGCAAGGCCAGCCCAGGGTTTCCTGGCGTCTGACATCGAGCTACCCGAAGAGCCTGGACACGCTGTTTGGCCTCTCGACCCAGGTCGCCAAGCGCGTTGCCGAGGCGACCGACGGCAATTTCCAGATCCAGGTCTTCGCACCCGGCGAGATCGTGCCCGGCCTGCAGGCGCTCGATGCCGTGCAGAACGGCACGGTCGAATGCAGCCACACCCTGTCGAGCTTTTATGTCGGCAAGGACCCGGCCTTCGCCTTCGAGACCTCGCTGCCCTTCGGCTTCAACACCCGCCAGCAGAATGCCTGGCTCTATTCCGGCGGCGGGCTCGAGCTGTGCCGCGCCTTCATGCAGAAGTTCAACATCCACACCATCCCGTCCGGCAACACCGGCGCGCAGATGGGCGGCTGGTACCGCAAGGAGATCAAGTCGCTGGAGGATCTCAAGGGCCTGAAGATGCGCATCGCCGGCATGGGCGGGCAGATCATGGCCAGGCTCGGCGTCGTGCCGCAGCAGATCGCCGGGGGCGACATCTATCCGTCGCTGGAGCGCGGCACGCTCGACGCCGTCGAGTTCTCCGGCCCGCTCGACGACGAGAAGCTCGGTTTCCAGAAGGTCGCGAAATACTACTATTACCCGGGCTTCTGGGAGGGGAACGCCAATGTCAGCTTCATCGTGAACCTCGAGAAGTGGAACGCGCTGCCGGCCTCCTACAAGGCGATCGTCGAATCGGCCTGCGCCGAGGCGAACGCGCTTTGCGTCGCAAAATACGACCACGGCAATCCCGACGCGCTGCTGCGTCTGGCCGGCTCGGGCGCCGAATTGCGGCCCTTCCCGCAGGAGGTTATGCTGGCGGCGTTCAAGGAGGCTTTCGCGCTGTATGGCGAGTTGGCCGCCAAGAATGCCGAATTCAAGACGTTCTATGATTCCTTCCTGCCATACTGGAAGAAGGAAAACCTCTGGTTCCGCGTCGCCGAACTGCCCTTCGATGCGTTCAACGCCCAGATGGCGGCGCAGATGCGCTGAGGGCAGGAGCCGTTGTGCAGGTGGAGGGCGTATGAAACCCTCCACCGTCATCCTGGCCGAAGCGAAGCGGAGTGCCGGGATCCATCATAGGGATCCGACAGTGCTCGATGATGGATCCCGGGCCAACCGTCTGTCGTCCCAGGATGACGGCGGAGGGTTGACCGAGGGCACGCTGCTTCCTAGGCCGGTGTCATGACCTCACGCGCCTTCATCGCCGGCTGCCTCGGCACGAGCCTGACCCCAGACGAGCGGGCGTTTTTTCGCGACGCCCGGCCCTGGGGCTTCATCCTGTTCCGGCGCAACACGCAGAGCCCCGAGCAGGTCGCCGCGCTGACGGCGGAGATGCGCGAGACCGTCGGCTGGCATGCGCCGATCCTGATCGACCAGGAAGGCGGGCGGGTCCAGCGCATGGCCCCGCCGCACTGGCCGAAATATCCGCCGGCGCGGGCCTTCCTCGGCATCAACGACCCCGTCATGCAGCGCGAGATCGTGCGGCTTTCGGCCCGGTTGATGGCGCATGATCTGAAAGCCGTGGGCATCGACGTCGATTGCCTCCCGGTGCTCGACGTTCCCGTCTCAGGCAGCCACGACGTCATCGGTGACCGCGCCTATGCGCATGAGCCCGACATGGTGGCCCGTCTCGGGCGCGCGGCGGCCGAGGGGCTGATGGCAGGCGGCGTGCTGCCGGTGATCAAGCACATGCCCGGGCACGGCCGCGCGCGGGCCGACAGCCATCACGATCTGCCTGTGGTCGAGGCCTCGCTGGAGGAATTGCGGGCCCATGATTTCCGCCCGTTCCGGCATCTCGCCGACATGCCGATGGCGATGACGGCGCATGTCGTCTTCACCGCGCTCGACGCGAAACATCCCGCCACGGTGTCCCGAAAGGTGGTGCAGGAGATCATGCGTGGCGAGCTCGGTTACGATGGGCTGATCATGACCGACGACATCTCGATGAAGGCCTTGTCGGGTGGATTTGCCGAGAAGGCCCGCGCCGCGATCAGGGCCGGCGTCGATGTCGTGCTGCATTGCCACGGCATCATGGACGAGATGGTCGCGATCGCCGGTGCCGTGCCGGAGATGAAGGGCCACCGCGCCCGCCGCGCCGCGATGGCGCTGGCGCGCATCCGGCACGAACCGGAGCGGCTCGATGTGGAGGGTGCGCGTGCGCAGATCGCGAGCGCGCTTGCCTTGAGCGCCTGAACCATCGAACCTGCGTTCGGCACGCGTCTGTCGCGTGAGCGAGAAGGGGCGAGCCGGCCATGGCGGCGCAACTGCCATTCGAGGATGACGGCCCGCGCCGGGACGACGAGCCGGCGCTGCTGGTCGATGTCGATGGCTATGAGGGCCCGCTCGACCTGCTGCTCGACCTCGCGCGGCGGCAGAAGGTCGATCTGCACCGCATCTCGATCCTGGCACTGGCCGAGCAGTACCTCGTCTTTGTCGAGCAGGCGCGGGCGCTGCGGCTCGAACTCGCCGCCGATTATCTAGTGATGGCGGCCTGGCTGGCCTATCTCAAATCGCGGCTTTTGCTGCCCGAACCGCCCAAGGGCGAGGAGCCCAGCGCGGCCGATCTCGCCACCGCGCTCGCGCTCCGGCTGCGGCGGCTGGAGGCGATCCGGGCGGCGGCGCGCAAGCTCGCCTCGCGCGAGCGGCTGGGCCAGGACGTGTTCGCGCGCGGCGCGCCGGAAGCCATCGTCGCCGGCGCCCGGCCGGTCTGGGAGGCGGAGCTCTACGATCTGCTCTCGGCCTATGCCCAGCAGCGCATGAAGCGCGTGCAGGGCCATATCTCGGTCGGCCAGCGCGTCGTCTGGTCGCTGGTCGAGGCGCGCGAGGCGTTGCAGCGGCTCGTCGGCGAGGCCGGCGACTGGACTGAGATCGACCCTTACCTCACCCGCTACATGTCGTCGCACGGCCTGCCTGTGCGGGAGATGGCGGCGACGGTTCGGGCTTCGGCGCTGTCTGCGATGCTGGAGATGGTCAAGGAGGGCGTGCTCGACCTGCGCCAGGACGATGCCTTCGCGCCGCTTTATCTGCGCCGCCGCTCGGCACGCCCGCCGGTGCTGCCGCTGACCAGCCCAAGCGCCTCATGAGTGTCGCGATGACGGACGCCTTCGAGGAGGACGAGGATGGCGGCGGCGCCGAGGCCTTCGCGCAGGCGACGCGGGTGGTCGAGGCGCTGCTGTTTGCCTCTGCCCAGCCGCTCTCGGCCGGGGAACTGGCACTTTCGGTGCCTGCGGGCATCGATATCGGCCAGGTGCTGGCGCGGCTGACGGAGCTTTACGAGCCGCGCGGCGTCAATCTGCGCCAGGTCGCCGGCGGCTTCGCGTTCCGCACCGCGCCGGACCTCAGTTATTTGCTGGCGGCCGAGGCCGAGCCGCCGCGCAAATTGTCGCGGGCCGCGCTCGAGGTGCTGGCGATCATTGCCTATCACCAGCCGGTGACGCGGGCCGAGATCGAGGAGATTCGCGGCGTCGCCACGGCCAAGGGCACGCTCGACATTCTGCTGGAGGCAGGCTGGGTGCGGCTGCGCGGCCGGCGCCGCTCGCCGGGGCGGCCCGTCACGTTCGGCACGACGCCGGGCTTCCTTGACCATTTCGGGCTCGACCGCATCGACGACCTGCCGGGGCTGGAGGAACTGAAAGGCTCGGGCTTCATCGAAGGCCGCCTGACGCGCGACCTCACCGTGCCGGTTCCCGACGACGATCCGGACCTGCGCGCCGACGAGGATCCGCTCGGCGACCTGTTCACGCCGCTTGACGAGAACGGCTGAGCGCCGCACAGGGCGGGCGGTTTTTCACAAACCTCCGCCGTCATCCTGGACAAGCGGCGAAGCCGCGGAGCTCCGGGATCCATCATAGGGCACCGGCGGAGCCCTATGATGGATCCCGGGACGACCTTCGGTCGCCCAGGATGACGGCGGAGGTTGTTTCAGGGTTCGGAGCATCTGTTGGCCGTCAACGAGACCAAATCGCGCTGGCTGAGCTGGGGACGTCGCGGCACGGCGGGGGCTTCCCTCCCGATGGCGCTCGGCTTCGACGGTGTCAGCCAGCGTTTCGGCGACGTCACGGCGCTGAGCGATGTCTCGCTTGCGATCCAGCCCGGCGAGATCGTCGCCCTGCTCGGCCAGTCGGGCTGCGGCAAGACGACACTCCTGCGGCTGGCTGCCGGTGTCGAGCGGCCGAGCGCGGGGCGCGTGCTGCTGGAGGGGCGGGACGTCTCGTCGCCGGGCCATTTCGTCGAGCCGGAGAAACGCGGCGTCGGCCTCGTCTTAGGACTATGCGCTGTTCCCGCATCTGACCGTCCGCGAGAATGTCCGCTTCGGCCTGGGCGGCCGGGGCGAGAGCGAGGCGTCGATCGACGCCACCGCGCTGCGCGCCATCGCCCGCGTGGGTCTCGCCGATCTCGCCGAATCCTATCCGCACATGCTGTCGGGCGGCGAGCAGCAGCGGGTCGCGCTGGCGCGCGCCGTGGCGCCGCGGCCGGGTGTCCTCCTGATGGACGAGCCCTTCTCGAATCTCGACCGGCGCCTGCGCGACGTGGTGCGCGACGAAACCGCCGCCCTGCTGCAGGAGACGGGCGCGACCTCGATCATCGTGACGCATGATCCCGAGGACGCGATGCGCATCGCCGACCGGATCGTGCTGATGCGGGCCGGCGAAATCATGCAGATCGGCACCGGCGAGGCGCTCTACCGCAAACCCGGCAGTCTCTTTGCCGCCCGATTCTTCTGCGATTTTACGGAAGTGCCCGGCCGTGTTCTGCGCGGGGCGGTGGATACGCCGTTCGGGCGCTTTCCCGCCAAGGGGATGGCTGAGGGCGCCGAGGCGGTGGCCTGCATCCGGCCCCATGCGATCAGGATCGTGCCGAAGGGCTTCTGCCTGCCGGGGAGGGTGGTCACGCGGCGCTTCCTCGGCGAGGTCGATCATCTGCTGATTGCGGTCGACGGGTTCGAGCGGTTGCTTTCGGTGCGCGCCTCTCTGGGGGGCGCGATCGGCGAGGGCGACGATGTCGGCCTCGATATTCCCGGCGACGAAGTTCTTGTGTTCCCTGCGGGGGACACATAGGTTCCGCCGCAACAGCTTGATCCGGGGTTGCAATCCCCCGGCAACACTTGAATTGAGGGAGTTCGCCATGGGTGGCGTGAGCATCTGGCACTGGATCGTCGTCGGCGTCATCGTGATGCTGCTGTTCGGACGCGGCAAGGTTTCCGAGCTGATGGGCGACGTCGCCAAGGGCATCAAGTCCTTCAAGAAGGGCATGGCGGAGGACGACGCTGCGCCGACCGCCTCGACACCAGTCGATCCCAAGGTGATCGACCAGGTGCAGGCGAGCAATGCCGCCGCCACCGCCCAGGCCAAGGCCGAGCACAAGGCCTGATGGCGCGCCGCGCGTCAAAACCGCGCGGCTGAGAGGACCTACCGTCGATGTTCGACATCGCCTGGAGCGAATTCATGCTGGTCGGGGCGGTCGCGCTCGTCGTGATCGGCCCCAAGGACCTGCCCAAGGCCATGCGAACGGTCGGCCAGGCCATCGGCAAGATTCGCCGCATGGCCTCCGAGTTCCAGGGGCAGTTCAACGATGCGATGCGCGAGGCCGAACTCCACGACCTGAAGAAGCAGGTCGAGGATGTCGGCGGCTCCGTGTCGAGTTCGCTCAACACCGACTTCAAGCCGATCGAGATGCCGGCCTCCGCCGGTCTCGACGATGCGGCGCTGAAGGAGGCCGAGGCCAAGCTCGCCGCGATCCCGGCGCCCGAACCGCTGCCGCCGGTCGAGATATCCCCGGCTGATATGGCTGCGCCTGTCGAGCCGTCGCCCGAGACCAAGCCGAAGCGCGCACGCAAGTCGGCGCCCGCCGAGACGGCGGCTGAGCCCGCTCCGCCGTCCGAACCCGCGCCTGCGAAGGCGCCGCGCAAGCGCAAGACCGCTGTGGCCGAGCCCGGCGAAGGGAGCGCGGCATGAGCGTCGCCAACACGCGTGACGGCGAGGACGAGATCGAGGCCTCGCGCGCTCCGCTGATCGACCATCTGATCGAACTGCGCTCGCGGCTGATCAAGTCTCTGATCGCCTTCCTGATCATGTTTTTCATCTGCTTTGCCTTCGCGACGCAGATCTACAACATCCTGGTGCAGCCCTATGTCTGGGCAGCCGGGCCGGGCGCCAACGTCCAGCTGATCTACACCGCGCCGCTGGAATATCTTTTCACCCAGATCAAGATCGCGGCGTTCGGGGCCGGCTTCTTCGCCTTCCCGGTGATCGCGACTCAGATCTACAAATTCGTTGCGCCGGGACTCTACAAGAACGAGCGCAACGCCTTTGCGCCCTATCTCGCGGCAACACCGATCTTCTTCGTCGCGGGCGCGGCGATGGTGTTCTTCTTTGCCATGCCGGTGCTGATGAAGTTCTCCATCGGCATGCAGCAGGCGGCCACCGACGGGCAGGCCGGCATCGCGCTTCTGCCCAAGGTCAGCGAATATCTCTCGCTGATCATGACGCTGATCTTCGCCTTCGGCATCTCCTTCCAACTGCCGGTGATCCTGACCCTGCTGGGTCAGGCCGGCATCGTCGATTCGCAGTTTCTCAAGGACAAGCGTCGCTACGCGATCGTTTTCGTCTTCGTCGTGGCCGCAGTGCTGACCCCGCCCGACGTGATCTCGCAGCTCATGCTCGCCGTGCCGATGCTGCTGCTTTACGAGCTGTCGGTGTTCTCGGTGCGCTATGTCGAACGCAAGCGCGCAGCCAAGCAGGCGGCGGACGATGCCGCGGATGCGGCGAGCGAGTAACTGACCCTGGCGCCAGCCTGCCAACACCATCCACGTCATTCCGGACAAGCCGCAAAGCGGCGCAGCTCCGGAATCCCTCGTAGGGCGCGCCGGTCGCCTGGCTGCGGCGATCCTTGAGCCTGCGCTGTCGAGCCTTACGATGGATTCCGGCGCTGCGGCCGGAATGACGCGGTGGGTGTGGCGAGGTGCGCGCGCAACGATCCCTGTTCCCTCGCGCGCGATCCCGGTCTAGAGCATCGGCAGTTCCAAGAACCCGACTCCGACAACCTGACGGCGTGGCCTGACGACGATGTACGACATCAAATGGATTCGCGAGAACGCCGAGGCGTTCGATGGCGGCTTGAAGCGGAGGGGGCTCGAGCCGCTGTCGGCTTCGCTGCTCGCGCTTGACGATACCCGGCGTTCGGCCATCGCCAAAGCCCAGGCCTCTCAGGAGCGCCGCAATGCCCTCTCCAAGGAGATCGGCAAGGCGATGGGCGCGAAGGATGTCGCGCTCGCCGACACGCTCAAGGCCGAGGTCGCGAGCCTGAAGGAGCTGCAGCCGGCGCTGGAAGCCGAGGAGAAGGCGGCGAAGGCTGCGCTCGACGAGCAACTCGCGGCGATTCCCAACACGCCCAACGACGATGTGCCCGAAGGCGCCGACGAGCATGGCAATGTCGTCAATTCGGTGCATGGCGAGGCGCCCGAAAAGACGGGCGGGCGGCTGTTCGGCCAGAATTTCGCTCCCAAGGAGCATTTCGAGCTCGGCGAGGCGCTCGGCCAGATGGATTTCGAGACGGCGGCGAAGCTGTCGGGCTCGCGTTTCGTCGTGCTGGAACGGCAGATCGCAAGGCTGAGCCGTGCGATCGGGCAGTTCATGCTCGATACGCATACGGAGGAGCACGGCTACACCGAGGTGATGCCGCCGCTTCTCGTCAACCGTGACGTGATGTTTGGTACCGCCCAATTACCGAAATTCGAGGATGACCAGTTCTGGACACTGTCAGGACAGTATTTCGACCACGGAAGTTTGGCTGAGCTATTCTTGCCGGATGAAATGGGCGCGCGGGACACAGCAGCGCTTGTTAGGAAGAGTCTTCTCGCGAATGCTAAAGGGCTAATCCCCACAGCCGAAGTCCCGCTCACCAATCTCGTCCGTGAATCGATCCTCTCCGAGGACGAGCTTCCGCGCCGCTACACCGCGCTGACCCCCTGTTTCCGGGCCGAGGCCGGCTCGGCCGGGCGTGATACGCGCGGCATGCTGCGGCAGCACCAGTTCGAGAAGGTCGAGCTGGTCTCGATCACCACGCCCGACAAGTCGCTCGAAGAGCATGAGCGCATGCTGTCCTGCGCCGAGGCCGTGCTGAAGAAGCTCGACCTGCATTATCGCGTGATGACCTTGTGCACCGGCGATATGGGCTTCGCCTCGCAGAAGACTTACGACATCGAGGTCTGGCTGCCGGGCCAGAAGACCTATCGCGAGATTTCGTCCTGCTCCGTCTGCGGCGATTTCCAGGCGCGTCGCATGAACGCCCGCTACAAGACCAAGGACGGCAAGGGCCCGTTCTTCGTCCACACGCTGAACGGCTCGGGCACGGCGGTCGGCCGGGCGCTGATCGCGGTGATGGAGAACTACCAGAACGCCGACGGCTCGATTTCGGTGCCCGATGTGCTGGTGCCCTATATGCGCGGCGTGACGAAGATCGAGAAGGCGTGATGGCCGAAGTCCTCGCAGGATCAAGCGCGAGGAACCCTCTCCCAGAGGGAGAGGGCAGGGTGAGGGGAAGGCCGTTTGACGCTTTGGCAGCAACCCAACCGGCTCCCGTCGTCAGTTTGTCGCGCCACTGGTCCAGGGGCCGTCACCTCACCCCTGCCCCTCTCCTTACAGGAGATGGGTTCCTCGTGCCCCTCCGCGATCGTTTGCTCCTGCTGAAAGCCTGACCCATGCGCATTCTCGTGACCAATGATGACGGCATCCATGCCGAGGGACTGGCCGTCATGGAGCGCATCGCGGCGCAACTCTCCGACGATGTCTGGGTCGTCGCGCCCGAGACCGACCAGTCCGGCGTGGCGCATTCGCTGTCCTTGTCCAACCCGTTGCGGCTGCGGAAGATCGCGGAGAAGCGTTTCGCGGTGACCGGCACACCGACCGATTGCGTGATCATGGCGGCGCGCTCGATCATGATCGACCACCGGCCCGATCTGGTGCTGTCGGGCGTCAATCGCGGCCAGAACGTCGCCGAGGACGTGACCTATTCGGGCACGATCGCGGCGGCCATGGAGGGCACGCTGCTCGGCATCCCCTCGATCGCGGTGAGCCAGGCCTATGGGCCGGCCGGGCGCGAGGCCATTCGCTGGGATTGCGCCGAACATCATGCGCCGGGCGTCATCCGGCGGCTGCTGGAGGAGGGCATCCCTGGGGATATCCTGTTCAACCTGAATTTCCCCAATGTCGCAGCCAGCGATGTCGCGGGCATCGCTGTGACCGTTCAGGGCCGGCGCGACCAGGAGCTGATGCAGCTCCAGCCCCGGCAGGACGGGCGGGGCAATCCGTATTTCTGGATCGCGTTTGCGCGGGCTAAGAGCGAGCCGGCCAATGGCACCGATCTGCGCGCGCTGGCCGAGAAGAAGATTTCGGTAACCCCGCTCGAACTCGACCTGACGCATGAGCCGACGCTGACCCGGTTCGCGCGGGTGTTTGCTTGAGCAGGCTGTTGCCATCATCCACAGCGTCATCCTGGGCGACCGAAGGTCGTCCGGGATCCATCACAGGGCGCCGTCGGCACTTTATGATGGATCCCGGCCTTCGCTGCGCGAAGTCCAGGATGACGGGACGGGTGAAACGCCGGGCCTCGCAAGCTGAACCATGACAGACGGTGAGAGCGACGCCATGAGCGACGAGGCGCCGGCCAGCGAAGGCGAGCGGACCGTCGCCTTTTTGCTGTCCCTGCGTGCTCAGGGCGTGCGCGACCTCACCGTGCTGCGCGCCATGGAGAAGGTCGCGCGCGAACGCTTCGCCCCGGCGCGCTTTGCCGATCTGGCGCGGCAGGACGTCTCCGTGCCGCTGCCCTGCGGCCAAACCATGACCGCGCCGCACACGGTCGCGGCGCTCCTGACCGCGCTGGACATGCAGGCCGGCGCCCGCGTGCTCGAGATCGGCACCGGCTCGGGCTATGTCGCCGCGCTGCTGGCGGCGATGGGCGGGGAGGTCGTTTCGCTCGAGCGCTACCGCACGTTGGCGTTGGCGGCGCATGAGCGCGTCGCGGGCAGCGGCCATGGCGCGGCGGTCGAGCTGCACCATGCCGACGGCTTCCAGACCGACAGGACGCTGGGGCGGTTCGACCGCATTCTCGTCAATGGCGTGACCCACGCCATCCCCGAATCGCTGCTGATGCGGCTGTCGCCGGGCGGGCGCCTGGTCGGGGCGCTGCGCGTCGAGGGCGCGGCGCGGCGCGTGGTGGTGACAAGGCTGACCGACGGCGACTTCGACCATGCGCTGGGGCCTGCCGTGCGCCTGCCGCCGCTGGTGCCGGGGCTGGCGCGGGCGCTTTAGGCGGTTCGCCGACGATCCGCGAAAAAGCTAAGACGACGCTGCGGGGCGAAACGCTTTCGTAACCTGAACGGGGCTTTAATCATCCCCATCGAGTTGCGTTGTTCGCGAGTGTCAGTTCCATGCGTAGCCAAGCCGGATCGGTCAAGTTCAGCCCCGTCCTCCGTGCGTCGACGGCCTGCCTGCTCGCCCTGAGCGTCAGTGCCTGTTCGTCGGAAGCGATGCGCTTCTCCGAAACTCCTTTCGCCAGCCCGTTCAAGACGGCTCAGGCTTCGAGCCCGTCGCGCGATCCGGCCACGACCGGCTCGATCGGTCGCTCGGTCAACACGCCCGTCTATGCGACACCGGCGCCAGCCATGACGGCGGTGAGCTCCCAGCCGCTGCCGCCGCCGCAATCGGCCGTCGCGCTCCGCAGCGCCGCGCCGCGGCCGGTCGCCGGCAGCGCCTCGGGCTGGAGCGCCCAGGGCGGTACGCCGATCGTCGTCGCCCAGGGCGAGACGCTCGATATGATCTCCTCGCGCTATGGCGTGCCGCGTGAGGCGCTGATCTCGGCCAACGGCCTGTCGGGTTCGGCTCTCGCGCCCGGCTCGCGGCTGACGATTCCGGTCTACAATGCCGCAGGGGCCAACTCCGCGCCGGCTCCTCGTCAGCAGGTCGCGCGGGCTCCCAGCGAGACGCGCTTTGTGGCCGGGCCCGCGCCTTCGGCGTCGGTCGCACCGATTCGTCCGGCCGTATCGGTACAGAATGCGCGCGCCACGACTGCCGCCGACGCAAGGGCTGCCGCTGCTCAATCGAAGGCTGCTGCCGCCGCGGAGGCCAAGGCCAAGGCTGACGCCGATGCGCTGGCGATGCGCGAATCGCGCGCCCGCTTCGCCGCCGAGGCCAAGGCCAAGGCTGCCGCCAAGGCTTCCGCCAAGGCTGCCGCGCCGGTCGCGTTGGCCAAGCCTGCTGCGAGGCCGGCTGCGGAGAAGGCCGCCGTCGCCGAGGCCAAACCGGTCCGTGCTCCCGCGTCCGAGAAGGCCAAGCCGGTCGTCGTCGCCAGCGCGCCTGCAACAGAGCCGAAAATCACCTCCGTTCCGAAATCGGAGCCGGAGCCTGCTGCCACCACCGCCAGCCTGGCGAAATCCGACGAGAGCGAGAAGGCCGATTTCCGCTGGCCGGCCCGTGGCCGCGTCATCGCCGGTTTCAGCGGCCGGGGCGGCAATGAGGGCATCAACATCGCCGTGCCCGAGGGCACGCCGATCAAGGCAGCCGAAGGCGGCACCGTCGCCTATGCCGGCAACGAGCTGAAGGGCTATGGCAACCTCGTGCTGATCCGCCACCCTAACGGCTATGTCTCGGCCTATGCCCATGCCGGCGAACTGAACGTCAAGCGCGGCGAGACGGTGAAACGCGGCCAGGTCGTCGCCAAGTCGGGTCAGACCGGCAACGTTTCCTCGCCGCAGCTGCACTTCGAACTGCGCAAGGGCTCCTCGCCGGTCGATCCGACGCCCTATCTGAACAACTGATTTCCACGAGGTTGCTCTTCGACCGGTCCCCGCGAGACCCCACCGGTCGGAACAAGGCGGGGTGGCCCCAGGAAAGGCCGCCCCGCTATTTCTTTACCTGACTGGCGTCATGGCCGGGCTTGACCCGACCATCTCGTCATCGTGCCTTTTCCGGCCGGAGATTCTCGGGTCTCCGCTGCGCTTCGCCCGAGAATGACGGGCGCTGCCGCTCACCCCTCCAGCTTCGCCCCCAGCCGCCCCGCCAGATCCTGAATGTATTGCCAGGCCGTGCGGCCCGAGCGCGAGCCGCGCGTCGTCGCCCATTCCAGCGCTTCGTGGCGCAGCGCATCGGAGGCGATCTCCAGGCCGAAATGGCCGACATAACCGTCGATCATCGCGAGATACTCGTCCTGGCTGCATTTGTGGAAGCCGAGCCAGAGGCCGAAGCGGTCCGACAGCGAGACCTTTTCCTCGATCGCCTCGCCCGGATTGATCGCGGTCGAGCGCTCATTGTCCATCATGTCGCGCGGCATCAGGTGGCGGCGGTTGGAGGTGGCGTAGAACACGACATTGCCGGGCCGGCCCTCGACGCCGCCATCGAGCGCCGCCTTGAGCGACTTGTAGGAGGTGTCGTCGCCGTCGAAGGAGAGATCGTCGCAGAAGACGATGGCGCGGTGGGCGTCGGGGCGTAGCAGCGCCATCAGCGCGGGCAGGCTCTCGATGTCCTCGCGGTGGATCTCGATCAGCTTGAGGGGGAGGGCAGGTGGCTTCAGCCGCTGGTTGGTGTCGGCATGCACCGACTTCACCAGCGAGGACTTGCCCATGCCGCGCGCCCCCCAAAGCAGGACGTTGTTGGCCGGCAGGCCCCGCGCGAAGCGCTCGGTGTTCTCGGCCAGCGTATCGCGGACGCGATCGACGCCGCGCAGCAGCGACAGCGCGACGCGGTTGACCCGCGCCACCGGCGCCAGCTCCGATCCGGCGGGGTGCCAGACGAAGGCGTCGGCCAGCGTCAGGTCGGCCGGCTTGCGGGGCGGCGGAGCGAGCCGCTCCAGCGCGTCGGCGATGCGCAGCAGGGTGGCGAGCGTCTGATCGGTGTCGGGCATGATGGGCATGGCTGGCTCGGCGATGGCAGGTCTTCGACGGGGAAACGGCAGCAACCGTAACCGGCGGTACGGCAAATGAAACCTAGACGGCGTGTCGCGGCAAAGCGCAAGGCCATTGCGCGAATAGCGGCAAGCCCATAGGTGAAAGGCGCGCCCGGGACGACCGGGCGCATCCGATTGATTTAACGGCGTCGCTGGCTATAGTCCGCGCGATTTTCGAGCCTGTGACGAAGTTTGCCGCGCGACCCGCGGCCGGTGGCGCGCCGCGCGGCCGCGATGAAGGAGCCTTTTCGTGATCACTCCCGCTTTCGCCCAATCCGTCGGTGGCGCCGGCTCCACCGACATGCTGATGTCGCTGGTCCCGTTCGTCCTGATCTTCGTGATTATGTGGTTCCTGATCATCCGCCCGCAGCAGAAGCGGGTGAAGGCTCATCAGGAGCTGATCAAGAACGTGCGGCGTGGCGATACCGTGATCACCTCCGGCGGCATCGTCGGCAAGGTCTCCAAAGTGATCGACGACGCCGAGATCGAGGTGGAGATCGCCGAAGGCGTCCGCGTCCGTCTGGTCAAGGGCATGATCACCGACGTCCGCGCCAAGGGCGAGCCGGTCAAGAGCTAACCAGCCCCCGGCGGGCTAGATCAGGGCCGACCCCGTAACGGGCCGGCGCGCGACAACAAGGCTGTTTCCGCAGATGCTCCGTTTCCAGACCCGCAAGGTCATCGTCGTCCTGCTCGTGCTGCTCTTCGGCTGCGGCTTCGCGTTGCCGAACCTGTTTTCGCCCGAGACCCGCAAGGCGATCGAGGCGGGCGCACCGTCCTGGATTCCGCGTATCCTGCTGCCGATCCACGCTGTCGTGCTCGGCCTCGATTTGCAGGGCGGCTCGCATGTGCTGCTCGAGATCGACCGCGCCGATCTGGTCCGCAGCCAGGTGACGCAGCTGCGCGACGATGTGCGCCGCATCCTGCGCGAGGAACGCGTTGCCTTTTCGGGCGGCATCGGCATGACGGCGCGCGGCGTGAGCGTGCGCGTGCCAGAAGCCGCCGACCGCGCCAAGCTCCTGCCGAAGCTGCGCGAACTGGCCCAGCCGGTCGGCACGCTGGGTGCCTTCGGACCGTCCGGCAACAACACCATCGACATCGTCGAGCAGCCCGACGGGCAGATTCAGCTGTCGGTGTCGGAGGGCGGTGCCAATGAGCGGGTCCGCCGCGCCGTCGAACAGGCCATGGAAGTGCTGCGCCGTCGCGTCGATGCGCTCGGCACCACCGAGCCCAACATCCAGCGCCAGGGCCTCGACCGCATCCTCGTCCAGGTTCCGGGCCTTCAGGATCCGCAGCGGCTGAAGGAGATTCTCGGCCAGACCGCCAAGCTCCAGTTCCGCATGGTGGCCGAGAGCCAGAGCGGCGATGTCGACATGCTGCC
>QBLV01000104.1:4020-4445 GCA_003241815.1 Hyphomicrobiales bacterium | reverse complement strand
TCGAGCGGCGCGTCATCGTCGAAGGCGCCGACCTGATCGATGCCCAGCCGGCCTTCGATTCGCGGACCTCGCAGCCGATCGTCAATTTCCGCTTCAACATCCGCGGCGCCCAGCGCTTCGGGCAGGCCACGACGGAAAATCTCGGCCGGCCGCTGGCGATCGTGCTCGACAACAGGGTGATCTCGTCGCCCGTCATCCAGTCGCCGATCACCGGTGGCTCGGGCCAGATCTCCGGCAACTTTACCGTCGAATCGGTCAACAACCTCGCCATCCTGCTGCGCGCGGGCGCGCTGCCGGCCAAGATGACGATCGTCGAGGAGCGCACCGTCGGCCCCGGCCTCGGCGCCGACTCGATCCAGGCGGGCAAGATGGCGACCCTGATCGCGACCGGGCCGAAGATACCGTAGGTGCCGATCATGTAGAGG
>QBLV01000104.1:0-4010 GCA_003241815.1 Hyphomicrobiales bacterium | reverse complement strand
GTGATCCTCTACATGATCGGCACCTACGGTATCTTCGGCCTGATCGCGTCGATCGCGCTGCTCGTCCATGTCTGCCTGATCTTCGGGTTGATGTCGGTGCTGGGCGCCACGATGACGCTGCCGGGCATCGCCGGCATTGTCCTGACCATCGGCACGGCGGTCGATTCCAACGTGCTGATCTATGAGCGCATGCGTGAGGAATCGCATCAGGGGCGCTCGCTCGTCTCGGCGCTGGAGGCGGGTTTCCAGCGCGCCTTCGCCACCATCATCGACTCCAACGTGACCATGCTGATCGCGGCGCTGGCGCTGTTTGCGCTGGGCTCCGGCCCGGTGCGCGGCTTCGCGGTCGTCTTCATCCTCGGCATTCTGACCACCGTGATCACGGCGGTGACGCTGACCCGGATGCTGATCGCGCTGTGGTATCGCTGGGCGAAGCCCAAAGCCCTTCCGTTCTAGACGCTAGCCCACTGTTCAAGGAGATCAGCGCATGCGTCTGCTTCGCATCGTTCCCGATGGTACGACCTTCAAATTCGTCCGCTTCCGCCGCTTCAGCTACCCGTTCTCGGCGGCCTATTCGCTGCTGGTGCTCGCGCTGTTCCTGACGGTCGGCCTGAATTTCGGCATCGATTTTCGCGGCGGCACGCTGATCGAGATGCAGGCCAAGTCCGGCCGGCCCGAGATCGCTCAAATCCGCACCACCGCCAACGCTCTCGGCTTCGGCGAGGCCGAGGTCCAGGAGTTCGGCAGCGCCGGCGACGTTTCGATGCGCTTCGCGCTGCAGCCTGGCGGTGAAGCGGCGCAGCAGCAGGTCGTCGTCAAGGCGCGTGACGCCTTCTCCGCCGCTTACGATTTCCGCCGCGTCGAGACCGTCGGCCCGCGTGTGTCCGGCGAGCTGGTGCAGGCGGGAACGCTGGGCGTCGTGCTCGCGATCGTTGGCGTGCTGATCTATCTCTGGTTCCGCTTCGAGATGCCGCTCGCCATCGGCGCCATCCTCGGCACGCTGCATGACATCGTGCTGACGATGGGCTTCTTCCTGATCACCCAGCTCGAATTCAACCTGACCTCGATCGCGGCAATCCTGACCATCGTCGGCTATTCGCTGAACGAGACCGTGGTGGTGTTCGACCGGACGCGCGAACTGCTGCGGCGCTACAAGACCATGCCGGTCGCCGATCTGCTCGATCTCTCGGTCAACACGACCCTGTCGCGCACGGCGATCACCTCGACGACGACGGTTCTGGCGTTGGTCGCGCTCGTGATTTTCGGCGGTTCGGCGATTGAGGGCTTTGCGCTGGTCATGCTGTTTGGCGTGGTGGTCTGCACCTATTCAGCGATGTTCGTGTCGACGCCGGTGCTGCTCTATATGGATGTCCGCAGCACCGCGCAGCGCGAGGACGCGCTTGAAAAGGCCGCTGCCGGCAAAGCCAAGGCCTGACCGGCCAGCGCGGCTCGTTCCGGCATGACGACTCGCTTCGACGGCTTCGTACCCGGCCGGCACCAGCTCGACGCTTTTGGGGCCGGCGGCTTCCGGTTCGCCGGCATGAGCCATCGCGGCTCGGTGCTGGCGACGCCAGCCGGCATCCGGATCTGGCCGGTGACGCGCTTCTCCGAGATCACGGTGGACAGCTTCCAGCCATTGCTCGACGAGGCCGCAGCGATCGATTTCCTGCTGATCGGCACCGGCGCCGACATCGCCTTCATCCCGCATGCCTGGCGAGACCTGCTCAAGGAGCGTGGCATCACCGTCGAGGGCATGGCGACCGGCCCGGCGGCACGGACCTACAACGTGCTGGTCGGCGAGGATCGGCGCGTCGCGGCCGCGCTGATCGCGGTGGATTGACGCGCCTAGCCGGAGCGCCTTTGCCAAATCGCGCCTGCCATGTCGCAGAGGCGTAGCCAGCCGCCGTCGGCTCGTCCTACACTCGCCCCATCGTGGCCAGGGATGCAGGGCTCCGGATCGAGGCAGGACGATGCCGCAGACAACCGAGACCGACCGCCGTAGCGAGACGACGCCCTCCGCGTTGCCTCAGGCCTATGCGCATTGCGCCGCGCTGGTGCGGGAGCACGATCACGACCGTTACATCGCCTGCCTCTACGCGCCCGAATCGCAGCGCCCGGCGCTGTTCGCGCTCTATGCCTTCAGCCACGAGATCGCCCGCGTGCGCGCGCTGGTCAGCGAGCCGCTGCCGGGCGAGGTCCGCTTGCAATGGTGGCGCGACCTGTTGGAGGCCGAGACACGGGACGATGCTCAGGCGCATCCGGTCGCGGCCGCGCTGCTCGACGCCATCGCGCGCTACCGCCTGCCGATCGCGCCGTTGACCGGGCTGATCGAGGCCCGCGTCTTCGATCTCTATGATGATCCGATGCCCTCGCTGCGGGATCTGGAGGGCTATGCCGGCGAGACCTCGAGCGCGCTGATCCGGCTGGCCTCGATCATCCTCGCCAATGGCCGCGATCCCGGCGGAGCCGCTGCCGCCGGCTATGCCGGCGTCGCCTATGCGCTGACGGGGCTGATGCGTGCCTTTCCCTGGCATGCGGCCGAGGGCCAGGTCTATCTGCCGGCCGACATTCTCGGGCGAAATGGGGTGATCCGCGATGACATCGTGCGCGGACGCGGCGGGCCCGGCGTACTCTATTCGTTGAAGGAGCTGCGCGAGATCGCGCGCGCCCATCTCAGGAAGCTGCGCGACCTGCGCGGCACGGTTCCGAGCGCCGTGCTGCCGGCCTTCCTGCCGACCGCGCTGGTCGAACCCTATTTGAAGCGGATGGAACGCGGCGGCTACGACCCTTACCGTACGATCATCACGATGCCGGCCTGGCAGCGGCAATGGGTGATCTGGCGGGCGGCAAGAGCTGCTCGGTGAACGGCCCCGTCATTCTCGGGCGAAGTGACGCGTAGACCCGAGAATGACGGGACCGAGATGCGCAGGCGAAGCCCGAGCATGACGCGTAGAGCTCACTCAGCAGCCTGAGCCGCCACGCCGCCCGCCCAGGCCTCCATCTCCACCTTCGCGCGCGCCGTCAGCGCATGCTTGCGGGCGACGCTCTTGGCCGGGCCTTTCAGCTTCTTGCCGTCCGGGCCATGTGTCGCCTGGCTCTCGATATGGGGGAACAGGCCGAAATTGATGTTCATCGGCTGGAAGGAGCGCGGGCCCTCGTCGATGGTGACGATGTGGCCGCCGGTGATGTGGTTGACCAGCGCGCCCAGCGCCGTCGTCGCGGGCGGCAGCTCGAGCGCCTGGCCGAGACGCTCGGCTGCCGCCATGCGGCCTGCCAGCAGGCCGATCGCGGCGCTCTCGACATAGCCCTCGCAACCGGTGATCTGGCCGGCGAAGCGCAGGCGCGGATCGGCCTTCAGCCGCAGGCGTTCGTCCAGCAGCTTGGGCGAGTTCAGATAGGTGTTGCGGTGGATGCCGCCGAGCCGCGCGAACTCCGCGTTCTGCAGGCCCGGGATCATCCGGAAGATCGCGGCCTGCTCGCCATATTTCAGCTTGGTCTGGAAGCCGGTCATGTTGAACAGCGTGCCCAGCGCATTGTCCTGCCGGAGCTGGACGATCGCATAGGCCTTGACCGTCGGGTTGTGCTTGTTGGTCAGGCCGACCGGCTTCATCGGCCCCCAGCGCAGGGTCTCGCGGCCGCGTTCCGCCATCACCTCGATCGGCAGGCAGCCGTCGAAATAGGGCGTGCCCTCCCACTCCTTGAACTCGGTCTTCTCGGCCGCGAGAAGCGCGTCGATGAAGGCCTCGTACTGGTCGCGGTCGAGCGGGCAGTTGATGTAGTCGGCGCCGGTGCCGCCGGGCCCGACCTTGTCGTAGCGCGACTGGAACCAGGCCTGGTCCATATCGACCGAGTCGAAATGGACGATCGGGGCGATGGCGTCGAAGAAGGCGAGCGCGTCCTCCCCGGTCAGTGACTGGATGCCGGCCGCCAGCGCCGGCGAGGTGAGCGGCCCGGTCGCGATGATGACGCTGTCCCACTCGGCAGGCGGCAGGCCGGCGATCTCGGCGCGG
>QBLV01000103.1:7267-15095 GCA_003241815.1 Hyphomicrobiales bacterium | reverse complement strand
CGCGTGCAGGGAGCGGTCGACACCGGCATTCGCCAGCACCACGCCCGTCACGCCGCCGACGGTAAACAGGAAGATGAAGCCGATCGCCCAGATCATCGGCGCCGTGAAACGGATCGAGCCGCCCCACATCGTCGCGATCCAGGAGAAAATCTTGATGCCCGTGGGCACCGCGATGACCATCGTCGCAAACACGAAATAGCGCTGCGTGTTGAGGGACAGGCCGGCCGTGTACATGTGGTGCGCCCACACCACGAAGCCGACGACGCCGATCGCAACCATGGCATAGGCCATGCCGAGATAGCCGAAGATCGGCTTCTTCGAGAAGGTCGAGATGATGTGGCTGATGATGCCGAAGGCCGGCAGGATCATGATGTAGACTTCGGGGTGGCCGAAGAACCAGAACAGGTGCTGGTACAGGATCGGGTCGCCGCCGCCGGCCGGATCATAGAAGGTCGTGCCGAAATTGCGGTCGGTCAGCAGCATGGTGATGGCGCCCGCCAGCACCGGCAGGGCCAGCAGCAGCAGGAAAGCCGTCACGAGAACGCCCCAGGCGAAGAGCGGCATCTTGTGCAGCGTCATGCCCGGTGCGCGCATGTTGAGGATCGTGGTGATGAAGTTGATCGCGCCCAGGATCGAGGCCGCGCCGGCCAGATGCAGCGCGAAGATGCCGAAATCGACCGACGGGCCGGGATGGCCCGACGAAGCGAACGGCGGATAGATCGTCCAGCCGGTGCCGACACCCTTGGCGCCGGGGGCGCCCTCCATGAACATCGACATGATCAGCAGCACGAAGCCGGCGACCGTCAGCCAGAACGAAATGTTGTTCATGCGCGGGAAGGCCATGTCCGGCGCACCGATCATCAGCGGCACGAACCAGTTGCCGAAGCCGCCGATGACGGCGGGCATGACCATGAAGAAGATCATGATCAGGCCGTGGCCGGTGACGAAGACGTTGTAGCTCTGGCCATTGGCGAAAATCTGCAGACCGGGCTGCTGCAGCTCGATGCGCATCATGATCGAGAGGAAGCCACCGACGAGGCCCGCCATGATCGAGAAGATCAGGTAGAGCGTGCCGATGTCCTTATGGTTGGTGGACATCAGCCAGCGACGCCACCCGGTCGGGTGTGCGTGTTCCTCGTCGTGATGTCCGTGGGCGTGAGCGTGCGGAGCCGCTGTTGCCATCGCCTTGGTCTCCTCGTGCGAAATCACTTCGCCACAGTCAGTCAAATCAGGTTCGATGCGGACCTTGGGGGTCCGCGACGCATGAATGGGCCGTTACTTCGCCGCTGCCGCGACCTTGCCGACGGCGTCGCCGGCTTGCGCGAATTTCTGCTTCGATTCGGCAAGCCAGGCGGCGTAGCGCTCGGGGCTGACGACGCGGAAGGCGATCGGCATATAGGCGTGGTTCTGGCCGCAGACGAACGAACACTGGCCGTAATAGATGCCCTCGCGGTCGGCCTTGAACCAGGTCTCGTTCAGGCGGCCCGGGATGGCGTCGATCTTGATGCCGAAGGAGGGAACGGTGAACTTGTGGATCACGTCCGCGCCGGTGACCTGGACGCGCACGATCTTGCCGACCGGCACCACCGCCTCGTTGTCTACGGCGAGAAGGCGCGGGGCTTCCGCTGCCGCGATCTTGTTGCCGGCGATTGCCTCGGCGCGCTGCTTCTCGTCGAGCATCAGCGAATCGAAGCCGAAGGCGCCGCTCTCCTGGGCGTATTCATAAGACCAGTACCACTGCTTGCCGGTCACCTTCATGGTGATGTCGGCCTGCGGGATTTCGAGCTGCAGCTTGAGCAGGCGGAAAGAGGGAATCGCGATCACGACCAGGATCAGGACCGGGATGATGGTCCAGGCAACCTCGAGGAGCGCGTTGTGAGTCGTCTTGGTGGGAACCGGATTGGCCTTCTCGTTGAAGCGCCAGGCCACGTAAAGCAGCAGTGCCAGAACGAAGATCGTAATCGCGAAGATGATCACGTTGAGCCAGTCGTGGAACCAGTGGATGTATTCGGCAACCCCGGTCACTGCACCCTGAAGGTTCAACTGCCACGGGCTCGGCATGCCGGTTCCGGCGAACGCATTGTCAGGGACGATCGTCGCCGCTGCGACGGCAAGGGCCGATGCGGCCGCGCTTGCTAGGGTCCTGCTCAGAAATCGCATCGATCCGACATAGCTCCTCAATCACGCCCTGCATGGGATGTTGCCATGGCACGTTCCTGATGAACGTACATGAAGGCCTGACGTCCCTGCGTGGCTCGTGCGGCCGTGAGACCACCTTGCTCTTCGAGATTGCGATAAATCAAACATCACGCTTGCGCCAGTGGGGCAATGCGGGGCGCCAACGCATCCCGTGCGGCATAATCGCGCGAGGACTGCTGGTAACGGCGCCGCTGGCGGGACCCATTGTCTTGACAGGACAGGGTCTGCATGGTCCCAACGCAATCCACGGCGGGACGACGCAGGGTTCCGCAGCGACGAACCGGTTTTCTGCCTGAATTCCGCTCTTTGCTTCGGTGACAGGTTCGCGCGGCAGGCGCCGATTGGAGGAATCGCAAGCGATGGGTAGGTATATCGGACCTGTCTGGGCGGCAGCCATCGCGCTCGCCGGTGCTGTCGGGGTCGCTGGCCCGGCGCTGGCCCAGGGAGCGGTCAAGTCGACGCATGGCGACTGGCAGATGCGCTGCGAGGTGCCGCCGGGGGCCAAGACCGAGCAATGCGCGCTCGTCCAGAATGTCGCGGCCGAGGACCGGCCCAATCTCACGCTCCTGGTCATCGTGCTGAAGACGGCCGACCAAAAGAGCAGGCTTCTGCGCGTCGTCGCCCCGCTCGGCGTGCTGCTGCCGTCGGGCCTGGGGCTGAAGATCGACGACAAGGATATCGGCCGCGCCGGCTTCGTGCGCTGCCTGACGACGGGCTGCGTCGCCGAAGTGGTGATGGACGACACCCTGCTCGGCCAGCTCAAGGGCGGCAAGAGCGCCACCTTCATCGTATTCCAGACGCCGGAAGAGGGGGTGGGCGTGCCCGTCTCCCTCAACGGCTTCGGCCCCGGTGTGGAGACCCTGCCGTGAGAGATGCGCTTCTTCGCCGGTCGAGCCTGCTGGCTCTGCCTTTGATGTGCCTCGGCCTCGCCGGCTGCGGCTCTTCGAGTTCGTCGTCCGGCCAGCCGAGCGCGATGCAGACATTCGGCAATGTCGTAATGTTCCAGTCGACCACGCCGCCGCCGCCGGACCAGTTGCCGACAGACGACCAGGACGAGCAATTGATCTGTCCGCAGGTGATCATCGCCGATGGCGGCGCGGCGATCCGCGCCCAGTCGGGCCAGGATAGCGGCAGCCTGCGCCACCAGATCTCGATCCTCAATGTCGCGCGCGAATGCACGCCCACCGGCAATGGCGGCTTCCGCCTCAAGGTCGGCGTCGAGGGGCGCGTCCTGCTCGGCCCGGCCGGCGGCGCCGGCAGTTATGGCGCGACGCTGACGACGGTGGTCATGCGCGGAACGGCGCAGATCGCACGCCGCGCTGCCCGCGTCGGCGGCACGGTCCCGTCTGGCCAGGGCGGCACAGATTTCTCGCATGTCGAGGACGGCATCGTCGTCCCCGCCGGCCGTGGTGACGTCGAGATCATCGTCGGCCTCGGAACGGGGGGCGCCACGTCGGCGCGCGCGCGCCGACGCTAGCTGCGCCGTAAACAGCGGCGTCGATTGCCGCCAAACGAGGCAGTGGCGTGATTGACTTGCCGCTGCGCTCTTGTATCTCTGCCAGCAGCCGCAACATCCCCGCGGGAGAGACCGGGACTGGTTTTGGCCAGACCCGGCGCCGAAGGCGCAACCGCCCCGGAAACGCTCAGGCAAACGGACCGCGTGGGAGCTGGCACTCTGGAAAGCGGCGGAGGAAACTTCGTCCACCGACGGGTGTAACCTGTCCGGCGCCACCATGCCGGCATAGGGAAATCTCTCAGGTTCCAAGACAGAGGGGGCGCGTTCCGGACACATCCGTCCGGGGCTTGCGCTTGACTCTGGAAGGGGCCGTCCATGGCTGCCGATGTTGCTGATGCCGTTGCCGCAAGCGCAGATGCGCCGGTGCTCAAGACCCCGCTCCATTCCCGCCATGTCGCGCTCGGTGCCCGCATGGTGCCCTTCGCCGGCTACGACATGCCGGTGCAGTATCCCACCGGCATCCTGACCGAACACAACTGGACGCGCGAGAAGGCCGGCCTCTTCGACGTCTCGCATATGGGCCAGTGCTTCCTGGTCGGTCCGGACCACCAGACCACGGCGCGCGCGCTCGAAGCGCTGATTCCCGCCGATATCCTCAATCTTGCACCCGGCAAGCAGCGCTATTCGCAGCTCCTGAACGAAGAGGGTGGCATCCTCGACGATCTGATGGTGACGCGCTCGATCGATCCCGACGAGGACGGGGCGCTCTACCTCGTCGTCAACGCCGCCTGCAAGAGCGAAGACTACGCCCATATCGAGGCGCGGCTGCCCGCCAATGTGAAGCTGATCAAGGCCGAGCACCGCGGCCTGATCGCGATCCAGGGCCCGGCGGCGGAAGCCGCGCTGGCGGCGATCGCCCCCGAGGCTCGCGAGATGGGCTTCATGACCTCCCGCACCATGAAGGTCGCAGGCATCAAGGCCAATGTCAGCCGCTCCGGCTATACCGGCGAGGACGGCTACGAGATTTCCGCTGCCGCCGCGAAGATCGGCGAGATCTGGGACACGCTGCTGCTCGACGCAACCGTCAGGCCGATCGGGCTCGGAGCGCGCGATTCGCTGCGGCTTGAAGCGGGGCTTTGCCTCTATGGCCACGACATCGACACCACGACCTCGCCGGTCGAGGCCGCGCTGACCTGGTCGGTCCAGAAACGCCGCCGCGAGGAAGGCGGCTTCCCGGGTGCACAACGCATCCAGCGTGAGTTCGCCGAGGGCGTGTCTCGCGTCCGCGTCGGCCTGCTGCCGGAAGGCCGGGCGCCGGCGCGCGAAGGCGCGGAGATCGCGACCCCGGAGGGGGAGATCGTCGGAAAGGTCACCTCAGGCGGCTTCGGCCCGACCCTGAACGCGCCCTGCGCCATGGGCTATGTCGCCAAAGCTTATTCGGCGCCCGGCACGCAGCTCAATCTGATGGTGAGGGGCAAGCCCCTGCCGGCGGTCGTGGCGGCCATGCCCTTCGTCCCCAACGGCTACAAGCGCTGAACCCTGCTCCCATTTCTGTTCCCGGAGACCGAAAACCCATGGCCGAGACCCGCTACACCAAGGATCACGAATACATTCGCATCGAGGGCGACACCGGCACGGTCGGCATCTCCGACTACGCCCAGGGCCAACTCGGCGACGTCGTCTTCGTCGAGCTTCCCGCGATCGGCAAAGCCGTTGCCAAGGGCGGAGAGGCGGCCGTCGTCGAGAGCGTGAAGGCTGCGTCCGAAGTCTATGCACCGGTCTCCGGCGAGGTCGTCGAGGTCAACAGCGCGCTCGAGGCCGCACCCGGCACTGTCAACGAGGACCCGGCGGGCAAGGGCTGGTTCCTGAAGCTCAAGCTCACCGACATGGCTGAGTTGGAGGGTCTGATGAGCGAAGCCGAGTACCAGAATTACCTCAAGACGCTCTGATAACCCTCGACCGTCATCCCGGCGAAGCCGCGCAGCGCCGGGATCCATCATAGAGCACCGTCGAGCTTTATGATGGATCCCGGACGACCTGCGGTTGCCCAGGATGACGTCGTGGTCTGGCCTGCCTCATCGCTCATCGAACGTGACGGACATCCCCCATGCGCTATCTCCCCCTGACCGACACCGACCGTGAGGACATGCTCGCGCGAATCGGCGTGGCGCATGTCGATGCGCTGTTCTCCGACGTGCCGGCCGACAAGCTGCTGACGGCGCCGCTCGATCTCCCCCGTACCAAGGGCGAGCTCGAGGTCGAGCGCATCATGGCGAAGATGGCGGCCCGCAACGTATCCGCGTCGTCCGTTCCTTTCTTCGTCGGCGCTGGCGCCTACAAGCATCATGTCCCCGCCACGGTGGATCATCTGATCCAGCGCTCGGAATTCCTGACCAGCTACACGCCCTACCAGCCCGAGATCGCGCAGGGCACGCTGCAATATCTCTTCGAGTTCCAGACGCAGGTCGCCGCGCTGACCGGCATGGATGTCGCCAACGCCTCGATGTATGACGGCTCGACCGGCACGGGCGAGGCCGTGCTGATGGCGCACCGCGTCACGAAGCGCCGCAAGGCGGTGCTCTCGGGTGGTTTGCATCCGCACTACGCCGAGGTTGTCCGGACGCTCTCGGAGATGGCCAACGACGCCGTCGTCTCGCTGCCGCCGGATGTGTCCGCCCGCGAGGACATCCTCTCGCAGATCGACGACGACACCTCCTGCGTCGTCGTCCAGAACCCCGACGTCTTCGGCAATCTGCGCGACCTGGCGCCGATCGCGGCCAAGGCGCAGGCCCATGGCGCGCTGCTGATCGCGGTCTTCACCGAAATCGTCTCGCTGGGCGCCATCGTGCCGCCCGGCGCGATGGGCGCCGACATCGTCGTCGGCGAGGGCCAGTCTATCGGCAATGCGCTGAACTTCGGCGGCCCCTATGTCGGGCTCTTCGCCGCCAAGTCAAAATACCTTCGGCAGATGCCGGGCCGGCTGTGCGGCGAGACGGTCGATTCGACCGGCCAGCGCGGCTTCGTGCTGACGCTCTCGACCCGAGAGCAGCATATCCGCCGCGACAAGGCGACTTCGAACATCTGCACCAATTCCGGCTTGTGCGTGCTCGCCTTCACCATCCACATGACACTGCTGGGGCAGGCTGGCTTCACACGCCTTGCGCAGGTCAACCACGCCAATGCGGTCAAGCTCGCCGATGCTCTGGCGGACGTCGCGGGCGTCTCGGTCCTGAACGACAGCTTCTTCAACGAGTTCACGGTGAAGCTGACCAAACCCGCTGCAGCAGTCGTCGAGGCGCTCGCGGCGAAGGGCATCCTGGGCGGAGTCCCGGTCTCGCGGCTGCTTCCAGGTGCTGGCCTCGACGACCTGCTGCTGGTCGCATCGACCGAAATCAACACGGATGAAGATCGGGCGGCCTTCGTGGCAGCGCTCGCGGAGGTGCTGTGATGCTGAACCGTCAGGGACGTCCCACGCAAGGGTCCGTATCCGCCCATGAGCCGCATGCGACTTTCACCGGCAACCGCGCGCTGCAGCAGATCGAGCCGCTGATCTTCGAGATCGGCCATCCCGAGACGACCGGCGTCGACATTGATGCTCCCGCGCCGTTCAAATCGCGCCTCGGCACGCATGCGCGCAAGGGCGAGATCGGCCTGCCCGGCCTCTCCGAACCCGAGGCGATGCGCCATTATGTGCGCCTCAGCCAGAAAAACTATGGCATCGACACCGGGCTCTTCCCGCTCGGCTCCTGCACGATGAAGCACAATGCCCGCCTCAACGAAAAGACGGCGCGCATGCCCGGCTTCTCCGACGTGCACCCGCTTCAGCCGGTCTCGACCGTGCCGGGCGCGCTCGAGGTCATGCTCGAACTCTCGCACTACCTGATGACGCTGACCGGGATGCCCGCCGTGGCGCTCTCGCCCAAGGCCGGCGCCCATGGCGAGGCCTGCGGCATGATGGCGATCAAGGCCGCCATCGCCGCCAAGGGCGAGGGCGCGACACGAACCGTCGTGCTGGTGCCCGAATCGGCCCATGGCACCAACCCGGCCACTGCCGCGCTCATCGGTTTCTCGGTGCGCTCGGTGCCCGCCCGCGCCGACGGCACGGTCGCGGTCGAGGACGTGAAAGCCCTGCTCGGCCCCGACATTGCCGCGATCATGCTGACCAATCCCAAC
>QBLV01000103.1:4420-7257 GCA_003241815.1 Hyphomicrobiales bacterium | reverse complement strand
TCCCAACACCTGCGGCATCTTCGAGCCTGAGATCGTCGAGATCGCTGCCGCCATGCATGAGGCGGGCGCGTATTTCTACTGCGACGGCGCCAATTTCAACGCGATCGTCGGCAAGGCCCGGCCGGGCGATCTCGGCGTCGACGCCATGCACATCAACCTGCACAAGACCTTCTCGACGCCTCATGGCGGCGGCGGGCCGGGCGCGGGGCCCGTCGTGCTGTCGGAGCGGCTGGCGCCTTACGCGCCGGTGCCATTCATTCATGTCGAAGGCGGTACGCCGCGCCTCGTCGAGAACGCCGCCGATGCACCGCAGGGCAACGCGCCCTTCGGTCGCATGACCGCCTTCCACGGCCAGATGGGCATGTATGTCCGCGCGCTGACCTATATGCTCAGCCACGGCGCCGACGGCATGAAGCAGGCCTCCGAGGATGCGGTCCTGAACGCAAACTACATCCGCGCCGGACTGTCGGATTTGATGTCGCTGCCCTTCCCGGACCATCCCTCGATGCACGAGGCTTTGTTCGACGACGACTGGCTGAAGGGCACCGGCGTCACCACCCTCGATTTCGCCAAGGCGATGATCGACGAGGGCTATCACCCGATGACGGTGTATTTCCCGCTCGTCGTCCATGGCGCCATGCTGATCGAGCCGACCGAATCGGAATCCAAGGCCTCGCTCGACCTCTTCATAGCGACGTTGCGCGACCTCGCCATGGCCGCGAAGGGCAACGACAAGGAGCGCTTCACGGCAGCCCCCCACCACGCTCCTCTGCGCCGCCTCGACGAGACGAGAGCGGCCAGGCAGCCGGTTCTGAAATGGGTCAAGCCGGCGCCGATCGCGAAAGCCGCAGAGTAGTCCGCGGCCATTGCTGGCGGCTAGGGTCGCCAGCAACCTTCCGATACGTAAATCTCCGCGCGGCCTTAAGGCTTCCTTGACCATGTGCGAGGGATGCTTTGCGTCATGCGTCCGTGACGCAATGTGGGATCGACCTCGATGGCCGTGCGTTTCGTCAAAGCCTCTGTAGCCGCCCTGGCCCTGTTGCTCGGGGCCGCGGCGGCTCGCGCCAACGAGCCGAGCTATGGCCCTAACACCTATGATCGCACGCTCGAGGCGCTGATCGCGCATGAGGACATCGCCGGGCGTGGCGGTTGGCCGAAGGTGCCCTCCACGGTCACGCTGCTCAAGCCCGACATGCAGGGCCCCGACGTCGCGGCGCTGAAGCAGCGCCTCTTGTTGAGCGGCGATCTCCCGCCGGACGCGCTGCCGGGCGACGTCTACGACGCCGCCGTGGTCGAGGCGGTGAAGCGCTTCCAGATCCGTCACGGTCTCTCCGATCTGGGGACCGTCGGTCGTCTCACGCTGAAGGCGATGAACACCCCCGTCGAGGTCCGCCTGAACCAGCTTACCGCCACGCTGGAGCGGCTGAAAGGCAACGGTTTCTCCTTCGCCGAACGCTATGTCGTGGTCAACATTCCCGGAGCCAGCGTCGAGGCGGTCGAGAACGGCGTCGTCCAGCGCCGCCATCTTGCCATCGTCGGCCGGCCGGACCGGCCCTCGCCGGTGCTGCAGGCCAGCATCAACTCGGTCAACCTCAACCCGACCTGGACAGTGCCCACCTCCATCGTCAAGGCGGACATCATCCCGCATATGCGCAAGGATCCGGGCTTCATTGCCAAGTCGCATATGCGCCTGCTGGGAGCGGAGAACCGCGAGATCGACCCCGCAACGGTCAATTGGGCGACGCTGACATCGCCTTACTTCACCGTGCGGCAGGATCCGGGCCCCGATAATTCGCTCGGTCAGATGAAGATCGACATGCCCAACACCGAGGCTGTCTATCTCCATGACACGCCGAAAAAATCGCTGTTCCGCAACGATGTTCGCTTCAACTCGTCGGGCTGCGCCCGCGTCGAAGGCGTGCGCGACCTCGGCGCCTGGTTGCTGGAAGGCACGGAATGGACGCTGCCGGCGCTCGAAGCCGAGATCGCCAAGGGCGAGCGCAAGAATATCGCATTGAAGAAGCACGTGCCGGTCGCCTGGGTCTATCTCACCGGCTGGCAGGGCGCGGACGGGCTCGTCCAGTTCCGCGAGGACATCTACGGCCTCGACACCCCCCAGGGCATCGTCACCTCGACGATCCAGCGCCGCAAGCCGAAGCCGGTGGCGACAGGCGAGCCAAGGCCGGGCCCGCGCGTTCCGGCGAAGACTGCGGCGAACTGATACGCGCGCGGGCAGCGCGTCCCGGACCGCATCCCTTTTCATGGCTCAAGAGCTTGGGCGGAATCTCTCTGTTGAACAAGCCGCCGCCGGGGTGTCGTCCCCGAGCGGAGCGCAGCCGGACCCGGGACGACACCCGAAGCGGTTCAGGCATGGCTTTCCGTGCCTCACTGAGGTCGCCCGGAACAACCCCGCTCGTTTCAAAGACAGCACGCGCCAATTCTGTTTGGCCCCGAAACGCAGAACGCCGCGGCCAGGGGGCCGCGGCGTTCTGAAATAGCGT
Organism: Hyphomicrobiales bacterium; assembly: GCA_003241815.1. Lineage (GTDB taxonomy): Bacteria > Pseudomonadota > Alphaproteobacteria > Rhizobiales > Beijerinckiaceae > Allobosea. The sequence continues at coordinate 4,756 of QBLV01000103.1, read as the reverse complement.
TGGAAAGGTGGGGGGCTCCGTCCAGCGGAAGGCGCCTCAGTTCAGCTTCGCCTTGACCTCGGTCAGACCAGCGGCAAACAGCGCTTCGCCGGTCTTTCCACCGACCTGAGCGCGGATGATGACCTCGGCGGCCTTGGTAGCAGCCTCGGCAGCCGCTGCCCGAACCTCGGCCTCCGCCTGGCTTTCAGCCAGGGCGATCTTCTCTTCCGCGGATTTGGTCCGGCGGGTGACGAAATCGTTGAGCTTGGCTTCCGCCTCGGCCGAGAGGCGCTTGGCCTCCTCATTGGCGGCGGCGATGATCGAGGCAGCCTCGGATTCGGCCGCCTTGCGCTTGGC
>QBLV01000103.1:648-4410 GCA_003241815.1 Hyphomicrobiales bacterium | reverse complement strand
TTCGTACTCGGCGAACAGCTTCTCGGCCTCGACACGCAGGCGGCGCCCCTCGGCAAGTTCCTGCGCGACCTTCTCGCCGCGCGCATCGAGCGCTTTGACGATGGCCTTCGGCACGCCGAAATAGGCGAGGATGCCGATGAAGATGAAGAAGGCGACGCCGACCCAGAAAGTATCCATCTGTCTTCTCCTCAGCCTCGCGCCAGAACCTGATCGACCGCCTCGGACGCCTCGGTGGCGCTCGGGGCCTGGCCGGTCAGCTTGGTGACGATGACGATCGCGACCTCGCTGCCGAGGCTGCGCACATTGGTCATCGCGCTGGTCTTGGTGGTGGCGATCGTGGCTTCGGCCGTGGCGAGCTTCGCCGAAAGCTCGGCCCCGACGGCGTGCCTGCGCTCGTCGGACGCCTTGGCGCCGGCATCGCGCGAAGCCTGGGCGATGGCCTGCGCATTCTTGCGGGCCTCGGTCAGGGCCGTTTCATAAGCCTGGGCGGTCTCTTCCGCCTTGGCCTGCATCTTGGCGGCATTGTCGAGATCGCGCGAGATCGTGTCGGCGCGTTCTTCGAGGATCGCGCCCACGCGGGGCAGGGCGATCGTCGACATCAACCAGTAGAGCGCCCCGAACGTGATGGCGAGCCAGAAGAGCTGACCCGAGAAGGTCGCGACGTCGAATGGCGGGAAGGCGGCCTTTTCGCCGCTCAGGGGCGGCGTCGCGGCAGCGGCCGCTCCGGCCAGCAGCGTGGCGGGCAGCACCGAGGCGACGAGGCCGGCCCATCCGTGCCTGACGAGCCGTGAAGAACGAACCGGCATGGGCTGCCTTTCAGCGGAAGGAATTGAAAAGTCGCGCCCGTGCCCGCGATCGGGCATTCGGGCGCGACGGGATGCGAACGATCGAAACGCGTCAGACCACGAAGAGCAGGACGAGCGCCACGACGAAGGCGAAGATGCCCAGACCTTCGGCGAGCGCCGCGCCGATGAAGGCGCGCGGGAACTGGCCGTCGGCGGCCGAGGGGTTGCGCAGGGCGCCCGAGAGGAAGTTGCCGAAGATGGTGCCGACGCCGATGGCGGCGAGGCCCATGCCGAGCGAGGCGAGGCCAGCGCCGATGTACTTGGCTGCAACGGGATCCATGGTCTTATCTCCAGTGTGAAAAGCTAGAAGGCGGGTGGTGGATGGTCTCGCGAACTCTGGCCGGCTCAGTGACCGGGATGCAGAGCGTCGTTGAGATAGACGCAGGTCAGGATCGCGAAGACATAGGCCTGCAGGAAGGCGACGAGGAATTCGAGCGCGGTCAGCGCGACCGCCAGGAGAAGCGGCAGCGGCGCAATGATCGTCGCCGCACCGCCCGCTGCGATCAGCGCCACGACGAAGCCGCCGAAGACCTTGAGCGCGATATGGCCGGCGAGCATGTTGCCGAACAGGCGCAAGCTGAGCGAAATCGGCCGCGAGACGAAGGAAACGGCCTCGATCAGCACCATGAAGGGCAGGAGCCAGCCCGGCACGCCCGACGGCACGAACAGGCCGAAGAAATGGCTGCCATGCTTGATGATGCCATAGACCAGAACGGTGCCGATCACGAGAAAGGCGAAGGCGGCGGTGACGATGATGTGGCTCGTCACGGTGAAGGAGCCCGGGATCATGCCCAGCATGTTGCCGGCCAGCACGAACATGAACAGCGAGAACACCAGCGGGAAGAAGGTCATGCCCTCCTTGCCCATCACGCCGGTGACGGTGGAGGCGACGAATTCGTAGATCATCTCGGCGAGCGACTGCAGACGGCCGGGAACGACCGAGCGCTGGCTCGAGCCATAGATCATGATCGCCGAAACGACGGCGACGACGCACACCATGAGCAGCGAGGCGTTGGTGAACGACAGGTCGAGGCCGAACGGCCGCAAGCCGACGATCGGCTTGATCTCGAATTGGTGGATCGGATCGATTCCGCCGCCAGCCGCCATGTATGTCCAGCCCCTTGTCGTGCGACCACTCGGCCGCCAGCCTCGGTCAGTTCTTCGGCGCGCTATCTTTCGACCCCGAGGTCGGACGCGAACCGAGCCGATAGACGGAGCGCAGCCCAGCGATGGACCCAATCACCAGGAAGGTGATCAGCAGGAACGGAGACGTTCCCAGCCACCGGTCTGCCAGCACCCCGATCAGGGCGCCTGCGATGATGCCGCCTGCAAGATCGGTTGTCGCGCGGAAGCCTGAAGACATGGCGCCTGCGAAGGCTCCGTCCGGTCCAGCTGGGCTCGCGCCCGGCTTTTCGTTCTTGTCGGCTTTCCCGAGGGAGGCCTTCAAAGAACCCAGTCTTGCGCGCAACTCCGAGTCTGAAGCGTTTTTGTCGGGTTCGGACATGGCGGCAGCTCCTTGTTTGATCGTGAAATGGCCACGATCCCCAAAAAAGCCATACGATCCCTGTCCGAGCCCGCGCATCGAGCCGTCGTCAGCACGGCCTCCTTTATTGCCCGCTCCCGACGCTGTCAAGGCAGGGTCATGTCACCTAACGCATTGTAATATCTATAAATTCAGCCGAACTGCGACATTCTTGCCGCATTGCGAAGGAGATTGTGGCGTTTTTTCAGCCGCCTTTGGTGATCGCTTCACGCCGTCCCCATCCTGAGGAGCGCCGCTGGCGCGTCTCGAAGGATGCATGAGGAAGCTCAGGAACCATCTGGAGCATCCTTCGAGGGGATGCCACTGCGCGGCTCCTCAGGATGAGGCTCGGACATGGCGTTGCCGAAACTCAAATGGCTTCGCGGATGCGCTCGGCCGTCGAAAGATCGACCGACACCATCTGGCTGACGCCGCGCTCGGCCATGGTGACTCCGAAAAGTCGGTCCATCCGCGCCATGGTGATCGGGTTGTGGGTGATCAGGATGAAGCGCGTATCGGTTGTTCGCGACATCTCGTCGAGCAGGTCGCAATAGCGCTCGACATTGGCGTCGTCGAGCGGCGCGTCGACCTCGTCGAGCACGCAGATCGGCGAGGGATTCGTCAGGAACACGGCGAAGATCAGCGCGGTCGCGGTCAGCGCCTGTTCGCCGCCTGAGAGCAGCGTCATCACCTGCGGCTTCTTGCCGGGCGGGCGGGCGAAGATCTCGAGCCCGGCATCGAGTGGATCTTCGGCATCGACCAGCTTCAGTTCGGCCGTCCCGCCGCCGAACAGGATCGAGAACAGGCGCTGGAACTGCTCGTTGACGATCTCGAAGGCGGCGAGCAGTCGCTCGCGTCCCTCGCGGTTCAGCGCGCCGATCGCCTGCCGCAGCCGGCGGATCGCCTCGCTCAGATCATCGCGCTCGGCCGTCAGCCCCTCACGCTTGCCCTTGATCTCCGTGAGCTCGTCCTCTGCCCGCAGATTGACCGCGCCCAGCCGCTCGCGTTCGGCCTTGAGGCCCGAAAGGCGGCGCTCGACAACATCCTGCTCAGGGAGGCTCTCGCCGGACTTCAGCCCGGCCATCGCCGGCAGCCCGTCCGGGCGGGTTCCCAAGCCATCCTCGATCTGGCGCGCCACATCCGCGACACGCTGGCGCGCCGCTTCCAGCTTGGCGTCGGCGGCTGCGCGGATTTCGCGGGCGCTGGACAGCTCCTCGAGCGCAAGGCGGGCTAAGCGGTCGGCATCAGTCAGCGCCGCCTCGCCTACCGCCAGTTGGTCTGCGGCCACGCGCCGTGCCGTCTCGGCGCTCTCGATCTCGGCGACGAGCCGGCGTCGCTCGGTCAGGAAGGTGTCGGGGGCCTCCAGCAGTGCTGTCTGCTCGGCAAAGACCGTCT
>QBLV01000103.1:0-638 GCA_003241815.1 Hyphomicrobiales bacterium | reverse complement strand
ATTCGACGCCGTGTCTCCTCCGCCGTCTGGCGGCTGGTCGCGGCCCGCTCCCGCCAGGCTTTGACGTCGGCGGCAATGGCGGCGCGCCGGCTCGCGCGCAGTTCCACCTCGCGCGACAGGGTCTGCACCCGCGCCCGGGCGTCGGATGCGACGATTCGCTGTTCGCCGAGAGCGACGCGCGCCTTCAACAGCGTACTCTCGAGTTCGACCGAGGGCGGCAGCGCGGCAACCGCCTCCTCCTGCGTGCCCATCTGCGCGAGCGCTTCGGCGAGGGCTTGGCCGAGCCGGCCGATCGCCTCCGTCAGCGCCGAACGCTTTGCCGCGACCTCGCCTGCCTTGCGCTCTGCCACCACCAACTGCTCGCGCGCCTGGTCGAGCACGCGCCGCGACAGGCGGGCCGCTTCGAGCGCCGTCGTCTCGCTCTGCGCCGCCGCCTTCGCATCCCGCATTGCCAGATCGAGCGCTTCGCGAGCCGATTCGGCGGCTTCCTGCGCGCCTTGCGCTTCGCGTTCGAGATCGCCGAGCCGGTTCTTCTCGGCGAGCCTTCGGGCAGCGGGGGAGGGTGCTTCGGCCGCGCCGGTGAAACCGTCCCAGCGCCAGATATCGCCTTCGCGTGAGACCAGCCGCTGCCCTGGCTT
>QBLV01000102.1:13264-15162 GCA_003241815.1 Hyphomicrobiales bacterium | reverse complement strand
CGTGCTCGGGGAGAGGCTCTCAGCGCCAGGCGCCAGGGCCCAGGCCCATTTCCCGCCGGTCTTCGAGCGCGAAGGGTCATTGATCAGCGTGCCGTAGGGCGCGAACGCGACCGTCATGGCGTAGCGGTCGGCCTGGCCGCCGGCGATGATCTCGTTGAACTCCCAGGTCGTCGCTTCGGGTGGAACGACCTTGTCGCGGCTCAGCAATCCGCCGAAGAAATCGAGTGCGGCAACCGCCTCTGGTCGGTTGATGAAGATTTCCCCGGTAGCGGCGTCGTAGAAGCGGCCGCCGGCGGAGAACAGATAAGGCGCGAACGATACCACGAGCGCCGCTCCCTGGCGGCCCATGAGGCCCAGGCCGAAGCGGCCTGGTTGACCGGCCGCGGTGGTGGCGAGCGCGGCGGCGCGCAATTCCGCGAAGGTCGTCGGCGGCGCGGCGATGCCAGCCGCTTCGAGTAGCTCTTTCTGATAGTGCAGCACCGGTGCGGTGACTCGGAAGGGAATGCCCTGCAGCTTGCCGGCATAGCTCGCCATGCCCTTGACCGACGGCATGAAGTCATCCCAGTCGAAATCGGGCTGCTTGCTGCCAAAGTCCTGCAGCAGCTTGGCGTGATCCTCCAGATGAGGCGCAAGCCAGCCGGTCATGTCCGGGTTCCATTGCAGGATGTCGATGCCCTGCGAGCCGGCATTGAGCTCGGCGCGCAGCTTGGCCGAGAGAGCGTCTAGCGGCAGCAGGTTGAACTCGACCTTGATGCCGTGCTTGCGCTCGAACTCGGGCCCGACCTCGTCCACCAGTGCGCCCTGGATGGCGGCGTTGATCCCTACCAGAACCAGTTTCTCGGGCTTGCCCTGCGCGATGGCGGGACGCGAAAGCGGCACCGCGCCCGCGATCAGTCCTGCGCTAGCGATCATCTGTCTACGTGTCATGCCCTTCATCAACGTCTCTCCCTTTCGTCTGTTGTTGTCATCCCTTGACTGCGCCAGCCGACAGCCCGGCGACGAGATGTCTCTGCGCAGCGAACCCGAGCAGCAGGACCGGCAGCACGACCAGCACGCCTGCGGCCGTCATTGGACCCCAGTCGATGCCCGCATCGCCGCCCGAATAACTCGCCATCAGCACGGGCAAAGTCCGCGTCGACTGGTTGGTCAGGACGGCAGCGAAAAGGAAATCGTTCCAGGCCAGCAGCGAGCACAAGATCGTTGCGGAAGCCATGCCGGGGCGCGCCATCGGCAGCATGATGTAGTAGAAGGTCTGGAATCGGCTCGCGCCGTCGATCCAGGCGCTCTCGTCGAGCTCAAGCGGAAGCTCTTCGAAATAACCGCGCATAACCCACACGACCAGCGGAAGGCTGAACGTGGTATAGGCGAGCATCACCGAGAACCGCGTGTTGACGAGGCCGAGCGCGTTGAAGATGACATACATCGGCACAAGGACCGCGATCGGCGGCAGCATCCGCATCACCAGCAGCGAGAAAAACAAGAAGCTGCTGCCGGAAAACCGGAACCGGGCGAAGGCGTAGGCTGCCGGCACGCCGATCAGCAACGACAGCCCGACTGCCCCGGCCGACACCAGGACGCTGCTCATGAAGGCGCTGAGGAAGTCGGCGCTGCCCAGCACCGTGAAATAATGTTCCAGAGTAGGCCGCCAGACCAGCAGCGGCGGGCTGGCGAGTGCCTGCAAGCGCGTCTTCAGCGACAGCCCGCCTACCCAGATCAGCGGCAGCATGAACAGCAGCGTTAATCCGATCAGAGTGGCATAGGCTACAAAAGATTCCAGCGCCTGCCTGCGCCGGTCGCCCGCTGGAGCCGCCGCACGCCCGCTCATATCGTGCTCCTGCGACCGAGAATTTTCATGAACAGGGCGCACAGCACCAGCACGATCAGCAGCATCAGCCAGG
>QBLV01000102.1:0-13224 GCA_003241815.1 Hyphomicrobiales bacterium | reverse complement strand
CGCCCAAGCTGAGATCGAAGCGGACGAAGCTCGCCATGTAGGTGAAGATCGAGAGAAGTTGCGTCGCGTTGGCTGGCCCGCCGCCGGTCATGACGTAGACGTTCTCGAAGCTGCGGAACTCGAAGATCGTCCGGACCAGCAGCGCGACCAGGATGTGATGCTCCAGCAGCGGCAGCGTCACATGGCGGAAGATCTGCAGCCGGCTCGCGCCATCGATCGAGGCCGCCTCGGCTGGCTCGGTCGGCATCGACCTGAGTCCTGCCAGGAGCAGCAGGGCAACATAAGGCACATTCTGCCAGATGTTGACGATCGCAACCGAGATCATTGCGAGCCAAGGCTCGCCGAGCCAGACGATCTGCGTCCCGAGCGCGATGTTGACGATGCCATTGGGGTCGAGCAGTAACTTCCAGCACAGGGCCGCAACGATCGGCGTCATCATCATCGGAATGATCAGCGCCGTGCGGAATATGCCGATGCCGGGCAGGTCCATGTTCAGGAGCAAGGCGATCGCCAGCCCAAGACTCATTTCCAGGCCCACCACAACGACCGTGTAGAGCAGCGTCTGGGCGATGCTGGTCAGGAATTCGGGGTCTGTCAGCAGGTCTGTATAATTCAGAAGACCGACGAAGCGGCCATCGAACAGCGACTGGCTGGAACTGGGCCCCATCAAGCTGAGATAGAACGAAAAGGCGAGCGGCACGCCGAAGATCAAGACCATTGCGAGCACGCTCGGACCGATCGCCAGCAAACTGAAATTGCGGTCGAGCCATTGGTCGAGCCGGAAGCGCCGGGGCGTTTTCGGCCGGACACGACCAACGCGGGTGAAGTGCGCGCCGTCTGCCTGACCCACGCTGTAACTCCCAAGCCTATTAGACAGAAGCCGCCGCGCCAAACCACGTTGGCTACTTTCGGTAGCGAGCATCAGGATGTTGCATTTTATAATATCGAATGTAAAGCTCAACTCGTGACCGGGGCCGTCGTCGGCGTTCGGATCAGACAGACGCGCTGTCTGCACGTGCCCGGAGCATCCGCCATGAGCCGATTTGCTAATCTTTTCGCCGTGCCGAGCCTGAAATCAGCTCTCTGCTGGGCGCTATCGTGACTATCGCAGTCTCTTATGGTGTCGGCCGCCATCCGTTTCTGACCGAACAGGCCAAGCGCCTTTTCATAGATGGGCAATGGGTGGAGGCGGCTTCAGGAAAGACCTTCCAGACCTTCAACCCGTCGACGGGTGAGGCGCTGGCCATGATCGCCGAGGGCGACGGCGTCGATATCGACCGTGCGGTCAGTGCCGCGCGGCGCGCGCTGTCGGGTCCTTGGGCGAAGTTCAAGCCGTTCGAACGCCAGAATCTGCTGCTCCGATTGGCGGACCTGATCGATACGCATTTCGACGAACTGGCGGCGCTCGACGCGCTTGACATGGGCGCGCCGATCAGCAGGGGCCGCGAAGGCCGGCTGCGGGTCGTCGGGATGCTGCGCTACTATGCAGGCCAGGCGACCGCTCTGCATGGCGAGACGATCGAGAATTCGCTGCCGGGCCAGTTCTTCAGCTTTACCCTGAAGGAGCCGATCGGCGTCGTCGGCGCGATCATCCCGTGGAACGGACCGCTCAAGTCGGCGATCTGGAAGATTGGTCCTGCGCTGGCGACCGGCTGTACGGTGGTGCTGAAGGCGGCCGAGGAGGCCTGCCTCTCGCCGCTGCGCATCGCCGAACTCTGCCAGGAGGCGGGCGTGCCGCCAGGCGTCGTCAACGTCATCACCGGCTATGGCGAGACGGCGGGAGCCGCGCTCGCGGCCCATCTCGACGTCGACAAGGTCGCCTTCACCGGTTCGCATCTCACCGGCCAGAAGATCATCCAGGCTTCCGCCGGCAATCTGAAGCGCCTGTCGCTCGAACTCGGCGGTAAATCGCCTGACATCGTCTTCGCCGATGCCGATCTCGACAAGGCGGTGCCGGGCGCGGCCATGGCGGTCTTCGCCAATTCAGGCCAGGTCTGCAGCGCCGGGACTCGGCTTTTCGTCGAGCAGCCGATCTATGAGGAGTTCACCCAGCGCGTTGCGACCTTCGGCAAGGCGCTGCGCGTCGGCAACGGCAGCGATCCTACGACCCAGATCGGCCCGCTGGTCTCGGCCGAACAGCTCGACCGGGTGACGGGCTACATGGCGCTCGGCCGGCGAGAGGGCGCGCGCCCGCTTTCGGGCGGCGAGCGGCTGACGCAGGGCGATCTGGCGCGCGGCTATTTCGTCGCGCCGACCGTCTTTGCCGACGTCACCGACGGCATGCGGATCGCCCAGGAGGAAATCTTCGGCCCGGTGATCTCGGCCATTCCCTTCACCGACATGGACGAGGTTACGCAGCGTGCAAATGCGACGCCGTTCGGCCTCGGCAGCGGCGTCTGGACGCGCGATGTCGGCAAGGCGCACCGTATGGCGCGCTCCATCCGGGCCGGCTCGGTCTGGGTCAACTGCTACCAGGCGATGGACCCGGCCGTGCCCTTCGGCGGCTACAAGATGAGCGGCTATGGCCGCGAGGGCGGCAAGCAGCACGTTGAGGAGTTCCTCAACGTTAAGACCGTCTGGATCAGGACCGACTGAGTGCCCGGCCCAGCCAGTCGCCCGCTTCAGCCAACCGAAGGAGACAAGCCCATGACGGACAAGCATCGCGCCACCAGCGCGCAGGGCCGCCATACGTTCGTCGCGACTGGAGTGCGCTGACATGGAAGGCGTGGTCGTTACCGGCGGCAGCGGCAAGGCCGGCCGGGCTGTGATTCAGGACCTGCTCGATCACGGCTATGCCGTGCTGAACGTCGATATCGCCGCGCCGGTAAAACCTCTCTGCCATTTCATCAAAGCCGACCTGACCGACATGGGGCAGACCATCGATGTGCTGCGGCATGCCGCCGGCACGATCGACCGCAAGCGCGCGCCGGTCGCAAGACCCGACAAGGTGATCCACCTCGCCGGCATCCCGGCGCCGGGGCTCGCGCCCGATACGGTCACCTTCGCCAACAACATGATCTCAACCCACAACCTGTTCAGCGCGGCGACGCTGCTGGGCCTGAGCAGGGTCGTCTGGGCCTCGAGCGAGACGGTCTTCGGCCTGCCCTTCACCCGCACCCCGCCTGTCTTCGCGCCCGCGACCGAAGTCCAGCCGCCCGCTCCCGAAACCAGCTACGCTCTCGCGAAATCGCTCTGCGAGGAGATGGCGCGCCAGATGCACCGCTGGAACCCCGCGACCAGCTTCGTGGGCTTGCGTCTCTCCAACATCTTCGAGGCGGCCGACTACGCACAGATCCCGTCCTTCTGGGATGATCCGGCCTTGCGGCGCTGGAACCTTTGGAGTTGGGTCGACAGCCGGGACGCGGCGCAGGCATGCCGGCTCGCGCTTCAGGCCGATAGCCCCGGCGCCGAGATATTCACCATTGCCGCCGCCGATACGCTGATGACCCGCCCGAGCCGCGACCTGATGGCCGATCAGTTCCCGGCCGTGCCGCTGATGGAGCCATTGGGCGAGTTCGAGACCCTGCTGTCGATCGACAAAGCCGGGAAGCTCCTCGGCTATACACCGCTCCATAGCTGGCGCGACCAGATCAAGCCTGCTGACGGGAGTTGGCGGCCAGGATCCGCCGCCGCCTCCGTCGAGGCCGGCGGACACGAAACCTAGAGCGGAGGTCGTCAGACCGTCATGCGCATCACTCGCGTCGAACCTATCCTCGTGGACCGGTTCCTTTTCCTGGAGATCGCCACGGATAACGGTCTTGTCGGCCTCGGCGAAGGTGGCGCCTGGGCCTTCCCAGAGGCGACGATCGGCGCGATCGCGCGCTTTGCCGAATATCTCATCGGCAAAGATCCGCTGTTGATCGAGCATCACTGGCAGACGCTGTATCGCTGGGCGCATTTTCGGGGCTCGGCCATCATGGCCGGACTCAGCGCCATCGACATCGCGCTGTGGGACATCGCCGGCAAGCATTTCAATGCTCCGATCCATGCGCTTCTGGGCGGCAAGGTCCGCCACAAGGCCCGGGCCTACTACCATGTCTTCGGAGAAACCAAGGACCAGCTCTTCGAGGGCGTCCGCAAGGCGCGCGAGGCGGGCTTCACAGCGGTCGGACACCTGACGCCCTTTCTCGATTCGCCGCGCGACCAGCCCTATTACGAATCTCATGCGCGTAAGCTTACGGACGCAATCGATACGGTTCGACAATATCGCGAGATCGCCGGTCCCGATGTCGATCTCTGCATCGAGATCCATCGCCGCATGACGCCCTATGAGGCGATTCAGTTCGGCCGCGCGATCGAACCCTTCTATCCGCTGTTCCTCGAAGACCCGGTCACGCCCGATAATTTCGACGAATTGGCCGAGGTCGCCAGCAAGATCGGCATCCCCCTCGCGACCGGCGAGCGGCTGACCTCGCTCTGGGAGTTTCAGATGCTGATCGCCCGCAAGGCGGTCCAGATGGTCAGACCCGACGTCTGCCTCGTCGGCGGCATTTCAGGCGCGCGCAAGATTGCGGCGCTTGCCGAGGCCTCGCATATCGGCGTTGTCCCGCACAACCCGCTCAGCGCCGTATCGACGGCAGCCTGCCTGCAGATCGCGGCGACGGCGCCGACCTTCGTGCTTCAGGAACTGCCGGCCGACACCTGGAGCGACAAGACCGACAGACGCCCGGCTTTCGAAGACCTTTTCGTCGGCGCGCCGGCCCATGATGGCAGCGGCTTCCTCGCCATAGGCGACGAGCCAGGTCTCGGCCTGAGCCTGCGCCGGGACGCCGCAACGCGCTTTCCCTATCGACCGCGCAAGATCAACACGCGGTTCCATATCGACGGCTCTGTGGTCGATCAGTAGCGGCGCCTATCGCTTGGGGGGACGCACGGACATGATCGGCGCCCCTCAGCTCCAGGGTTCGAGCGCGAACCATTCGAGCGCATCGGTTTCGATCTCGAATCCCAAGCCCGGCGTCGTCGGCAGCACGATCTCGCCGCCCCGCGTGTCGACCTGACGGTCGAGCAGGCGGTGGAACGGCAGGATGGAATCATCAGGGAAATACTCGACATAGGCCCCGTTGGGGACCGATGCGACGAGGTGAAGGTGCAGCGCGTGGAACGAGTGCGGCATCACCGGCACGCCAGCGCTGGCGGCCATGGCGGCGATGCGGCGCCACTCCGTCACACCGCCGCACACCGCCGCGTCCGGCTGCAGAATAGAAACGCCGCCGCGCTCGATCAGGTCGCGATGCGCGTGACGACCGCCGAGGATTTCGCCCGATGCGATGGCGACAGGGATAGCCGTAGCCAGTCTGCGATGGTTCTCATAGTCGTCCGGCCCGAACGGCTCCTCAATCAGGAAGATGTCGTAGGCAAGCAGCGGACGGATCGCGCGGAGCGCGGAGGCCAGATCGCGCCAGGCGTTGTTGGCGTCGAGCAGGAGGATGCCGTCGGGGCCGACGATCTCTCGGGCGATGGCGATCCGCGCCGCATCATCGGCTGGGGACGCGCCGCCGATCTTGAGCTTGACCGCCTTGAAACCCAGTATCACCGCGCGTTCGATCTCGCGCCTGAGATCGGCCACACCACCCTGGGTATAGTAGCCGCCGCTAGCATAGGCCGGAACGGTTTCGGTCCGGAAGCCGCCAAGATAGCGCCATAGCGGCAGGCCCGCACTGCGGGCGTTGCGGTCCCAGAGCGCGATATCGACCGCGCTGAGCGCCCGCATCACCGCGCCCGCGCGTCCGTTCAGGAGCGTGTCCTGATGCAGGTCCTGCCAGATGCGCTCGCTGCAATGGGGATCGCGTCCGATCATCAACGGCGCGAACAGCTCCCGGATCGCCGTCGAGGCGAGCCCGCCAAAGCGGGTTCCGCCATGGCAGAAGCCGTGTCCGACCGAACCGTCGGAGCAGGTGATGCGCGCGATCGTATAGTGCCTGGCATCGACGCGGCGTGTGGAGAAGGCGACCGGCGCGTCGAGCGGGATGCGCACGGTCCGCGCTTCGACGGCCTTGATGGTCGGCATGCTCATGCGCGATTGACGCCTGAAAACGGCGCTCCCTGATGCGATGGGTCGGTGATGGATGGGGGAGGGGCCAGACCGAGCCGGCGTTTGGGCGGGTTCGCAGTCATGGCGCTTCTCGAAAAGCTTCGGCGCGGGTCTGCTTGAACGCTGGCACAACCAGGATCAGGACAAGGCCGACGGCGACAAGGATCAGGCCAATGCTGATTGGCCGCGTCAGCAGATAGGAAGGCTCGCCCTTCGCCAGCAGCATGACGCGGCGCAGGTTTTCTTCCATCAACGGCCCGAGAATGAAGGCGAGCATGAGCGGCGCCGCCTCGCATTTCCACTTCAGGAACGCATAGCCCATCACGCCGAAGACCAGGATCATCATGACCTCGAGTGCCGAGTTGTTCAGCGTGTAGACACCGATGCAGCAGAAGACGAGGATCGACGGGAAGAGCAGCCGGTAGGGGATCTTTAGCAGGCTAACCCAGATCTGGATCAGCGGCAGGTTGATGATCACGAGCATCACATTGCCGACCAGCATACTTGCGATCAGCCCCCAGAACAGGTCGGGCCGCTTGACCATAACCTCCGGCCCCGGCTGGATGCCCTGGATCATCATCGCGCCGACCATCAGCGCCATCACCGGATTGGCCGGAATGCCGAGCGTCAGCAGTGGGATGAAAGAGGTCTGCGCGCCGGCGTTGTTGGCGGCTTCGGGTGCGGCCACACCCTCTATCGCCCCCTCGCCGAACCGTCCCGGCTCCCTGGCGAGCCGCTTCTCGACCGCGTAGGCCGCAAAGGAGGACAACAATGCGCCGCCGCCCGGCAGCACGCCGAGCACGGAGCCGATCAGCGTTCCCCTGATCGCCGCCGGCGTGCTACGGCGCAGATCGTCCTGGCTCGGCCAGAGCGAGCCTATCCGCATGGCGAGCACGGACCGGTCAGCGCCGCTTTCCAGATTGCGTGCGATCTCGCCGATGGCGAACAGCCCCATCGCGATCGGGACGAAACCGATACCATCACTGAGTTCGGGAATGCCGAAAGTCATGCGCGCCGCGCCGCTGTTCAGATCCGTACCGACCATGGAGAGAAGCAGCCCGAACACGATCATGCCCAGCGCGGTCAGCAGCGACCCCTGCGCGAGCACGATCGCCGCGATCAACCCGACGATCATCAGCGCGAAATACTCGGCCGCGCCGAAGAGCAGCGCCAAGTCCGCCAGCGGCGGGGCAAACAGCGCGATGAACAGGGTCGCAAAAATACCGGCAAACAGGGAGGCCAGCGCCGCCACTGCCAGAGCTGGCCCCGCCCGACCCTGACGGGCGAGCTTGTAGCCGTCGAGGCAGGTCACCATCGATGAGCTCTCGCCTGGCAGATTGACCAGGATCGCGGTGGTCGAGCCGCCATATTGCGCACCGTAGTAGATTCCGGCCAGCATGATCAGCGAGGTTAAGGGCGGCAGGAAGAAGGTAACCGGCAGCAGCATCGCGACCGTGGCGGTCACGCCGATGCCGGGCAGAACCCCTATCAGCGTGCCGACCAGCGCCCCGACCAGGCAATAGACCAGATTGATCGGCTGCAGCGCGAGGCCGAGGCCTGAGAGAAACGGCAGGAAGGCGTCGAGCATCAGCGCATCCCCGCCGGCAACAGCGGCAGGGGCAGGCCCAGTCCCAGCACGAAGACGGCGACCGAGAATAGCGCCAGCGCGACGGCAAGAAGTCCGGCCTGTCCCCATCGCGTCGAAGCATCGGCCGCGCAGGCCACGAGCGTCAGCGCGATGACGGTCAAGGCTAGCCCCAGCCGCTCAATGCCCAGCGCAAAGACCGCAACCGAGATCAGGATCGGCAGCAGCGCCCGCCACGACCAGGCTTCGGCTGCATCGCCAGCGACGGTGACGCCGCGTCCGATGATGGCGACGCCGAAGCCGATCGCGAGCCAGCCCAGCACGTTGGGGAAATAAGCAGGCCCCATCCGCGTCGCCGTACCCATTCGCACATCAGCCATGAGATAGAGCGCGACGGCGCCGAAGCCGATGAGCGTCAGGCCGAACAGGACGTCGCTCGAATTGCGGATCCGGATCACTTGCATGGCGGATGGTTCTCCCATGGTCCCCGTTCAAGCGCAGGGATCAAATTTTATCGCATCGAACATCTTTCTATAGAATCTTGATTGATTGTCTAGAGTGTGGGACAAGCAGGTCATGAAACCAGTCAGCGAGCCAGCCAACTCCCCGTCCTATGTCCAGGTCCGGCTCAAGCTCTTGCGCGACATCGCCACGGGCGTCTGGCCGCTTGGCGGACGCATGACGCTGTCTGATCTGGAGGCGCGCTACGGGGTCTCGCAGTCGCCGGTGCGCGAGGCGCTGCTGCGGCTTGAGGGGGACGGCGTGGTCGTGCTCCATCCGCATCGCGGGGCCGTCGTGCCGCAGGTCGACGCCGCGCTGTTGACCCAGGTCTATGACATCATCGGCGCACTGCAGGGCATGCTGGCGCGCCGCGCTGTCGATCACTTGACCCGGACCCATCTGCGCGAACTGGAGGCGCATCTCGCGCGGTTCGACGCAGCGCTCGACGGCGGCGACATCGTTGGTGCGGTCGCCGCCAACGGCGCCTTTCACGGGATGCTGAATTCGCTCGGCGGCAATCCGCAGGCCAAGGCCTTGATCGAGACCCGCTTTGCCCTGGCTCAGGCGACGCGCCGCCTCGTCGGCTACAGCAGCGGGCGCACGGCGGAAGTGAAGCAGCAGCACCAGTCGCTGCTGGCGGCGCTGATTCTCGGCGATGGCGAGGCGGCAGCGCAAGTGCTGGTCGCGCATGCAGACACGGCGCGTGACGATCTGATCGCCAGACTCCTCAGCAAGGGGGCCGCTAGCACTGCCTCATGAGGTCGTCGAATGCGAGGCGGTGGCCGCGACCCAACAAGAACAACGCTCGTACAGGAGGGAATTAAGATGATGAACCGGCTGGTCTCAACCATCGTAACGGCGCTGTTCCTGATGCTGCCGTCCCATGCCGCGGAACTGCCAGGCCCCGGCATCCGCGTCGTCACCGGCTATGCTCCTGGCGGCAGCAGCGACCTGATCGCGCGCCTGATCGCCAACAAGCTGACCGAAACGACCGGGCGCGCCTTCATCGTCGAGAACAGGCCCGGGGCGGCAGGCACGCTGGCGCTGTCTCACGTCGCCGAATCGGCTCCGGACGGACGCACGATCATGCTCGGCGAGAACGGCGCGCTGGTCACGGCGCGGGCCGTGATCGCCAATCTGCGCCACGATCCGCAACGCGATCTTGCGCCGATCACGCTGGCAGCGCGCCAGACCGTGATCGCGACGGTGCGGCCGGGCTACGTCGCCGACTTCGCGACCCTGGTCGCCCGGGTCCGCGCCAATCCGGGCAAAGTGAATTACGGCTCCGTCGGCGTCGGCAATCCGATCCATCTGTTCGGCGAGGATCTGGCGCGGCGGACCTCCGCCGAGATGACCCATATCCCCTATCGCGGCGGTGGGCCCCTGATGACGGCGATGCTCGCTGGCGAGGTCGACATGACCTTCTTTTCGGTTGCCGTCGCGCTCCCGCAAATCACCAGCGGCAAGCTCGTGCCGCTGGCGGTGCTCGACAAGGCGCGTCATCCGCTTCTGCCCGAGGTGCCGCCGGCTTCGGATACTGTTCCCGGGTTCGAGGGCAGTTTCTGGTTCGGCTTTCATGCACCGGCCGCGACGCCGCCGGATCTGATCGAGGCGCTCAACAAGGCGATCGTGTCCGTGCTCCAGCTTCCCGATTTCAAGGGCTCGCTGGAAGCGCAGGGTTTCAGGGTCGAAGGCACCACGCCTGGCGCCTATAAGGCGTTCCTGGCCGATGAGACGAAACGCTGGCTCGAGGTGGCGCGCAACGCCGGAATTGTACCGCAGTGACGTCATCTACAACGGTCGGCGAGGCGGCCACCGGGCTGCGTCTGCCGAAGGGGGCATGCGACAGCCACGTCCACGTGTTCGGGCCGCCGCATCTCCACCCGCCCATCGGCGACCCCACACTCGACGCACCGGACGCCGGCCTTCATCGCCTGCTTGCGATGCACGCTGCACACGGGTTCGAACGTGGCGTCCTAGTCCAACCGAGCGTCTATGGCGGCGACCATCGCGCGCTGTGCCACGCCCTCTCGGTTGCCGGGCCGAATTATCGCGGCTGTGCTGGCGCTGCAGCGCTGCTCACGGCATCGGATGCCGAACTTGCAGTCCTGCATGCAGCAGGCGTGCGCGGTGCGCGCTTTGCGCGGCCCGGCCTATCCACGGCGCTGGGTCCGGGCGACACTCGCCGCGTTCTGGCAAGGCTTTCTGAACTAGGCTGGTACGCCAAGGTCCAGCCGGCGGCGGAGGGGCTCGCCGCAACGCTGCCGCTCTTCGCTAGGTCAACTGCCCAGCTCGTCGTCGACCATATGGGCCGGCCGGATATATCCCGTGGCCTGGATGATCCGAGCATCTGCGCCTTACTAGACCTTGTCGGACGGGGTGATGTCTGGGTGCTGCTCTCCTTTGCCGAACGGCTGTCCGTCAAAGGCCTGCCTTGGGATGACGTTGCGCCGGTTGCGCGTCGGCTGGTTGAGCTGGCGCCGCATCGCTGTCTCTTCGGGAGTGACTGGCCACATATTGGCTGGCAGGGGGAAGTGCTCGCCGTTGAGCAATTGCTGAACCTCCTTTGGCTGTACGCGCCCGAACCAGCGCTCAGACAGCAAATCCTGGTCGAAAACCCGGCTGCGTTGGTAGGGTTCCAGATTTGACAGAGCAGCATTAGACGGCCACCCCGTCCGTTTCAGCGCCCCTCCCGCCTCTCCGACACAGAACGGGAAATATGGCTGGAACTCGACGCCACCGCGCTCTGACCAGATTCAACTTCTCTGGGTGCTTCCTGGCACCGTGCCGTCGCGTTGGCAACCGCACGCCAACTATGCCGCCACCGCTGTGGGAGCTCTATGCGCGTGAATCCGGGTTCCCGGGGTACTTCTCGCGCCCGTCCGCGGCGGTGAATGCGTAGTCCGCGGCGATCAGCGATCCCGGTTCGGCTGTGGCGAATTCCCCATATTGACTCAGCCCACAACGATGATGTTCCTATTTTGTTCTCATAAGCAGGAGCGCTTTCCGATGCACATGTCGCCCGCCGTCTTCGGCCCACCGATCTTCCTGCCGCTTTACCTGAAGGCGGTACGGGCGGGCTTCCCGAGCCCCGCTGACGACTATCTGGACCAGCCGATCGATCTATCCCGTGCGCTCATCCAGAACGCGCCGGCGACGTTCATCATGACGGTGGCCGGCGACAGCGCCATTGACGTCGGCATCTTCGATGGCAGCCTGATCACGGTCGACCGCAGCCTGGTTCCCAAGGACGGCGACGCGGTCGTCGTCGACGTCAACGGGGAGCGCAGCATCAAGATCTTCGGGATCACCGGGGGCCGCTCAAGTCTCGCGTTCGGCAATCGGCGCTATCCCGACTACGACCCGGGCTCGGACGCCGAGATCGACGTCTTCGGCGTGGTGACCAACGCGGTGCGGCGCTTCCGCCGATGACGCGATCCTTCGCCCTGATCGACGGGAATAGCTTCTACTGCTCCTGCGAGCGGGTCTTCGATCCCAAGCTGCGCCGCCGCCCCGTGATCGTGCTCTCGAACAACGACGGCTGCGCGGTTGCGCGCACGGCCGAGGCCAAGGCGCTCGGGATCAGGATGGGGGCGCCGATGTTCACGATCCGCGAGCTCTGCAACCGCGAGGGGATGGTCGTCTTCAGCAGCAACTACACGCTCTATGGCGACATGAGCCGTTGGATGAACACGGTCTACGAGCGGTTCGCTTCGGACATCGAGGTCTACTCGATCGACGAAAGCTTCCTCGACATGACCCCCGTGGCGCCTCAGCAGCGCGAGGAGATGGGGCGGGATCTGCGCTCGACAGTCTCGACCTGGACGGGCGTTCCGACCTGCGTCGGTATCGGCCCGACCAAGACCCTGGCCAAGCTCGCCAACAGAATCGCCAGGAGCACGCCGCAGCTCCTCGGCGTCTGCGACCTGACGAGCGAAGAGGCCCGGCGGGAATGGCTGCCCCTGGTCGATCTGGAGGACGTCTGGGGCATCGGGCGCGCAAGCCAAGCCAAGCTCGCAGTCTTCGGATGTCGGACGGCCGCGGACGTTGCGGCGCTCGATCCCAAGCTCGCCAGGAAGAGCCTGACGGTGGTCGGCGAGCGCATCATCCATGAGCTTCGCGGAACGCCGTGCATCGATCTGGAGACGATCGCACCGACCCGGAAGGGTTGCGCCGTCACGCGGAGCTTCGCCGGCCGCGTGGAAAGCTTGGCGATGATGCAGGAGGCCATCGCCGCCCATGCGACCAGGCTTGGCGAGAAACTGCGCCGCCACGCCCTGGCGACGGACCACGTCACGGTATTCTTCCACACGTCGCCGCACGATCGCGGCCCGTCGCGGTCGGTCTCGACCACAGTGGACTTCCCCGAGGCGAGCAATGACACGCTCGTCCTCGTCCGCGCTGCCAAGTGGGGCGTTCGACGGATCTGGAAGTCCGGCTACCGCTACGCCAAAACCAGTCTGATGACCGTCGACCTCGTGCCGCTGGATGCAGCAGGGATGCCGGGTACCAAGCCTGGGGCCAGCAACATAGCCGATGCTCCGGCTGGCACCTCACCTTCGGGCAGGGACACGGGGATGCGCATGGCGTCGACAGTACGGCCCGTCGAATAGGCTGCAAAGGCATCGCGGAGCGCAGCGAGGACGGCCCGCGGTTCGAGGAGGGAGGCGACCTCAGAGACTGTTTGAGAATGGGTTGAGGTGGCCGCTGCGGCGTGATTCAAGCTTGGGATGTGGACCCGAGCGAGCCGTGGCCGGATGGCTGGATTTGAGAAGCGCGCGAAGCGCTACCCGACTGATCTGACGGATGAGGAGTGGCTCTTCATCGCGCCGTTTCTGCCGCCAGTGGCCTGCTGCCGGTTTCGTGGACACCGAGATTGGGTGTGTCATGAAGCCGGAGGTGACGAATGCAGCGACGGAAGTTTGGGCGTGAGTTCAAGATCGAGGCGGTTCGCCTGATCAAGGACCGTGGGGTGAGCGTGGCCCAGGCGTCGCGCGATCTGGACGTGCACGAGAACCGGCAGCAGGCCAGCGAGCGGCAGCAGCAGGGTCAGCGCGACGTTACCGAGCGGGGCGTGGAGCGCGGTGGCGGGAAGCAGGATCGG
>QBLV01000101.1:8826-15449 GCA_003241815.1 Hyphomicrobiales bacterium | reverse complement strand
CCCGCCATGGCGCAGGGTATCGCAAGCCATGTGCCAGCCCAAACCACCACGAGAGCGAGTTCACACATGAGAACCGCGCCGCTCCGGGAAACCCGGCACGACGCGGTGCACTGTTTTCAGACGAGCCGACGAAGGCGCCTTCGGCGGTCGCGACGCCGCTGGAACGCCGGATCTTGGAACGTCAGACCTGGTCCGTAGCCTCTAGAACGGAATGTCGTCGTCGAGATGGGTCGAGGAGGAGCGCCCACCGCCGCCCGCCATCGCCGGCTGGCGCGAACCGCCACCGCCGCTCGCAGGGCCCGAGCGGCCGAAGGACGAGCCCGAAGAGCGATCCTCCATCGCGCCGCCGCCCTCGCCATATTCGTCCGAACCGCCCTGTCCGCGGCTGTCGAGCAGCGTGAGTTCGCCGCGGAAACGCTGCAGCACGATCTCGGTGGTGTATTTCTCGACGCCGGACTGGTCCTGCCATTTGCGGGTCTGGAGCTGGCCCTCGATGTAAACCTTCGAGCCCTTCTTCAGATACTGCTCGGCGACCTTCGCGAGGTTCTCGTTGAAGATTACGACCGAGTGCCACTCGGTCTTCTCCTTGCGCTCGCCCGACTGCTTGTCGCGCCAATTCTCCGACGTCGCGATGCGCAGCGACACCACCGGCTCGCCGGAGTTCAGACGACGGACCTCGGGGTCCTTGCCGAGATTGCCGACCAGAATGACCTTGTTGACGCTACCAGCCATGAGAGGCTCCATTTCCTGCGCACATCGAAACCGGCTTGCCACCGGAGCGCGACCCTACCGGCCTACCCCGCGACTATCAATGATGTTCCCGTTTTGTTCAAGGATCAAAACAGGGTTGTCCCCGGAAATCTGATTCGGCCCGGGCTAAACACGGGCGGTCTTCGATGAGAGTTCGTCCTGCGCGCCGTCATTCGGGACAAGCCGCGTCAGCGGCGCCGATCCGGCATCGATCATAGGGCACCGCCGCGCCTTACGATGGATTCCGGGTCTACGCTTCGCTTGCCTGAATGACGGCACGGCGGGCCGTGCGGACGTCAATGCCCCGGCGCTGCCGGCCCGTCCGATTGCAGCTTCGGCAGGAACCAGGCGAGCAGGCCGATCGCCGGCAGGAAGGAGCAGATGCTGTAGACCGTGTCGATGCCGATCCGGTCGGCGAGTTCGCCAAGGATCGCGGCCGCGACGCCGCCGAGTCCGAAGGAGAGCCCGTAGAACAGCCCGCCGACCAGTCCGATCCGGCCGGGCATCAGTTCCATCGCGTAGATCAGGATGGCGGCAAACGCGCTGGACATGATCACGTTGATGATGATCGTCAGCACGCCGGTCCAGAACAGATCGGCAAAGGGCAGGAGCAACGTGAACGGCAGCGCGCCCAGGATCGAAAACCAGATGATCTTGTTGCGGCCGATCCGGTCGCCCAGCATGCCCCCGCCGAGCGCCCCGGCCGCCGACGAGGCCAGGAACAGGAACAGCATGAGCTGCGAGCTCTGCACCGTCACGCCGAACTTGCCGATCAGGTAGAAGGTGTAGAACGAGCTGAAGCTCTGCGAATAGGCGTTCTTCGAGAACAGCAGGATGACGAGGATCGTCGCGGCGAAGGCGATCGCCGCCGTCGAACGGGCCGGAATGGCCGCGCCGGCCGCCGCCGTCTTCGCAGGCTGTGCCGCCGCCTGCTGGCGCTGAAGCTCCGCATAGCGCCCGGCCGTCCAGGTCATCAGCATCATCGCGATCAGCGCGGCGGCCGAGAACCAGGCCAGGCTGGTCTGGCCGCGCGGCACGATGATGAAGGCGGCGAGCAGCGGCCCGAGCGCGCCGCCGGTCTGGCCACCGACCTGAAAGATGCCCTGCGCCAGCCCGTGCCGGCCGCCGGATGCGTTGCGCGCCATGCGCGTCGCTTCCGGGTGGAAGATCGAGGAGCCGAGCCCGACGCAACCGGCCGACAGCAGCAGCAGTGGATAGCTGCCGGCATAGGCGAGCCCGATCAGCCCCGCCAGCGTGAAGCCCATGCCGGCCACCATCGAATAGGGCATCGGGTTCTTGTCGGTATAAGCGCCGACCAGCG
Source organism: Hyphomicrobiales bacterium (assembly GCA_003241815.1). Lineage (GTDB taxonomy): Bacteria > Pseudomonadota > Alphaproteobacteria > Rhizobiales > Beijerinckiaceae > Allobosea. The sequence continues at coordinate 13,378 of QBLV01000101.1, read as the reverse complement.
GCTGGAACAGCGAGGCTGTGATCTGGAAGGTCAGCGTGATCAGCCCGATCTGGCCGAAATCCAGCCCATAGGCGGTCTTGATGATCGGATAGATCGCCGGGATCAGCGACTGCATCATATCGTTGAGCAGATGCGTCGCGCTCAGCGCGATCAGAACCGGAATCGCGGCCTGGCGGGCAATGGCGGAAGAACTGGCGGGCGTGCTGATGGTCATGACCGGGGTTTCGTCTGGCTTCTTGTCGGGCTCGCCCGTTGTCTGGCTAAACAACGGATTGGACCGGCAGGCGGCGCTGCGCCAGCCGAAATCATGCAGGGACGGCATGCATCCAGGCCAAGCATGCATCCAAGCACGGAATGCAACCAAGCAAGGAATGTCATGGCCGGGCGGCGGCGGAGGCCTTGCTTGAGCACCCGCTCTGTCGCTAAGGCCTCGGGCGAGCCCGCGAGCGACGATCGCGTGGCCGAGAGAGGATTTTCACCCCGATGAGCATCGCAAACGGCCGGCCAATCCTGGCCATGCCAGGGCCGACCAATATTCCCGATCGCGTGATGCAGGCGATGATGCGCCCGGCTGAAGAGCTCTCCTCGCAGGCGATCGTCAGCTTGACCGAGTCGATCCTGGCCGATCTCAAGCGCATCTTCCGCACCACCGGCGAAACCTTCGTCTACGCGGCCAACGGCCATGGCGGATGGGAGGCGGCGCTGAGCAATGTGCTGTCGCGCGGCGACAAGGTGCTGGTGCTGGCCAGCGGTCGCTTCGCCATCGGCTGGGGCGAGATGGCGCGCTTCATGGGCGCCGATGTCGAGGTTCTCGCGGGAAGCTGGCGCGCCGCCGTCGATCCGGCCGCGGTCGAGGCGCGGCTGCGCGCCGATACCGGCCACACGATCAAGGCGGTGATGGTGGTGCAGATCGACACCGCATCCGGCGTCGTCAACGACATTCCCGCGATCCGCGCCGCGATCGATGCCGCCAGCCACCCTGCATTGTTCATGGTGGACGGCGTCGCCTCCATCGGCTGCATGCCCTTCGAGATGGATGAGTGGCGCATCGACGTCGCCATGTCGGCCTCGCAGAAGGGGCTGATGTCATCGCCGGGTCTGGCCGTCGTCGCGGCCAATTCCCGAGCCCTGGCGGCCCACGCCCATGCCGACATGCGCACCGGCTACTGGGACTGGACCGGGCGCATGAACACGCTCGCCTATATGAAGCATTGCGGCACAGCGCCGGAGCATCTGCTGTTCGGCCTGCGCGCCGCCTTCGACATGATCTTCGAGGAAGGTCTGGAGGCGATCTGGCGGCGCCACGCCATCCTCGCAAGCGCCACCCATGCCGCCATCGAAACCTGGCAGACAGGGCAGGTGCTGAGCTTCAGTGTGCCGGAGCCGGCCCAGCGCTCGCCATCGGTCACGACGATCCTGGTCGAGGGCTTCAACGCCGCCACGATCACCGATTTCACCCGCGACGTCTGCGGCGTCTCGCTCGGGCTCGGCATCGGCGACTACACCGGCAAGGCCTTCCGCATCGCGCATATGGGCCATTTCAGCGCGGCGACCCTGCTGGGCACGCTCGGCGCGGTCGAGATCGCCCTGCAGGCGAAAAGCGTACCCCATGGTTCCGGCGGCGTCGCGGCGGCGGTGGCGGCGCTCAGCGCGGCGACGGCCTGATCTGCAACCGGGCAGAGCGGCGATTAGGCCGCCTCGCCTAGGCTCGCGCAGCGCTCACCGCCGCGGCGCGACGCTTCTCATCGTGGTCATGCGCAATGCGGACGTCCTGATCGGCGAACTGAAGAGTGAAGCGCCGACCCTGTTGGGGTCGTTGAGCACGTTCTTGCTGATGTACTCGGCATCCGGCCCCGGCCCGCGCGCATAGGTCACGCTGCCCTGCGCTAGCGGCGGTGGTCCGAGCTTGTCCGAAGGCGCGATCATGCCCAGGCCGAGATCGACGGTCTGGCTGATCACGACCTGGGACCAGAGGCCGAGCTTGTCGATCTTGAGGCGCCCTCCCAGCAGCCCGACGCCGAATTTGGCGAAGCCTGTGATCAGGGCCGTCTGGCCGGACTTGCCATCGACCAGCGCCTTGACGCCATCCATCGTGCCATCCATCGCGGAGCCGATGAAGAGAAGTGTCTTGGCGCCCCCCACCGCGCCGGCACCGGCAATGCCGATCCCGCCGACGATGATGTTCGACGTGCCCTCGAGAACCGCCGCCCCGACATTGCCGGTGTCCTGGAACTTGCTGACGCCTTTCAGCCCGGCACCGGCGCCGAGGACCGCGAAACCGGTCCCACCCGAGATAATGCCCGCCCCCACGACCAGCGTCGTGGCGGAGAGATCGCGAACGAACTCGAGCACCTTCTTGCCGGCTTCGAGATTGTCGACTGTCGCGTTGATCGAAAGCTGCGTGTCGCGCATGGCCTCGCGCTGCATCTGCGCGACCTCGTCGTTCTTTTCGCGCGCCTCTTTCCTCAGGGAGACCAACTCCTCGAAGAAGACCTCGCCCCGCATCCGCGTGATCCGGTCCTGCGTATCGCTCCACCAGCGGCGGGACTCCTCCTCGACCGTCTCGCGGAGGCCATTGTAGTCGATCTCGACATTATGCATCGTCGGCAGCAGCAGCCCTTCCGAAGCAGACACGCGCACGGCACGCCGGCGCGTTTCGACCGCCCTCACATGGTCCCGCACCAGCGCATACATCGCATTGCGCTCGACGGCCCATTGGCGGTCGGCAACGTCCAGCACAAACTCCCAGGCCATCCGTGCCTCCTTCCGCCGACCGGCGCTGTCATGATGCCGAAAGCGACGTTCACCGTCGCGACGCGGCCGACCGGGGAATCAGGGAAGCGGATATCCCGGCGGTAGGGCGCGTCTGGAGCCAAGATCGGCCATCGCCGCCGGTGCGGCGTCCTCCATACGGAGGAGCGATGTCGGGCGGTTGATCGGGCGGTGTGCTGGCGCAGCTCGTCAGCCGGCAGGCGCCCCGGCCCAGATCGTCTCCTCCGTCCAGCCGAGCTCCTCGAAGTCGCGCTCGCGTAGCGGCGCCTCCCCGGCGGAGTAGAACTCGTCGAGCTGGGGCGGTGCGACTGACGTGCCCGACAGCATCGCATGCGCCTGTCCGCGATGGTGGATCTGGTGCTGAAACAGATGCAGCAGCAGCCGGTCGAGCCGCTCGCGCTGGATGCGGACATGCCGGTCCACCGCCACGATCCCCGAGAAGCCGCCCTCGCCCGCTTGCTCGACCACGGCGATCAGGCGCCGGTCGATCTCGCTTTGCGCGGCCTTCAGCGTCGCGACATCGGCACAGGGCTCGGGATCGACCCAGGCGTCCGGCCCCAGCCTGCCACCCTCCATCGCATCGACATAGAACCGGTCGATGACCAGGATATGGTTCAGCGTCGCCCGAAGGCTCGGAAAGAACCCGGTGCGCCGCGCTTCGAACTCCGCCTGCGTCAGCCCTTCGCAGGCCTTCAGCAGGCGATGATTGGCCCAGGCATTGTTGTAGGCCATCGCCCGAAACAGCTCGGAAATCATCGTCGCTCCCTTTTTGCGATCCGACGCGTCCAGGGAAATCTGTCCCGTGCTCCTGTCACGATCTGTCAGCAGGATGGCGGCATCACCCCTTCGCGCGTGATAGTCTCCGGTCTCGCGTGATAGTCATGGCGGGCACCCGAGCCAGGCACTGGCACGGCGCGGCTTTCGCCCTATCTCTACGCTTCATCCCTCACCGGACGCCCTCATGGCTCGCAAACCCACCACCGGCGGCAAATCCGCGTCCGGCAAAACCTCGCCCGCCGGCAACAAGACCTCGCTCGCCGATCAGGCCGCCTCGCTGGAGGCGATGTTCGACGAGGCGCGCAAGACCGATTCGCGGATGATCACCGTGCGCGGCGCCCGCGAGCACAATCTCAAGAACGTCGATCTCGCGATCCCGCGCGACAAGCTCGTCGTCTTCACCGGCCTGTCGGGCTCGGGCAAGTCGTCGCTGGCGTTCGACACGATCTACGCCGAAGGCCAGCGCCGCTATGTCGAGAGCCTCTCGGCCTATGCCCGCCAGTTCCTCGAGATGATGAGCAAGCCCGATGTCGACCAGATCGACGGGCTCTCGCCGGCGATCTCGATCGAGCAGAAGACGACGTCGAAGAACCCGCGTTCCACCGTCGGCACCGTCACCGAGATCCACGACTATATGCGCCTGCTCTGGGCGCGCGCCGGCGTGCCCTATTCGCCCGCCACCGGCCTGCCGATCGAGAGCCAGACCGTGCAGCAGATGGTCGACCGGCTGGTCGAGCTGCCGGAGAAGACGCGCGGCTATCTGCTTGCGCCCGTCGTGCGCGGCCGCAAAGGCGAGTTCCGCAAGGAAATGGCGGAGTGGCTCAAGCGCGGCTTCCAGCGCGTCAAGGTCAATGGCGAATTCGTCGAGATTCCCGACGCGCCGACGCTCGACAAGAAGTTCAAGCACGACATCGACGTCGTCGTCGACCGCCTGGTGATCCGGCCCGATCTCGGCGCGAGGCTCGCCGACTCGCTGGAGCAGGCGCTGGAGCTGACCGACGGC
>QBLV01000101.1:2649-8816 GCA_003241815.1 Hyphomicrobiales bacterium | reverse complement strand
TCCGGCTTCACGATTCCCGAGATCGAGCCGCGCCTGTTCTCGTTCAACAACCCCTTCGGCGCCTGCCCGGCCTGCGACGGTCTCGGCCACGAGATGCGCATCGACCCGGACATGATCGTCCCGGATTCGGGCCTCACCCTGAAGAAGGGCGCGATCGCCCCCTGGGCGAAATCGACCTCGCCCTATTACGGCCAGACGCTGGAATCGCTGGCGAAGCATTTCGGCTTCTCGATGACCAAGCCCTGGGCCGAGCTGCCCGACAGCGCCAAGGTCGCCATCCTGTTCGGCACCGGCACCGACCCCGTCCGCATGGCCTACAACGATGGCCTGCGCGCCTATGAGGTGAGAAAACCCTTCGAAGGCGTCATCACCAATATGGAGCGGCGCTGGAAGGAAACCGAGAGCGACTGGGCGCGCGAGGAGATCGGCCGCTTCATGTCGGAGACGCCGTGCAAGGCCTGCAACGGCTACCGCCTCAAGCCCGAAGCCTTGGCGGTCAAGATCGACATGCGTCATATCGGCGAGATCTCGCGGCTTTCGGTCAAGGACGCGCTCGCCTGGGTCTCCGCCCTCCCCGCGCGCCTCAGCCAGAAGCAGAACGAGATCGCCCCGCGCATCCTCAAGGAAATCCGTGACCGGCTGACCTTTCTGCTCGATGTGGGCCTCGAATATCTCACGCTCGCCCGCGCCTCGGGCACGCTCTCGGGCGGCGAGAGCCAGCGCATCCGGCTCGCCAGCCAGATAGGCTCCGGCCTCACCGGCGTGCTCTATGTGCTGGACGAGCCCTCGATCGGCCTGCATCAGCGCGACAATGAGCGGCTGCTCGGCACGCTTCGCCGGCTAAGAGACCTCGGCAACACCGTCATCGTCGTCGAACATGACGAGGACGCGATCCTCACTGCCGATTACGTCGTCGATGTCGGCCCCGGCGCCGGCATCCATGGCGGCCGCATTGTCGCCCAGGGCACGCCGCAGCAGATCCTCGACAACCCGGATTCGCTCACCGGCAAATACCTTACCGGCGAGATGTCGGTCGCCGTGCCGGTGCGCCGGCGCAAGGCCCAGAAGGGCCGCTCGCTGAAGATCGTCGGCGCGCGCGGCAACAACCTCAAGGATGTCAGCGTCGAGATTCCGCTGGGGCTGTTCACCTGCATCACCGGCGTCTCGGGCGGCGGCAAGTCGACGCTGGTCATCGACACGCTCTACAAGGCCGTGGCGCGCAAGCTCAACGGCGCGATCGACCACCCGGCTCCGCATGACCGCATCGAGGGCATCGAGCATCTCGACAAGGTCATCGACATCGACCAGTCGCCGATTGGCCGCACGCCGCGCTCCAATCCCGCGACCTATACGGGCGCCTTCACGCCGATCCGGGACTGGTTTTCCGGCCTGCCCGAGGCCAAGGCGCGCGGCTATCAGCCCGGCCGCTTCTCGTTCAACGTCAAGGGCGGCCGCTGCGAGGCCTGCCAGGGCGACGGCGTCATCAAGATCGAGATGCACTTCCTGCCGGATGTCTACGTCACCTGCGACGTCTGCAAGGGCAAGCGCTACGATCGCGAGACTCTTGAAGTCAAATACCGCGACCATTCCATCGCCGACGTGCTCGACATGTCGGTCGAGGAGGCCAAGGACCTGTTCAAGGCCGTGCCCTCGATCCGCGACAAGATGGAGACGCTCGCCCGCGTGGGCCTGGACTATGTCAAGGTCGGCCAGCAGGCGACGACGCTCTCGGGCGGCGAGGCCCAGCGCGTCAAGCTCTCGAAGGAGCTCTCCAAGCGCGCCACCGGCCGCACCCTCTACATCCTCGACGAGCCGACCACCGGCCTGCATTTCCACGACGTCGCCAAGCTGATGGAGGTGCTGCACGAGCTGGTCGAGCAGGGCAATTCCGTCGTGGTGATCGAGCACAACCTCGAAGTGGTGAAGACGGCCGACTGGGTGATCGACATGGGCCCCGAAGGCGGCGACGGCGGCGGCGTGGTGGTGGCGCAAGGCACGCCGGAGGAGATCGTGCGGGCGGGCAAGGGCCACACCGCGCGGTTCCTCAAGGAGGTGCTGGCGAGAAGGCCGATTGGGAAGGGGAAGGCGGTTAGGGAGGCGGCGGAGTGAAAGGCACAAAAAATTCGGAACTATAGCTCTGCGGACAATAGACTCGGATAGAAGCGATAGTAATGCTCATAACTTTGCAGAAATTCGTCACCAACGTCGAGTTCTGCAAAATCAAAGCCGAGTTTTCTTTTGATTTCCTCTAGCGGCGCTGTCCCGATCACGCGTTCGAGCAACAGACGCTCTCGAAGCGTTAGATCCGGAACAGCGAGTCGGTGGATTGTAGACCAGTTGGTTGATGCAAAGCGCCAGTCAGCTAGCCCCATACGCTTTTGCATCTCTTCTTCATCTGATTTTTTAATTACGATCCCAGCCAATGAAAGCATTTGCTGGCCATCTTTGTAGCGAACGATAGAAAGTGGGGCGAATGTATCTTCAACAGACGGCGGGAATGAATTTAAAACAGCCTGTGAAAAAGCGAGTGATAGTACCTGCGGAAGCTTTTCATCGACCATCATTTCGGGAGAGACAGTCGATGGTAGATAATCACCGATTCTTTCTTCGAGTTTTTCGAAACGTTTCTGGCAGACTTCCGCTGCGGTCGGCTGGGGTACACCCGGTGCGGATTTGTGGGCGAACAGGGCCGCTGCGTGTGCATTGACGGTTACACGCACGATATCACCAGGCTTAAGCTTGTCGATCAACGCTTGAAATTCTCGAATTTGATCTCCGATCTGCGCCGGAGCAGTATAATCGAGCCAAACTATCAAGTTAAGTGGTTCTGGATAGCCATGTTCAGCAAGGATGGTATAAAGGTCAGCGATCAATGCGTCCGACGAATAGCACATACATTTGCAGCTATTGATCGGTCTATTGAATTTCTGTCTACGTACTATGTGCTCATCCATATCAAACGCAATTAAATTGCGCAGCCCGAGCAACCGGTGGACAAGTTTGTGGTCTTCCAGCGGGTAGGCCCCCATGCTGATATAGACCGCTTCGCTCAGGGGCGCCCAACGCTCTGCCCGCGAAAGAAGGTCAACGAACAACCTGCGATCCACGGCCTTGTGAGGCCTAAGGTGATAGGGCAAAGACGCTGCGCTCATCGACGATATCGCCCAACGCACTCGGCAAAAGCGGCCTCGCCAACCAGACCAGCCCGAACGGTCTCGTCTTCGAAAAAATGCTTAGCAAGAAACGCTATATCCGCCTTGTTGGCAGTAAAATTCACGGAGGCTGTCGTCGTCTCGTTTTTAGGATTCGGCAGCCTAACGTCTGATTTTCTTACATCTGAAAATTTGCGGACTGTCGCAGTTGCGACCTTATAAGCTTCCGACCGCATTTGAGGCAGATCAATATAACGACTATTGCGGTAAATATCTTCCAACTGTTTCTCATTCTTCTTCCACCGGTTAGTGAAGGTGGTAAGACTCTTGGTTGCTTCCTTCATTAAATCTTTAACTTCAGAATATACGCTTGAGGCAGCATCGATGCCTCTCTTGGTCGTGGTTAGCGGAAGCTTCTTTGGATCATCAGAGCGCATTAAAACAACGCCAGTTATAGCAATAAATTGACCATGAAAATTCGGGACTGTGCCTTCGCCCCAGCCAGTCAAACGAGTCGTATCTTTCCAAATCACCACACGATCATTACAGGCGACTGTCCAACCGGCATCGTCTTTGGCACCTCTAGTCTGCTCTTCACGATCAGCCTCTTCCGCCGTCAGCAGCTTCCTATACAGCCCCGCATAGATCTCGATTTCAACCCCGTGCAGCACACCGACATATACGTAAGGCTGTATTCTAGAACCATCATCAAGCGCGTCGGTCTCTAACAGTTTGAATTCGGCAGCTTTGATAGGTTGAATTTTCGCAGTTATTTCAGCAGCCGAACCGATGCGTACTTCAAAGCCTTTTCCGATGATGATCGAGTAGTGGCGGGCTACTGTCTTGCGGAATTCGTCGATCCACGCGGGATCCCCGAAAGCGCGTTTGCACTCTTCATTGAGCTCGTATACTGTAATCCGAGTTCCGCGATCAGCGAGCGCGCCCTCGTTAAGTGGATACATGGGCAAATTCGTCCAATCGCGATCTGCCATCCATTCGGGACTAAACTCGACGATAAAGGCCTCATCATTCCACGATTCAACATGCGCTTCCGTTCCCAATTTGAAGATCGCACGCTTCATTCCGATGCCGTACATACCGACGGTCGCAGCGCCTTGAAGGTGCGCGACCTCTTCCCCCGGAGGGCGACCCATCGAGAATGCATAGTGCTCACCAATACTTTTGGGAATGCCGCCACAGTTATCCTCGATAACGAAGTGGTCTACATCCATTGTTAGCGAAGCATTAAATCCGGCGTAAGGCGCCTCGCCTTCTATTCGGGGGGCTGTCCTTAGAATTCCGTCAACACAATTATCAAGTAGATCCAAAATTGCGTCCGGCAGTTCGATATCCCTTGTCAGCATATTAACAAAGAAATTCTTCGTTGGCGAAGCGGTCGCTGAACCAATTGCCTTTCTTTCTTCTTTTAGCTGATCGTTCATCTTTTACCTATAGGCGCAATGGGGTGTGCGTAAATCTCGCAAGCGAGTCCGAGAGCAATATGTTAAAGCGGCCCTGTCAAGAGTTCTCTACTTTCGTACGAATTTTTCGTAGGAAATTGGCCACCCCCTCCTGACTGTGGGTCTCGCACTCCCAGATCGTAAGCACGCGCCAACCCAGCTTAATCAATTCTGCGACGGCTGAAGCATCCCGAGCAATGTTGGCTTGGAATTTATTCTGCCAGTAGTCAGCTCGCGTTTTGGGGCATGAGGCCTTCGGGCACATCAGATGTCTATGCCAGAAGCAACCGTGAACGAATATAGCAACTTTATATTTAGGAAATACTAAATCAGGCCGTCCCGGCAGATCCTTGCGATGCAACCGAAATCGAAAGCCCATTGCATGTGCGGCCCGCCGCACGCGCATTTCTGGCGATGTATTCTTGCTCGCTACCCGCGACATCAGCCAGGAGCGGCGTTCGGGGGTTAGACGATCAACCAGTTCAATTACTCCGCAGCCTCCACCAATCCATTCAGCGAGCTGACCGACTGCCTAGATTCTTCGTGCGCCTCGTTGCGCCGCTGGATTGGCGCTTGCCGCAACCGTTCCCGTATGGCGCGGAAGATGGCCTCGCTCATAAGCGGGGATACACTATTTCCGATCATACGGAAGCTATGCCAAACCGTAGGATGAAAAACATGAGAATCGGGAAATCCTTGGAGGCGAGCTGCTTCGCGAACCGTAATTACTCTATTCTCGATAGGGTGGATCGGCCTTACAGACTGAAAAGACCCTCTGTCAGGACCTGTGCCGGCGCGAAGAGTAGGACACTGGCCGCTCTGCTTAAGTCGCGGATGTCGGCCGATCACTTCAGTCTGGCCAGGCTTCACCTTCGCGAAACGATCAACTACCGCCGGAGTATGAGCGGTCGGGCGATGACCTGTGAAAACATTATCTGGCGCACGCAGCCGCATGGCATAATCGGTTGGCAAACCGCGCCGATGAATCCGCCATCGGTCAAAGCCAGGCAAAGTGTCGGACTCCTCTAACTCGCGCGCGCTGGCTAAATCCGCGATAGCCTGCTTCACGGTAGCGGGCTTTTGCTTGAAAGCCTCGACATCCTGTTTGACGACCGGAGCCTGTTGGTCCTTGCGCACACCGATGACAAACATCCGATTGCGCTTCGTAGCGGCCCCGAACTGCGCCGCGTCCCAGATTGTTGGGTCAAGAATGTCGTACCTGTCCTTTATCAGACTTAGCGCTTCATCGAGCAGTGGACGCGCATCAGCATAAGCAAGGCCTCGTACGTTCTCCATAACAAAGAATACTGGCTCGACCTCAGACACGATTCGAAAAAAATGGCCTAGCAGCTCGCGACGAGGATCTTGCTTGTCGCGTTTGCCAATGTCGCTGAAGCCTTGGCAAGGCGGCCCGCCGAATATCCCGAAAGGCTTTTCCCCGACATCTGCTTCGATTTCTAGACCCGTGAGCGGGGCAATGTCCCGGCGATGCAGCGTCGTCTCGGGAAAATTGATCGGGTAGGAAGAGGTAAGAATCGGGTCAACATCGTAGGCG
>QBLV01000101.1:1393-2639 GCA_003241815.1 Hyphomicrobiales bacterium | reverse complement strand
CGCAAAACAAAAACCCGCCGCAGCCACAAAACAGCTCGACTAGCTTCATTGCATCAACCGCCCGGACTATCCGCCTCTCTAGGCGAGTAGCATAGTCGTTGATTCTATTATCTCAAAATATGATGGAATCGAACCGCGATCTCAATTTGGTGGTGGAGATGGGCTTTTTCGCAACGCTTAGCGTGTCCGTAAGGGCCGGCATAGACCGGGATGGACACCAACTTATCCCCGCCCTCTCCGCCTCTCCCATACTCCCCTCGCCCATCACCCAAACGGGGCGGCCATCCGGAGGTATGCTGGAGGTTGGGTGAGGGTCGGCGCCTGCGGCTGGTCTTACAAACCGGACTCGGGAGGCTTCGGGGCACCGCCCTGGGGACACTACGGTCCCTGTGCGAGGAGCTCGCTGGAAAGGTCGTGGGCATCACGCCTTCGTCCCATGTCGAAGTAGACGCGACAACCCGATGAGGGGAACTGGCGTCGAAAGGGCTCGCGGCGAAGGATGGCCCTCAACCCCATAAGCGCGGCCCGGAGTCCGAAATCGCCGAAGGCGGAGCGCCACGGGGCGTGCGACGGGTGGCTCAATCCCGCCGCGCCGCGTCCTGGCTCAACGGATGCGGATTGTTACCCCGCGCCTCGCGGCGCTCCGCCAGCCCCTGTTGATCACCGCCGCGCAGCCGCGCGGGCGGATATCGGCGCGTGCCGGCGCAGCGGCGGCGGCGCGCCCCCTGGACCGGAGACCGCCATGACCAAAGCCCGCGGCCGATTCGACGACTTACCCCCCATCACCGATTTCGAGAGCTGCCAGAGGGTGCGGCCGCTGCTGCTGCATCGCTGCGGCGATGTCGTCGGCGTCTGGCGCTTCTGCCCGAACAAGACCTGCCAGCGCGCCAGGAGCTGCCGGCGCGGCGACGGGCAGTGCTTCATCGCCTTCATGCAGGCCGCGCCCGACACGCAACGCCGCCGGCTGCGCTACGCCCTGGACAACCGGCTCGCCGGACTCGACTCCGACGAGGCCTGCAGGCTGGCCGATGCCCGCGTCGAAGACGAGATCGCCCGCGACGCGGCCGAGCAGGACGCCCTCTGCGCCCCGACGCCGCAGTCCGACGTCACGGTGACGCCCTGTTAACCGGGTTTTTGCCACCCTGCAGCCTTGAAGACGAAAGGAGACAGGATGACAAAATCCGCGATTGGCGCCGCCAGCGCCGGGGTGCTGGCCGTGATGGCGGCGGGGATGAGGGCGGCGCTG
>QBLV01000101.1:0-1351 GCA_003241815.1 Hyphomicrobiales bacterium | reverse complement strand
CCCCGGCGCTGGCCGCCCCGGCGACGCCGCTCGGCCAGTTCGGCAGCTGGAATGCCGCCGCCGTCGGCACCGGCGCGGAGCGCAGCTGCTATATTCTCGCCACCCCCGCCAGCGCCGCCCCCGAATCCTTGCGCCATGGCGACGTCTATTTCTTCGTCAAGGGCGCGGAGACGCCGCAGCGCACCGAATCGAGCCTGCAGGCCGGTTATGATTTCGCCTCGGGCTCGGAGGTCACGGTCACGATCGGCGACGAGAGCTTCCGCATGATTACGCAGGGAAGCCACGCCTGGCTGCGCCGGATCGAGCGCGAGCCGGAACTGCTCGCCGCGATGCGGGCCGGCAGCGAGATGCAGCTCGAGGCCCGCTCCGGGCGCGGCAACGAGACGAGCTATACCTTCTCGCTGGCCGGCGTCACCGCCGCCTCCCGGCTGATCGAGCGCTGCGACTGAGCGCCGGCTTCAACTGATGGCCGGCGGCCTCGGCGGCCGCCGGCCTAACCCTACGTTAACCTCGCCTGGTGATTGGCCGATGCGGCTGTTAGCCGCCCGAAACAGGGCTTTTTTCAGAAAGCCTCGTCGGCGGGCGGCGATTAAGCAGCAAAATCGCCCAAACGCCGGGCAGCGCGCTCCCCATTTCGCAGTCGCGAGATGAATTGCCCAATCGCGAGGCAAGTTTGCAGCGAATCTTACCGATCCGTTAACCGCTCAGCGCGGGTGATCTGGAGAAAATGAAGGATTCGAGAATGGTTCATGCGCTGACAGCATAACGGAACTGACAAATGTCCTCTGTTTGGGCAGGCATGGCTCACTTATATGCAGTGCACAACGAATTCATCGCTGTGGGCACCGACCCGCTCCGGAACTCAAACCAGGACCATTGTTATGTTCGTCACCATGATCGCCGCCAAGATCCGCTCCTATCTGCGTTATCGCGAGACCGTTCGCGAGCTGTCCCGCCTGACCGACCGCGAGCTCGATGATCTCGGCCTGTCGCGCTCGGAGATCGCCTTCGTCGCGCGCACCCACGCCGCCGTCTGAAGCTGCTCGGCTCCGCTTGCGGAGCCGGACTCGCAGAGTGTCTCCCGGCCTCGCGGTCCCTCCCCCGCGAAAACCGGTTGAAGAGCGAATGCCCGCCCCCCGGCGGGCATTTTGCATTTCGAAAGCCCCGTTTCCCTTGACGGATGCCATCGCTGCGGACACATCCCGCAGATGGAACCCATTCACATCATCGGCGGCGGTCTCGCCGGCTCCGAAGCCGCCTGGCAGATCGCCCAGGCCGGCGTCCCCGTCATCCTGCACGAGATGCGCCCGGTTCGGCGCACCGACGCCCACAACACCGACGGGCTGGCCGA
>QBLV01000100.1:3737-22352 GCA_003241815.1 Hyphomicrobiales bacterium | reverse complement strand
TCATTTCAAACGCTTGCACCACATCCGCCAACCCCTCCTGAATTATTCAGGCTAGATTTGTCCACATGAACAGGCATCATCAACCCAGCGTCGGCCATCTCATCCGCGACTGGCGGCAGCTGCGCCGGCTCAGCCAGCTCGACCTCGCGCTCGAAGCCGAGATCTCGCAGAAGCATCTCTCCTTCGTCGAAAGCGGGCGCTCGCAGCCGAGCCGCGACATGGTTTTGCTGCTGGCCGAGCATCTCGGCGTGCCCCTGCGCGAGCGCAATGCGCTCCTGCTCGCGGCCGGCTATGCGCCGGTCTATCTCGAGCGCACACTGGAAGATCCGGGTCTCCAGGCCGCGAAATCGGCGATCGACCTCGTCCTGAAGGGCCATGAGCCTTATCCCGCGCTCGCTGTCGACCGGCACTGGATCCTGCTCGCGGCCAATGCCGCCGTCGCGCCGCTGCTGAGCCTGGTCGCCGATCCCGACCTGCTGCGCCCGCCGGTTAACGTGTTGCGGTTGTCGTTGCATCCGGCCGGCCTCGCCCCGGCGATCGTCAACCTGGAGGAGTGGCGCTCGCATCTGCTGGCGCGCCTGCGCCAGCAGATCAGGGCCACCGCCGATCCCGTGCTGGCGGAACTGCTGACCGAGCTGTTGTCCTATGACGCACCCGTCGCTTCATCGCCGAAGGGTTACAACCCGCCATTCGCAACCGAGCCGGCCATCGTGGTGCCGCTGTGCCTGCGCGTCGGCGAGGCGACGCTGTCCTTCATCTCGACGACGACGGTGTTCGGGACGCCGGTCGACATCACCCTGTCGGAGCTGGCGCTGGAGACGTTCTTCCCGGCCGATGCGGCAACTGCGCAGGCTCTGCATGCCATGGCTGCGGCCGCTTGCGAGCCTTCAATCCACGCGCGGTAGGCACGAGATTTATTTGGAACCTTCCGCCCAGCCACTGGTTTCTTCGTCGCAAGCCGCAACGGGCGGCACGAAATTCAGCATAAGGATCAAGACGATGGGTAGCACCATGGACAAGGTCAAGGGCATGGCCAACGAGGCCACCGGCAACGTCAAGCAGGCTGCCGGCAAGGCGATGGACAAGCCCGAGCTCGAGGCAGAGGGTTTTGCTCAGGAGCGCAAGGGCGAAGCCCAGCAGGCTCTCGGCAAGGGCAAGGATGCCGTCAAGAAGGTGGTCGACAAGGCCTGATTTCGATCAGAGCCTGACCAAGAACGGGCCGCCGTGAGGTGGCCCGTTTTTTTGTGCGGCGCTTGCCGAGACTAAAGCGGCTCAGGCCGCCCCGCCGATGCCGCCGAGGAAATCCTTCACCCGGCCGAAGAAGCCAGCGGCCTCCGGATGCGTCGCGCCCGAGCTTTCGCGCTCGAACTCCATCAGCAATTCGCGCTGGCGCGGCGTCAACTTCTGCGGCGTCTCGACCACGACCTGAATATAGAGGTCACCGACCTCGCGGGAGCGCAAGACGCTCATGCCCTTGCCCTTGAGGCGGAACTGCTTGCCGGTTTGCGTGCCCTCGGGGACCTTCACCCGAGCCTGTTCGCCGGTCAGCGTCGGCACCTCGATCTCGCCGCCGAGCGCGGCCGATGTCAGGCCGAGCGGCACGCGGCAGAACAGATCGGCCCCGTCGCGCTGGAAGATCGCGTGCGGCTTGATCGAGAGGAAGATGTAGAGGTCGCCGGCCGGCCCGCCGCGCAGGCCCGCCTCGCCCTCGCCGGCGAGCCGGATGCGGGTGCCGTCCTCGACGCCGGCCGGGATGTTGACCGACAGCGTCCGCTCGCGGGTGACGCGGCCCGCGCCCTGGCAGTTCTTGCAGGGGTCGTCGATGATCTCGCCACGGCCCGAGCAGGTCGGGCAGGTCCGCTCCACCGAGAAGAAGCCCTGATTGGCCCGGACCCGGCCATGGCCGCCGCAGGTCGGGCATTGCCGCGACTTCGAGCCGGGCTTGGCGCCGCTGCCGGAGCAGACTTCGCAGGCGATCGAGGTGGGCACGCGGATCGAGGCGTTCTGGCCGGCGAACGCATCCTCCAGACCGATCTCGAGGTTGTAGCGCAGATCGGCGCCGCGCTCGCGGCCATTCGCCGCGCGGGCGCCTCCACGGCCACCGCGGGCGTCGCCGAAGAATGAATCGAAGATGTCCGACATGAAATCGGAGAATTCGGGCCCCTGCTGGCCACCGCCGCCGTGCTCGAAGGCCTGGTGACCGTAGCGGTCATAGGCAGGGCGCTTCTGGGGGTCTGAGAGAACCTGATAGGCCTCGTTCAATTCCTTGAACTTGGCCTCGGCCGCCGTGTCGCCGGGGTGCCGGTCGGGGTGGCAGCCCATTGCGAGCTTGCGGAAGGCGCTTTTCAGCTCCGCCTCGCTCGCGGTCTTCGAAACGCCGAGGATTTCGTAATAGTCGCGCTTGGACATCAAACAGCGGCCCCTTCGTTCCCCGTCGCGTCATGGCCGGGCTTGACCCTGCCATTGCATGCGGAAGAACGAGAATGTTTCGTCACGACGCATTCCCGTAACGAGATGGCCGGGTCAAGCCCGGCCATCTCTTCGTTCTTGATGAAACGTCGTCGTCGTTGAGGAAGACGCGCTCAGGCGCTCTTCTTCTTGTCGCCCTTGTCGTCGCTGACATCCTTGAAGTCGGCGTCGATGACGTCGTCTTCCTTCTTGGCCTCACTGGCAGGCGCATCCGGGTCGGCTGCACCATCCGTCTGGCTGGCGGCATACATCGCCTCGCCGAGCTTCATCGAGGCCTGCATCACATCGGTGGTGCGCGAGGTGATGGTCTCGGCATTATCCTCGGCCAGCGCAGCCTTGAGGGCGTCGAGCGCGGTCTCGATCGCGCTCTTGTCGGCGGCGGAGACTTTGTCGCCATAGTCCTTCAGCGACTTCTCGGTCGAGTGGACCAGGCTTTCGCCCTGGTTCTTGGCCTCGACCAGCTCGCGGCGCTTCTTGTCCTCGCCGGCATTGGCCTCGGCATCCTTGACCATCTTCTGGATGTCGGCCTCGGAGAGCCCGCCGGATGCCTGAATCCGGATCTGCTGCTCCTTGTTGGTGGCCTTGTCCTTCGCCGTCACCGAGACGATGCCGTTGGCGTCGATGTCGAAGGTCACCTCGATCTGCGGCATGCCGCGCGGGGACGGCGGAATGCCCATCAGGTCGAACTGGCCGAGCATCTTGTTGTCTGCCGCCATCTCGCGCTCGCCCTGGAAGACCCGGATCGTCACCGCGCCCTGATTGTCCTCGGCGGTGGAGAAGACCTGGCTCTTCTTGGTCGGGATCGTGGTGTTGCGGTCGATCAGGCGGGTGAACACGCCGCCCAGCGTCTCGATGCCGAGCGACAACGGGGTCACGTCGAGCAGCAGCACGTCCTTGACGTCGCCCTGCAGCACGCCGGCCTGGATCGCGGCGCCGATGGCGACGACCTCGTCCGGGTTGACGCCCTTATGCGGCTCCTTGCCGAAGAACTGCTTCACGACCTCCTGGACCTTCGGCATACGGGTCATGCCGCCGACCAGGACCACTTCGTCGATCTGGCCCGCCGAGAGACCGGCATCCTTGAGCGCCTTCTTGCAGGGCTCGATCGTGCGCTGGACGAGATCGTCGACCAGGCTCTCGAACTTGGCGCGCGAAAGCTTGATTGCGAGATGCTTCGGGCCCGACGCGTCCGCCGTGATGTAGGGCAGGTTGATTTCGGTCTGGGCCGTGGTCGAAAGCTCGATCTTGGCCTTTTCCGCAGCTTCCTTCAGGCGCTGGAGAGCGAGCTTGTCCTTCTTCAGGTCGATGCCCTGCTCGCGCTTGAACTCGTCCGCGAGATACTCGACCAGGCGCATGTCGAAGTCCTCGCCGCCGAGGAAGGTGTCGCCATTGGTCGACTTCACCTCGAAGACGCCATCGCCGATCTCGAGGATCGAGACGTCGAAGGTGCCGCCACCGAGGTCATAAACCGCGATCGTGCCGGCCTGCTTCTTGTCGAGGCCATAGGCCAGAGCGGCCGCCGTCGGCTCGTTGATGATGCGCAGCACCTCGAGGCCGGCGATGCGGCCGGCATCCTTGGTCGCCTGGCGCTGGGCGTCGTTGAAATAGGCTGGCACCGTGATGACGGCCTGCGTCACGGACGAGCCGAGATAGGCCTCCGCCGTCTCCTTCATCTTGGTCAGCGTGAAGGCCGAGATCTGGGACGGCGAATAGTCGGTGCCATCGGCCTCGACCCAGGCGTCGCCGGCGGCGGCCTTCTTGATCTTGTAGGGGACGAGATGCATGTCCTTCTGCGTCATCGGATCGTCAAAGGTCCGACCGATCAGGCGCTTGATCGCGAAGAAGGTGCGCTCGGGGTTGGTGACCGCCTGGCGCTTGGCCGGCTGGCCGACGAGACGCTCGCCATCATCCGTGATCGCAACGATCGACGGCGTGGTGCGGGCGCCTTCCGAGTTCTCGATGACTTTGGGTGTAGAGCCTTCCATGACCGCGACGCAGGAGTTGGTCGTGCCGAGGTCGATACCGATTACCTTACCCATGGATGGGATCCCTTTTAAATTGAGCAGATCGCCGACCTGCGGCGCTTGGCGCCACCTGCCGGCCCATGGACCGGTTCGCCCCCACCTGTTGCGGCGAACGAAACCGGCATTCCACGTTTGACGGTCGTGAAACCGCCCCTTGGCGGCGTATATAGTGAGGGTGTTCCTACCCTTGCAAGACAGGCGAGCCGATTAAGAATCGCAAGGCGCCGCAGGTTTTCCGCATCGCGCTCGGTGCCTGCTCATTGCGGGCGAGTGTTGCGGATGTGCTCTTGCGCGCCGGCTCGCGCCATTTCATGCAAAAGCGGCTGTTACGGTTCCAAACTGGGCACTTCGTGATCAGACAGATGCATCTTGCCTTCCGCCTCGTCGCGCTGCTGGCCTTCGGCGGCGTGTCGCCGGCTGTGCTGGCGCAGCCGATGCAACTGCCGGGCGCGCAGCCCTTCAATGCGCCGGGCACGCAGCAGGCGGCTCCGCCAGCCACCGGTGGGCCGGTCGTGCCGCGTGCGCCGTCCATGCCAGCGATCAAGGTCGCGGGCGAGGATGCGATCATCGGACGCCCGCTTCGCCAAAATGGCGGCCTGGGCGAGGCCACATTCGAGAAAACCGCGACCGGCTTCGGGCTCAAGCTCACCGTCAACGGTTTCCAGGCGAGCAATCTCGTCGAACCCTGCGCGGTGTCCTTCGGTGAAACGCCCCTGCCGGTCACATCGCTGGGGCGCCCCGCAGGGGTTCCGCGCTACAGGCTCGAGGCGCCGATCTGCCCGATCGCCTTTGACGTACTCGACGGAGCCTTCCTCGTCGTCGAGCCGGCGCAGCCCTGCGTCGTCGAGGCCGCCGCTTGCCGCATCGATCCGCGCGGGCTGTGGGGCCCCGACGCCCGCACGCTGCCGTCCCGCGCCAAGGAGATAGAGGCCGCGCGCGGCGTCGCCGAGCGGGCGGTACGCGAGGGCTACCGCGTGCTGACGGCTAAGGCGGATGCGGTTGAACAGCGCGCGATCGCGCGCGAGCAGGCAGGCTTCTCCGCCGAGCGTGAGCTGATCTGCCGCTCCTTTCAGCGTGAGGGGCAGCTAGGCTTCTGCGGCGCGCGCCTCACCGAGGCTCGCGCCGCCTCGATCCGCGCCCGGCTCGGCCTCTCCAGTGAACCGGCGAAGCCGGCCACGAAACCGAGGCCGCGTCCGGCCGCCCCGAAGCCCGGAACGGGTCCGCTGCCGCTGCAATAGCAGCGGCGCGGCACACTGCCGGAGCAACGCTGCCCGCCAAAGCGGACAGTATTGCCGCCATGATGATGGCGTCGTTCGGCCGCTGCCCGATGACGACCGATATTCGCGCCTGTGACCTGTTGCTCCTTCACTGCCTTGTCATTGGCATGATGAGGCGCGATCGGGCACAGATCGGGGCGTGTCGAGAGGTGACGACGGAGATCATGGCTTCCACTCCCATCAGACAGTCATGGCGGATCGCGGCGCTGGCTCTCGCGCTGGTTGCGCCCAGCCTCGTCAGCGCCGCCGAGACGGCCGCGGTATCGACGCCCCGCGTGGCGGCGACGTTGCTGTCCAGCCGCGATGCGGTGGCTCCCGGCGAGCGCTTCCAGGTCGCGCTTGTGCAGAAGATCGCGCCGGGCTGGCACACCTACTGGGCCAATCCCGGTGATTCCGGCGAGCCGACGCGCATCGCCTGGACGCTGTCTCAAGGCGCCACGGCCGGTGAAATGCAGTGGCCGGCGCCCAAGGCCATCCCCGTCGAACCGCTGGTCAATTTCGGCTTCGAGGGCACGCTGCTTTTGCCCGTCGCAGTGACCGTCCCGCCCGATGCGAAGCCCGGCGAACGCCTGACGCTGCAGGCGGCCGCGACCTGGCTGGTCTGCGAGAAGATCTGCATTCCCGAGGAAGGCGCCTTCAACCTCGACCTGCCGGTGGCCGCCGAAGCGATCGTCGATGAGGCGGCCCAGGCCCGCATCGAGGCCGCCCGCGCGGCGCTGCCGTCGCCCGCCGCCTTCAAGGGGCGTCTCGCCGCCGATGGCGGGGGGCTGGCGCTGAGGCTGTCGGGCCTGGCCACGGCACCGACGGACCTGCGCTTCTTCCCGCTTTCCGACACGCTGATCGACCATGCCGCGAAACAGGAGGCGACGGCGTCGCCCGACGGCACCCTTCTCCGACTGGCCCGCTCGAGTGCCTTCAAGCTCGCTGACGCTGAGGTTGGCGGCGTCGTGACCTTTAGCGAAGGCGGGGCGCTGCGCGCCTTCACCCTGACGGCTGCGGTCGATCCGCCGCTGTTGCGCCCACCAGNGCTGAGGTTGGCGGCGTCGTGACCTTTAGCGAAGGCGGGGCGCTGCGCGCCTTCCCCCTGACGGCTGCGGTCGATCCGGCGCTGGTGGGCGCAACAGCGGCGGCCGCTTCGCCTCCCTCGGCCGTGCGTATCCCGCTGCCGGTCGAGGGAGCCGATCTCACGCTATGGGCGGCACTGCTTTTCGCGTTTGCGGGCGGGCTGATCCTCAATCTGATGCCTTGCGTGCTGCCGGTGCTGTTCATCAAGGCGCTCGGTTTCGCCCAACTCGCCCAGGCGAGCCGCGTGCAGGTTCGCGAACAGGGCCTGCTCTTTCTGGCGGGTGTCGTCGTCACCTTCATGGCGCTGGCCGGCATGGTCATCGTGCTGGGTGCGCTCGGCGCCAGCGTCGGCTGGGGTTTCCAGCTGCAATCGCCGCCGCTGGTGATCGCGCTGGCGGTGGTGATGACGCTGATCGGCCTGAACCTGCTCGGCGCCTTCGAAATCGGAACGTCGGCTGCCGGTGTCGGTCATGGCCTCGCGACGCGCGGCGGACGGCTCGGCGCCTTCATGACCGGCGCGCTCGCGGTGGTCGTCGCGACGCCCTGCACGGCGCCCTTCATGGGGGCAGCGATCGGCTACGCGGTAACGCAACCTCCGGCGCTCGGCCTGTCCGTCTTCCTGGCGCTGGCGCTGGGCTTCGCGCTGCCCGTGGTGGCCTTGTCCTTCGCTCCTGGCCTCCTGCGCCTGCTGCCGAAACCCGGGCGCTGGATGCTGATCCTCAAGCAGGCCTTCGCCTTCCCGATGTTTGCCACCGCGATCTGGCTGATCTGGGTTGCGTCCGTTCAGGCCGGACCCGGCGGCGTGTTGGCGGCGCTGGTGGCCGTGCTGGCGGCCGGCTTCGTCGTCTGGCTTGTCGGCGTGACGCGGGAGGCGGGGCGCGGCCGCATCGTTTCTTCGGCCTTCGCCGTGTTGATCGTCTTCACGGCAGGGTGGTTCGTCCTGCAGAGCGCAACGCCTCAGGTGACCACGCAGGCGCGCGCCGACGATATCCAGACTTGGTCGCCGGAGCGGGTGGCGGCGCTGCAGGCGGAAGGGCGGCCGGTCTTCGTCAACTTCACCGCTGCCTGGTGCATCACCTGCCTCGCCAATGAGCGCGTTGCTCTGTCCCGCCAGGAGGTCAAAGACGCCTTCGCGGAGTTGAACGTCGTCTACCTCAAGGCGGACTGGACCAACCGCGACAGCCAGATCGCTCAGGCGCTGGCCGAGCAGGGCCGCGCCGGCGTGCCCCTCTATCTGTTCTATCCCGGCACGAAGAGCGCTCAGCCCGAAGTGCTGCCGCAATTGCTGACGCCGGACATGATCGTCACCGCGGCACAACGTGCCGCCGGCAAGGATCTGAAGACGGCGCTCGGCCGCTGAACCCGTTCACCCACGAAGCAACCCGAAGACAGGAGACAGACGTGAAAGCCAACCTGACCCGCCAGACTTTCATCGCCGGCCTCGCCATCGCCGGTTTCTCTCTCGCCACTGGGGCGGCCCTGGCCCAGGCGACGGCCAAGGTCGGCGCGCCGGCTCCGGCCTTCGAGGCCGTCGATGCCGATGGCAAGCCGCGCAAACTGTCCGAATTCGCCGGCAAGACCGTGATCCTCGAATGGACCAACCACGATTGCCCCTATGTCCGGAAGCACTACACCAGCGCGACGATGCAGACGCTGCAGAAGGACATGGCGAAGGAGGGCGTCGTCTGGCTCTCGGTCGTATCTTCCCCGGTCGGCGAGCAGGGCCATGTCGATGGCGCCAAGGCCAATGAGCTGACCAAGAGCCGCGACGCTGCCCCGGCTGCCGTCCTGCTCGACCCCAACAGCAAGATGGCCCGCGCCTATGGCGCCACCACCACGCCGCATATGTACATCGTCGATCCCAAGGGCACGCTCGCCTATATGGGCGCCATCGACGACAAGCCCTCAGCGAGTGCGGCCAGCCTCACCGGCGCCAAGAGCTATGTCCGCCAGGCCGTAGCTGAGCTGAAAGCCGGCAAGCCTGTCTCGGAAGCGAGCACAAAGGCCTATGGCTGCGCGGTGAAATACGCGCCGGTGAGCTGAGGGTCGAAGCGCAGGAACCTCGACGGAGAACCCTCTCCCAGAGGGAGAGGGCAGGGTGAGGGGACGGCCGCTTGACACATTGTCCGTAACCTCCCCGTTGCGTTTTCGAACGGGAAGTAACTGGTTGACGGGCCTACACCTCCCCCCTGCCCCTCTCCTTACAGGAGAGGGGTTCCTTGTGCTGTCGTCGCGAACTCACACCCGCCCCAGCCGCGCGCCCGTCGCGACATCGAAGACGTGCACGCGGTCGGGATCGACCGTGATCCAGATCCGACCCGCCTGGGCCGCCACGACATCGGTGGCCGCCTGCATCACGAAGGGCAGCCCTGAAAGCTGCCCGTGAAAGAGCTGCGTGGCGCCCAGTTCCTCGATGAACTCGACGTCGAAGGGCAGCGAGCCGGCCTCGCCTTCGGAGGCGATCTCGACATCCTCGGGCCGCAAACCCACCTCGACGGGCGTCTGCTCGGCCAGATCCTCGCGCAGGTCGCGCGCCTCCAGGATCGCATCGCCCAGCGCCACGATGCCGGGGCCGTCGATCGTGCCCGGCAGAATGTTCATCGGCGGCGAGCCGATGAAGGTCGCGACGAACTTGCTCGCG
Source organism: Hyphomicrobiales bacterium (assembly GCA_003241815.1). Lineage (GTDB taxonomy): Bacteria > Pseudomonadota > Alphaproteobacteria > Rhizobiales > Beijerinckiaceae > Allobosea. The sequence continues at coordinate 12,876 of QBLV01000100.1, read as the reverse complement.
GGCTTCTTGTAGACGTCCGCCGGCAGGCCGATCTGCTCGACCTGGCCGCCATTCATCACCACGAGCTTGTCGGACAGCGTCATCGCCTCGACCTGGTCGTGGGTGACGTAGATCGCGGTGACGCCGAGCGCGCGCTGCAGCTTCTTGATCTCGACGCGCATCTGCACGCGCAGCTTGGCATCGAGGTTGGAGAGCGGCTCGTCGAACAGGAAGACCTGCGGCTTGCGCACGATGGCGCGGCCCATGGCGACGCGCTGGCGCTGCCCGCCCGAGAGCTGGCGGGGCCGGCGGTCGAGCAGCGGCTCGATCGCCAGGATGCGCGCGGCTTCCTTTACCCGCCGGTCGATCTCATCCTTGGGCGTGCCGAGATTGCGCAACCCGTAGGACATGTTCTCGTAGACGCTCATATGCGGATAGAGCGCGTAATTCTGGAACACCATGGCGATGTCGCGCTCGGCGGGGCCGATCTGGTTGACGACGCGGGTGCCGATCGAGACCTCGCCGGCCGAGATCGTCTCAAGGCCGGCGACCATCCGCAAAAGCGTGGACTTGCCGCAGCCCGACGGGCCGACGAGCACGCAGAAACCGCCATCGGGAATGTCGAAGGACACGCCCTTCACGGCCTCGACGCCGCCGGGGTAGATTTTCTTGACGTTGGTGAGGGTGACCTGGGCCATCGGGTGCTTATTTCTCGGTTTCGACCAGGCCCTTCACGAAGAGCCTCTGCATGAGGATGACGACGAGCACGGGCGGCAGCATCGCCAGCATCGCGGTGGCCATGGCGAGCTGCCATTCGGTGAGGGCGTCGGAGGTGACGATCATCTTCTTGATCGCGATGACGATGGTCTGCATCGAGTCCTTCGTCGTCACCAGGAGCGGCCATAGGTACTGGTTCCAGCCATAGATGAACTGGATCACGAACAGCGCCGCGATCGTCGTCATCGAGAGCGGGATCACCGTATCCTTGAAGAACCGGAACGGGCCGGCGCCGTCGATCCGCGAGGCCTCCAGCAACTCGTCGGGGATCGTCATGAAGAACTGCCGGAACAGCAGCGTGCCGGTCGCGGACGCGATCAGGGGCACGGCCAGACCCTGATAGGTGTCGAGCATGTTGAGGTCCGACACGACCTTGAAGGTCGGGAAAATCCGAACCTCCACGGGCAGCATCAGCGTCACGAAAATGATCCAGAACGCCGCCATGCGGAACGGGAAGCGGTAATAGACCACCGCATAGGCCGACAGCACCGAGATGAAGATCTTCCCGATCGCGATCGCCATCGCCATGATGAAGGAGTTCAGCATCATGCCCAGCACCGGCTCGCGCGTCGTGCCCGAAGTGCCGACGAACAGGATGCGGTAATAGTTCTCGAACAGCTTCGGGCCGGGATAGAGCGGCAGTTGCCCGTTGATGATGGTCGCGGCATCCCAGGTCGAGGCGACGAAGGTCAGCCAGACCGGAAAGGCGACGATCAATACGCCGATCGAGAGAATGACATAGGCGATGATATCGCCCAGGCGGCGGTCCTCGACCATCAGTAGCTGACCCTGCGCTCGATGAACTTGAACTGCACCGCCGTCATGCCGATCACCATGACCAGCAGCACGACCGACTGAGCCGCTGAGCCGCCGAGATTGGAGCCGCCCTTGCCGTCGGAGAAGACCTTGTAGACCAGCGTCTCGGTCGCGCCCGATGGCCCGCCGCCGGTGATCGTATCGATGATGCCGAAGGTGTCGAAGAAGACGTAGACGATATTGACGACGAGCAGGAAGAACGTCGTCGGGGACAGCAGCGGGAAGACGATCGTCCAGAAGCGCCGCCAGGGCTTGGCCCCGTCGATCACGGCCGCCTCGATCACGCTCTTGGGGATCGATTGCAGACCCGCGAGGAAGAACAGGAAATTGTAGCTGATCTGCTTCCAGGTCGCGGCCAGGATGACCAGCAGCATCGCATCGTTGCCGTTGAGGCGCGGGTTCCAGGCGATGCCCATATCGGACAGCCCGCGCGCCAGCATGCCCAGCGACGGATCGAACATGAACAGCCAGAGCACGCCCGCCACCGCCGGCGCCACCGCATAGGGCCAGATCAGCAGGGTCTTGAAGATTTCGGCCCCGCGGATCGCCCGGTCCGCCATCACCGCAAACAGCAGGGCGATGGACAAGGAGAGCACGCAGACGAAGGTGGAGAAGATGGCCGTGTTGATGAAGGCCTTGAGGTAGCCCGGATCGGAGAACAGCATCTGGTAGTTCTCGAACCAGACGAATTCCGTCGAGGTGCCGAAGGCGTCCTGCAGCAGGAAGGACTGCCAGACGGCCTGGCTCGCCGGCCAGTAGAAGAACACGACGGTGATCGCCAGTTGCGGCAAAAGCAGCAGCAGCGGGATCGTCAATCCGGTGAAATAGGCGTTCTTCTGCATGGCTTACCCGAAAGACGCCGCCGCCCCGACAGGCCGGGACGGCGGCGAAAGAGTCACGAGGCTGTTCAGCGCGAGGCGGTCCGCTCGAACTGGCGCAGCATTTGGTTGCCCCGCTCCACGGCTGCGTCAAGTGCTGCCTTCGGAGTCTTCTGGCCGTTCAGTGCCGCCTCCAGCTCCTCAGACCAGATATCGCGGATCTGGACGAGGCTGCCGTAACGCAGGCCGCGCGAATTCTCCGTCGGCTCCTTGTTGTTGAGCGAGAGGATCGGCGTCTCCAGATAGGGCTTGTCCTTGTAGAAGCCCGATGCCTTGACCTTCTCATAGGCCGCCTTGGTGATCGGCAGATAGCCGGACTCGGTGTGCAGCTTCACCTGACGGTCGACATTGGACAGGAAGGTGAAGAACTTGGCGACGCCCTTGTATTCGTCCGCCTTCTTGCCGCCCATCACCCACAGCGAGGCGCCGCCGATGATCGAGTTCTGCGGAGCGCCCTGCACGTCGGGGTAATACGGCATCGGGGCGTTGCCCCAGTCGAACTTGGCGTTGGCCTTGACGTTGCCGAAGAAGCCCGACGAGGTCAGGAAGATCGGGCACTCGCCGGAGGTGAAGCGGCCTTCGCCATTGTTGGTGCGGCCGGAATAGTCATAGACGCCCTGCTTCTGCAGATCGACCAGATTGGTCCAGTGCTTCAGAAAGGCCGGGCTGTTGAAGTTCAGCACCGCGTCGAAACCGTCGAGCCCGTTGGCCTTGGTCGAGAGCGAGACATTGTGCCATGCACCGAACTGCTCGATGTTGGCCCAGGTCGCCCAGGCATTCGAGAAGCCGCATTTGTCGAAACCGGACGCCTTCAGCTTCTTGGCGGCCTCGAACACCTCCGGCCAGGTCTTGGGCGGCGCGTCCGCGTTCAGACCCGCCTTCTTGAAGGCGTCCTTGTTGTACCACATCACCATCGACGACGAGTTGAACGGCATCGAGAGCATGTCGCCCTTGGCCGTCGAATAGTAGCCGGTGATGGCGGGCAGATAGGCCTTCGGATCGAAGGTCTCGCCGGCATCCTTCATCAGCTCATGGACGGGCTTGATCGCGCCCTTGGCCGACATCATCGTGCCGGTGCCGACTTCGAAGACCTGCAGGATGTGCGGGGCGGTGCCGGCGCGGAAGGCGGCGATGCCGGCATTCAGCGTGTCCGGATAAGAGCCCTTGTAGGCGGGGACGATCTTGTAGTCCTTCTGCGAGGCGTTGAACTCCTCGGACAGGCGGACGACGACGTCGTTGTTGGCGCCGGTGAGCGCATGCCACCACTGGATTTCGGTCTGGGCCATGGCAGGCCCGGCACCGGCGAGCGCGAAGGCCGCAACGGACATCAGGATACGTGATTTCACTGTCATCTTTCATCTCCCTTCCGCCCTCGGTTGGCTTTGGGCGGCTGTTCTTGTTGGTGCGCAAGCTAGCATGAAGGGCGGGCGACGTTTCAATGACAAAATGATGACAGGCCATAGTCCTTCGACGAACGCTTCACCTCTTGCACATTGTCTCGGAAGCGGCTGTTCTCCCCGCCCACCCAGCCGTTCGACGGATCCTTGGCCATGTCGCGCTTTTCTCTGACCCCAGACCAGACCCTGCCAAAGGATGCCGCCGAGGCAGCCCTGCTCGGCCGCGTCTGGCGCCCCGATGTCGCGGGGCCGGCCATCGTCACCCTGCGCGGCGACGCGCTGGTCGATGTTACCCGGGCTTTTCCGACGAGCCGCGATCTCTGCGAGGCGCCAGACCCTGCCGCCGCGCTGCGGGCGGCAGCGGGCGAACCCATCGGGACGCTATCGGACATTCTGGCGAACACCCCCGTCGATGGCCGCGACTCAAACAAGCCCTGGCTGCTCTCACCGCTCGATCTCCAGGCGGTGAAGGCGGCCGGCGTCACCTTTGCGGTCTCGATGCTGGAGCGCGTCATCGAGGAGAAGGCGCGCGGGAATCCCGCAGCCGCCGTGACGATCAGGGCCGAGATCGAGAAGCTGATCGGCGACGATCTCTCGAAGCTGAAGCCCGGTTCGCCCGAGGCCATGCACCTCAAGGAGGTGCTGATCAAGCAGGGGGCCTGGAGCCAGTATCTCGAGGTCGGCATCGGCCCGGACGCCGAGATTTTCACCAAGGCGCCGCCGATGTCCTCGGTTGGCACCGGCTTCGACGCTGGTCTTCACCCGGCCTCGACCTGGAACAACCCCGAGCCGGAGGTCGTGCTGATCGTGGCCTCCGACGGCCGCATCGTCGGCGCGACGCTCGGCAACGATGTCAATCTCCGCGATGTCGAGGGCCGCTCGGCGCTGCTGCTGGGCAAGGCCAAGGACAACAACGCTGCCGCCGCGGTCGGCCCTTTCATCCGCCTCTTCGATGGCGGCTTCACGCTGGACCATGTTCGCAACACCACCGTCACCCTGACGGTCGAGGGCGAGGACGGCTTCCCGCTGGAGGGCTCGTCCTCGATCGCCAGGATCAGCCGCGATCCCGCCGATCTCGCGGGCCAGATGATCGGGCCGCATCACCAGTATCCGGATGGGGCGGCGCTTTATCTCGGCACCATGTTCGCGCCGATCAAGGACCGCGATACGGTCGGCGGCGGCTTCACCCATAAGTACGGCGACATCGTCACCATTGCGGCTCCCGAACTCGGCGCCCTGGTCAACCGCATGCGTTCGACCTCCGATTGCGAGCCTTGGACCTTCGGCGCTTCGCATCTGATGCGCAGCCTGGCGAAGCGCGGGCTGTTGTGAGCGCAGCCGACATCCTCGTCGTCGGCGAGGCGATCGGCGATTTCATCCCGCGCGATGCGGAAGGCCGGCACTATGAGGCTGTGCTCGGCGGGTCCGGCTTCAACGCAGCGCTGGCGCTCGCCCGCTTCGGCGCGAAAGTGGCCTATGCCGGCGCGCTGTCCACCGACGCGCTCGGCCAACGCTTTCGCGCGGTGCTGGTGGCGGAAGACATAGCCACCACGCTGATCCATGATAGCGCCCTGCCTTCGGCGGTCGCCATCGTCTCGCCGCTCGCTCCCGACGGCGTGCCGGAGTTCGCCCTGCATCTCGCCGGCACGGCCCATGCCGAGCCCAACGGCACACCCCGCCGCATGCCGCCCGGTGCAGCGCATCTCCACGCCGCATCCTTCGGGGCAACGATCGGCCCCTCGGGCGAAGCCGTGACGTCTCTCGCCGCGAGCGCCCGCCAACAGGGTGCGACGATCAGCTACGATATCAACATCCGCGCCTCCGTGCTGCCGGAGCGTGACCTGACTCTGTCCCTGATCGAGACGCGTATCGGTCAAGTCGACATCGTCAAGGCAAGCCTCGACGACCTTGCCTGGCTCCATCCGGGCGTGCCGGCCGAGGCGATCGCACGGCGCTGGCACGGTCTCGGCGCGCGCATCGTCCTCGTCACGCAAGGGCCCGACGGGGCCACATGCTACCGGCCGGCTGATACTACAACCGCGGCGGCACCGCCCGTTATCGTCGCGGACACGGTCGGCGCGGGCGACACCTTCATCGGCGGCTTTCTCGCCGTGCTGGCGGCCCGCGGCAGGCTGGGGCCCGGCTTCGCGACAGTCACCCGCGACGATCTCCAGGCGGCGCTGACCTTCGCCTGCGCTGTCGCTGCCGATGGCTGCACGCGGCCCGGCTGCGATCCACCGCACCGCACCGCCGTCTGAAACCGGAACCTGAGACGATGCGTCTGTCCTATTTCGACTATCACACCTGCGGCGAGCCGGTTCGCATCGTCACCGGCGGCTATCCGGAGCTGACCGGCGCGACGATCCTCGAAAAGCGCCGCGACGCGCGCGAGAACCACGACCACCTGCGCCGGGCGATGATGCTGGAGCCGCGCGGCCATGCCGGCATGTATGGCGTCATCCCGGTCGCCGCCTCGCATCCCGAGGCGGCCTTCGGCGTTCTGTTCACCCATAACGAGGGCTATTCGACCATGTGCGGCCACGCGACCATCGCGCTGGGCCGCTATGCGATCGAGCAGGGGCTGGTGCCGGCGGTCGAGCCCGTGACGCGCTTTGCCATCCAGGCGCCCTGTGGGCTGCTGCGGCTGGAATGCAGGTTGCGCGAGGGCAAGGTCGAGAGCGTTGTCTTTGAAAGCGTCCCGGCTTTCGTCTTCGCGCGGGATCTCGTCGTCGAGGTGCTGGGCTTCGGGCCGGTGACCACCGACATCGCCTATGGTGGCGCCTTCTACTGCATCCTGCCGGCCTCGCGCTTCGGCCTCGATCTGTTCGACACGCCCGTCGCGGCATTGACCGATGCGGCCGCCGCCCTCACCGACAGGGTCCGTGCAACGCAGGGGATCACCCATCCCAGCGAGCCGGATCTCGGCTTCCTCTATGGCACGATCGTTACCGACGAGGCCGGTCCCGACGAGGACAGCTTCAATCTCTGCATCTTTGCGGACCGCCAGATCGACCGCTCGCCGACCGGCTCGGGCGTCACCGCCCGCATGGCGCTGGATCACGCCAAGGGTCTCGTTGCGGTGGGGCAGACGCGAAATGTCCGCAGCATCACCGGCGGCACCTTTACCGGCCGCGTGCTCGGCGACGCGGTTGGCCCAGCGCCCGGCGCCGTCACGGTCGCCGTCGGCGGGACCGGCTATTTCGCGGGCGAGGGCACATTCGTGATCGAGGCAGACGACCCGTTGCGCCATGGTTTCGCGCTGCCCGAACGGTTCGCCGAGATCATCCGCGATTAACCCAGCCCGGAAACCAGTTTGAGCGATTTACCTGGACGCCGGAGCGGAATGCCGGCTTTTCGAGGAACGGCGCAGGCTTGGGGTAACGATTTTCCGGTAAGGTGTTTTGCGTATCGGGCGGAGGCGCGGCATGTCGGTTGGAGATCTCGGCGCGCCGGTCGCGGCCCCGCAGCGGCTTGCGGCCCGGCTGACCTGTCTCGCCGGCATGCCCGCCTTCTGGATCACGGCCTTCGTGCTTGCGGCCGCCGCTGCTCTCAGCCTGCCGCTGCGCCTGCCGCTTGGGCCGAACGCTTGGGACACCGCGGTTTATCTCGACGCGATGCAGCGCATCCGCATGGGCCAGGTTCCAAGCCTCGACTTCTTCGCGCCCGTCGGCCCGCTCGGCTATTACGGCGCGGCCTTGCTGGACGGGCTGTTTCCACGGGCCCAGCCGATGCTGCTCGCCAACTGGGCGCTGCTGCCCGTGCTGCTGCCGCTCGCGGCCCTGCTCTGCGCCCCTGTCGCGGCGCGCTCGCGCCCGATGGCACTGGCGCTGCTGCTGCCGTTCCTGCTGTTCGCCTCGCTGCCGATCAACCTGCATGGGCTCTACCCGATGCCCGGTTTCGACGGCTACGGGCACTACAACCGCCATGTCGCCCTGCTGCTCTATCTGCTGATCGCGACGCTGCTTGTCGTGCAGGATCGCCGCCTGACGATCGGGCTGGTGGCGGCGCTGATGCTGACGCTGTTCCTGGTCAAGATCACGGGTGCGGTGACAGGCGCCATGCTGGTCGGCTACGCCCTCCTTTCCGGCCGCATGCGCCTGCGCGATGCGACAATCGCCGCGGCGCTGGTCCTCGCGGCCCTCGGCCTGCTCGATCTCGCGACGGGGCTGGTGCGTGCCTACATCGCCGACATCCTGGCGCTGCTTTCCCTCAACACCGGCGCGCTGCTGCCGCGCTTCCTGACCGTCGCCTCGGTCAAGTTCAACGTGGTCGGGCCCTGCCTGCTGCTGCTCGGCGCGCTGGCGCTGGCGACCTGGCGTGAAGGCCTGCCATTGTCGCTTGAGGGCCTGCGCAAGCTTCGGGCTTCGAACCTTGGCTGGCTCGCAGCGGCGCTCGTAGCACTGACCTTCTTCGAGACGCAGAACACGGGCTCGCTCGAATATATCGGCCTCTGGCCGATCCTGCTGCTGATCCTGCTCGACTGGCGCGAGCGGCGGGATGCGCTGAAGCCGCTGGTGCTGGTTCTGGCACTCGCTACCGCCCTGCCGAGCATGGTGATCTTCGTCGAGCGCAGTGCCCGCGCCATGCTGGGCGCCGCCGGCCACGTCGCCCTCGACGCGCCCGAGCTTGGGCCGCTCGGCCGCGTCAGCCTCAAACCCGACATGGCCACGCGCGCCGCCGGGATGCTGGAGCACTATGCGACGCAGCAGGCGAGCTATCGCGACCTCGCGCGGCGCGACCTGCCGCCCTCCTACATTCTCTATTCCGAGATCGACTATCAGGCGACCTGGCTGCTGGAGGTCCGGCAGGGCGTCGACGCCATCCGCGCCTGGGAAGCGGTCAATGGCAGAAAACTCAACGGCTTCCTGACGCTGGATTTCGTCGATCCGTTCAACCGCCTGCTCGACCGGGCGCCCCCGCGCCATGTGCCGATCGGCATGGATCCCGGCCGCAGCACGCCGGCGCTCGCGCGGGAGACGCTCGCGGAACTGGCGCGGACAGATGCGATCCTCGCGCCCAAATGCCCGCCGACGACGGCGCGTGACGCGATCTTCGCACATTTCGAGGAAGCGACGCGCGGGCGAAGCGTGGTTGCCCTCTCGCCATGCTGGGACATGTACCTGAAGGGCTGAGCGCGCGGATCAGCCCGCCGCCGCCGTCTGTCCGGCCTCCCAGCCGAGGATGGCGCGCTTGCGCGTCAGGCCCCAGTGATAGCCGGTCAAGGCGCCGGATTTGCCGATGACGCGGTCGGCGGGCACGAAGAAGGAGATCGGGTTCTTGCCGACCGCCATG
>QBLV01000100.1:3051-3639 GCA_003241815.1 Hyphomicrobiales bacterium | reverse complement strand
CGCCATAGGTCGTGGCGCGCCCGACCGGGATCCGCAGCAGCGTCTCCCAGACACGCACCTCGAAATCCGTTCCGATCAGCACGACCCGCAGCGGCGTCTCGGCCGCCCAAGCCTTGGGATCGAAAATCCGTATCGCATAGGGCGCGGTCGTCTGCGGGTCGAAGCGGTAATCGGCATGGGGCCACCGCCGCATCATGTCCGCCAGCGCCTCCGCCCGCCCGCCCACGACCTTGCCGCCGTCGAGCCTGTCGGAGACCCAGCCGAGCCCGGCAAGACCGCGCTCCGTCGTCACGACCAGAGCCTCGCCAAACGGGGAGGGGTGAAAGCCATAGGACAGGACGAGCCCGCCACCGCCGGCCTTCCATTCGCCCGGCGACATCGCCTCATGCGTCACGAAGAGATCGTGCAGCCGGCCGGGCCCCGACAGCCCGACTTCGAGCGCCGTATCGAGCACGCTGACGGAGGCGCCGAGCAGCCCCTTGGCATGGTCGAGCGTGATCGCCTGCAGGAAGGCTTTCGGGGTGAGCCCGCACCAGCGCCGGAACAGGTGATGGACATCGGTGGGTGTTGCCCCGGCCGCCTCCGCGA
>QBLV01000100.1:0-3041 GCA_003241815.1 Hyphomicrobiales bacterium | reverse complement strand
ATCGTCGGCTGCGCCCGCCAGTTCTCCGTGATGTAGGCGAGGATGCGCCGAACCGTATCGTAATCGGAGCCCGCCGCGACGGATGGAAAATCCGCCTCCGTCGGCATGGCCTCGACGGCGCGTGCCAGTACGGCGTTGGAAAAACGGGTCGGCGTCATCACGCCGAGTTTCTGGATAGAGGTCATCGCCGTCACCTTCGCATCGTCTGTCATGACGCGAAACTAGGGAGATGGGGCGGCGGCCTCCACCCGAAAGCTGGGAGGTTCACACCGCCCCGAAATCCGGGCCCCGCCGTGCCTTTGCGAGCGCCGAACCGAGCGCGTCCGCGAACCCCTCGCGCTCGCCTGGCGACAAGGCGCCCGCAACGACCACGCGTTGCCCGCGCGACACGAGCGAGATGCCCAGAAGCCCGTAATCCTCGTCGTCCTTGCGCTCCAGCTTCGTCCATGCGGGGTTGAAGCGCCAAACGGCCTCGCGGCCGTGATGCGAGACCTTTCGCAGCAGCACCTCGAGCGGTGTCACGACGATGCGCTCGAAAGCGCGCGCATGCCGGAAATTGACGTGGAAGGCGATGAACAGCGCGAGCGCGTCGAGGCCGAAAAAGCCGGCGACCGGCCAGGCGCCGAGCACCACGAAAGGGATCGACGAGACGATGCTGACGAGGCAGACCAGCGTCATCACGATGCGGAAGCCGTTCTGGCCGAGCGAGCGGTGCGGCGTGATCGTGGCGTCGAAGACGGGACGCTCGGCGAGAGCCGATTCGCCGTCGTCGAACACTCCTGAATCGCGCTTGCCGAGGTCCATGCGCCCACTATAACGCCCCGATGACGCAAGAGAACAGTCGCCAGCGCCGCGCCCCGCCGACAGCGCTGATCACGAAGCCGCGCGCCCGCAGCGCCGCCGGCGTGCGCGAGATCTTCGCGCGCTTCGAGGCCGCGAACCCCGAGCCCAAGGGCGAACTCGACTACGTCAACGCCTTCACCTTGCTGGTTGCCGTGGTGCTCTCGGCGCAGGCGACCGATGTCGGCGTCAACAAGGCGACGCGCAAACTCTTCGAAATCGCCGATACGCCCCAGAAGATGCTGGCACTCGGCGAGGACGTCGTGCGCGAGCATGTCCGGACGATCGGCCTGTTCCGCACCAAGGCGAAGAACGTCATCGCGCTCTGCGAGAAGCTGATCGCGGAGTTCGGGGGCGAGGTACCGACGACGCGCACTGAACTGGAAAGCCTGCCCGGCGTCGGCCGCAAGACGGCCAATGTCGTGCTCAACATCGCCTTCGGCGAGATCCCCCACGCCGTCGACACCCATGTCTTCCGTGTCGCCAACCGCCTGCGGATCGCGCCGGGCAAGAACGTGCTGCAGGTCGAGCTCGGGTTGGAGAAGGCCGTGCCGCCCGCCTTCGGCCGGCACGCGCATCACTGGCTGATCCTGCATGGCCGCTACACCTGCAAGGCGCTGAGACCGGAATGCGGGCGTTGCATTCAACAGGATCTCTGTGATTCGCCCGACAAGCGAGTGGTTTAAAGGCGGGCTGCCCGTTCGGCTCGTCCCCGAGCAGGCGGACCGCTTCACCTGGCGTCGAGAAGTCCCTCTACCGACATCAGCACGAACACTCGTTATCGTCGGCCGTCTTCGGATCGCGCGATAACGAGAACGGCCGGTTGTTGTCGTTGCCGACGACGACGCCGCCATTGGCGCGATCGACGACATCGAGGTTTCGATGGTCAAAAGGCAGTCGCTTTTACGCTGGAACGGCTGGCGGCGGGCAATTTCTACATCCTCTGCCCCGATGGCGACACGCCGCACGTGCTCGACGAGAACCGCATGCCTGGGCGATGGGCGACATCATCGAGAACCGCCCGCCGCTCTCACGCTGGCACCCCGATCACGCCGAGGCGTTCAAGGCCTATGTCTCGCACGAGGGTTGAGGCTCAATAGCCTCGCGTCGGATCGACGACATGCTCCAGCGGCTCGCCGGCTTCGAGCCGGCGGATCTGGGCCGAGATCAGCGTCGCGATCGCTTCGGGCTCCGACATCGCCGCGTTGTGCGGTGTTACCGTCACAGCCGGATGGGTCCAGAGCGGCGAATCCGCCGGCAGCGGCTCGATCTCGAACACGTCGAGCGTCGCTCCCTTGAGCGTTCCGGCATCGAGCGCGGCCAGGATGTCGGCCTCGACCTGCAGCCCGCCGCGACCGGCATTGATCAGGAACGGCCCGCCGAGCCGGCCATCCTGCGCGAGGCCTGCCAGAAGCGTGGCATTGATCGTCCCGCGCGTCTCGGGCGTCAGCGGCAGCAGGCTGACGAGGATGTCGGTGCGGGCGAGAAAGGCTGTCATGCCTTCTGTACCTGCGAAGGTCGCAAGCCCCTCGACAGTCTTCGCCGAACGGCTCCAGCCGGCGACATCGAAGCCCATCACCTGGAGCTTGCGCGCCGCGTCCTGCCCAAGCTCCCCCAACCCCATGATGCCGACGCGCACAGAGCGCGCGGCGGGCTGGTCGCGGTCGTCCTCCCAGCTCTTGTCGATTTGCTGGCGGTCGTAGCGCGGCTGCTGGCGCAGATAGCGCAGGCAGTGAAGCACGACGTACTCGCTCATCCGCGTGGTCAGGTCGGGGTCGACCACGCGCGCGATCGGCACCTCGGGCAGGCGCGTATCGGCGAAGAGATGGTCGACGCCTGCGCCCAGCGAGAACACGGCCGCCAGGTTCGGCAGCCCCGCGAGGCTGCCCTCCGGGTGCTTCCAGCTCGCGACATAATGCACCGCGCGTCGATCGAAGGGTTCTCCGAGCGTCACGATCGGCATGTCCGGCAGCAGCGCCTGAAAGCGTGCGCGCCAATCCTCGACATGCCAGCCGGTCATTGCCAGAAGCAGGCTCATCGTTGCGAACTCTCCGTGATGCGTTCCGCGATCAGGCGACCGCGCTGTGGCGCCCCCTCTCCCAAACGATAGGCATCGCGCAAGCGTGCCTCGGCGCTCGCGAAGCCGGCCTCGTCGCGGGCATGGACGATGCCGAGCGGCTGGTCGAGCCCAACTGCGGCAC